>JBFMCB010000073.1:0-14255 GCA_040754915.1 Chloroflexota bacterium | reverse complement strand
GACACCGCCCCTCACCCTGGCCCTCTCCCCACAGGGGCGAGGGAAAACGCTCCCTCTCCCTGCGGGGAGAGGGTTGGGGGGAGGGTGGACGCGACTTTGCAACAGCCCTGCCCCCGCACAACACTGGCTTGACAACGGGGAGATTCTTGATATAATGGGTTTCGTTGTGGGCTTGCCTGGCACTGAAGGGTCTCTTGGTTTCACCTCTTTGACTAGTAAGAACCCCGGTGGGGATGCTGTAGGTCCTACGTGCATGAACTATATGTAAAAGGGGGTGAGGTCGGCAGCTCAGACAGACTGGCGATCTGGCGCTAAGGCAGCACTGAGGCAGCGCCGAGATAGTGCTGGACAATAATCAAGGCGCGGGCTCTTCTGCCTCGGAAAAGAAAAAGGAGGAAAGGATGTCTAATCGGAAAAGCAGGCTCGTCTTCGGCCTGGTCGTACTGGCCACCATCACCAGCGTAGTCCTCGCCGGTTGCGGGCCCACGCCGGTGCCCACGCCCACGGTGGGGCCGACGCCCACACCCAAAGTGATCACCCAGGTCGTTACGCCCACCCCGGCCCCCATCACCGGCAAGCTCTTCCTGAACCTGGGTCCCGGTGATGTGCCCACCATTGACCCGGCCCTCTCCACCGACACCAGCTCGGTGCAGATCGTGGAGGAGACCACGGTGGGCTTGACCCGGCAGAACGAGGAGACCACCGCCACCGAGCCCGGGATTGCTACCGAGTGGAAGCAGTCCGCCGACGGCTTGAAGTGGACGTTCAAGCTCCGCAACGACGTCACCTGGGTCAAGTACAACACCGCTACGGGCAAGGTGGAACAGGTCCTGGACAAGGGCAAGAAGCCTCGCGTGGTCACGGCCAAGGACTTCGAGTATGGGGTGAAACGCACCCTGAACCCCAAGACCGCCTCCGACTACGCCTACGTGCTCAACTTCTTCATCAAGGGCGGCGAGGCGTTCAACACCGCCGACACCAAGAAGCTCTCTGAGGCTGACCTGAAGAAGTTGGAGGACGCGGTGGGGGTGAAGGCCCTCGATGACTTCACCATCGAGTTCACCACCATCGAGCCCACGGGCTTCCTGCCCATGGTGGCCGGCATGTGGGTGGCCCACGCCCAGCCCAGCTGGCTCATCGCCGAGAAGGGCGACCGCTGGACCGAGGCCGGGTTCTTCCAGGGCTACGGGCCGTACACCCTGAAGGAATGGGTGCACGAGTCCAGCATCACCATCATCGCCAACCCCTTCTGGCCCGGCACACCTAATATCCCGAAGCCCAAGATCAACGAGGTCACCTGGTACATGCTGGACGACACCCCAGCCATGGCCAACTACGAGACCGGCAAGCAGGACGCGGCCGGAGTGCCCCTGGCCGACATCGACC
This sequence comes from Chloroflexota bacterium, assembly GCA_040754915.1. Lineage (GTDB taxonomy): Bacteria > Chloroflexota > DTOL01 > DTOL01 > JACQYG01 > JACQYG01. The sequence continues at coordinate 12,869 of JBFMCB010000073.1, read as the reverse complement.
GGGTGAAGGCGGATCCCAAGCTCTCCAAGGAGCTGAAGATCGCCCCCATTCTCTGCACCTACTACTACGGCTTCAACACCAAGAAGAAGCCCATGGACAACCCCAAGGTGCGCCTGGCCTTCTCTATGGCCGTGGACCGGGTGAGCCTGATCAAGAACGTCACCAAGGGTGACCAGGAGCCGGCCCAGTGGTTCGCTCGGCCCGGGCTGGCGGGAGCGCCCACGCGCAAGGACTACCCGGACCTGGGAGTCAAGTTCGACGCGGCGAAGGCCAAGGCCCTCCTGGCCGAGGCGGGCTACCCCGATGGCAAGGGCCTGCCGGAGATCACCTTGATGTACAACACCCACGAGGGCCACAAGAAGATCGCCGAGGCCATCCAGCAGATGTGGAAGACCACCCTGGGGGTGGAGGTCAAGCTGGCCAACCAGGAGTGGAAGGTCTATCTAAAGACCCTGCAGACCGACTCGCCGCAGATCTGGCGCTTGGGCTGGTGCCAGGACTACCCCGACGCCAACAACTTCGACAAGGAGGTCTTCCGCACCGACGGGCACGAGTACAAGGCCACCAATTGGTCCAACAAGAAGTTCGACGATCTGGTGGACCAGGCCGGGCGGGAGACGGACCTCAAGAAGCGCACCGAGCTCTACGCCCAGGCGGAGAAGATCCTGGTCTACGACGACGCGGCCATGATCCCGATCTACTGGTACACCCGCGTCACCCTGACCAAGCCCTACGTCAAGCGCACCTTCTCCGTGCTTGGCGGCCTGGAGCACATCGAGAAGTGGGAGGTCGCGCCGCACTAAGCCAGCCGACTTTCTTTACCAGTAAAGAAAGCGGGGTCTCTCGCTACCAGGCAGCGATCTCGGCCGTGCTCGAGAAAGCCTTGGAAACGGAGCCCACCGGGTGGGCTCCGTTTCCTCTGTGGAGGAAATATAGATGACCCGTTACATCATCCGGCGGATGCTGTGGATGTTCGTCGTACTCTTTGTGGTCTCTTTGATCACCTTTACCCTGCAACACGCTGTCCCCGGCGGCCCCTTTGACCGGGAGAAGAAGCTACCCAAGGAGATCATCGCCAATCTAGAGAACAAGTATCGCCTGAACGATCCCCTGTGGAAACAGTACGTGGACTATCTGGTGGACATCCTGGTCCCCCGCTTTAGTACGGAGAAGGAGGTCCCCTCGCTTTTGACCGATGCCTTGATCCGCTTCGACATCGGCGGGGTGCACGTCAAATGGATGAACTTCGGCCCCTCCTACGCTTCGCGAGCCCGCACCGTCAACGACATCTTCAAGGCCCAGCTCCCCGTCTCGGCCCAACTGGGGGTCCTGGCCCTGTGCATCGCCTTGACCATTGGCATCCCCATGGGCATCCTGGCCGCCCTCAAACAGAATACCAAGTGGGACTATCTGGGCATGAGCGTGGCCATCTTCGGCGTCTCGGTGCCGGTCATCGTGCTGGGACCTTTTCTCATCTGGATCTTCGCCGTGTCCCTGCGGTGGTTGCCGGCCACCGGCTGGGGCACGTGGCAACAGGCGATCATGCCCTCGGTGGCCCTGGGGCTGGGCAGCTCGGCCCTCATTGCCCGCCTGACCCGGGCCAGTTTATTACAAGTGATAAGAGAGGACTACATTCGCACCGCCCGGGCCAAGGGCTTGATGGAGCGCCTGGTGGTCATCCGGCACGCCCTGAAAAACTCCATGATCCCGGTGGTGACCGTCCTGGGCCCTTTGTTCGCCGCCCTGACCACCGGCACCTTCGTCGCCGAGACCATCTTCGGCATCCCGGGCATGGGCAAGTTCTTCGTCACCAGCATCGGCAACCGCGATTACCCTGTGATCATGGGCACCACTCTGCTTTACGCGATCTTCCTGGTGATCGCCAACCTGGTAGTGGACATCACGTACGCGTGGCTGGACCCACGCATCCGTTACACCTGATCCATTTGGCTGTTAACTTTAGAAGGAGAACTCCATGGCTGTTCAAGAGAGCGCCATCGGCCAAACACTCGAACGCGTTAAGATCAAAGAGAGGAAACAGGCCAGCCTCTGGGCCGATGCCCTCTACCGCCTGCTGCGCAACCGGGCTGCGGTCATGGGGGGGCTCATTGCCATAGGCTTGATCCTGGTGGCCATCTTCGCCCCCTGGATTGCTCCACGCGACTACGCTACTCAGGTCCTCGCCGACAATAACCGCATGCCGAGCTGGCTGTTGAACGTCTTCCCCTCTGCCAAGGGCTATGTCCAGATCAGTGAGGGTTACCTCCTGGGCGCCGACTATGTGGGGCGCGACCTCTTCAGCCGGATCATCTACGGCACCCGCGTCTCCCTGTCCGTGGCCTTCATGGGGCCCCTCATTGCCTTGCTGGTGGGCACGGTCTACGGCACGATCTCGGGCTTTTTCGGCGGACGGGTGGACAACTTAATGATGCGCTTCGTGGACATCATGTACGCGTTCCCAACCCTGTTGCTCATCATCCTGCTGATGGCGGTCTTCCGCTCCACCACCCAGGCCACGGTGCCCGGCACCTTGCGCTACACCTTGACCAGCATTGACGCGCGAGTGGGGGGAATGTTCTTCATCTACATCGGCATCGGCCTCACTGCCTGGATGGGGATGGCCCGCCTGGCCCGGGGCCAGATCCTCTCCCTAAGAGAGAAGGAGTTCATCGAGGCCGCCCGAACCATCGGTGCCGGCAACGTCCGGATCATGGTTCGCCATATCCTCCCCAACATCCTGGGCCCCCTGATCGTGGCGGAGACCCTGGCTATTCCCACCTATATCAGCTATGAGGCCTTCTTGAGCTTCATCGGCCTGGGGGTGAACCCGCCGACGCCTAGCTGGGGCTCCATGATCGCCGAGGGTGCCATGTCCATACGCTCCTACCCAAACCAGGCCATCTTCCCGGCCATGGCCCTGGCTCTCACCATGTTCGCCTTCAACTTCCTGGGCGATGGCCTGCGGGACGCCTTCGATCCCCGGCTCCGGGGAACCGGTAAGTAAGAAGTGGTGACATTCTTCACCAGAAACGCTTCGCCTAAAACCGTTGAGAGCATCCACCGCAGGATGGAATATTGCCAAATTTGTTAAGAATTTGCCCTATGAACGCGTTTAGTAGAAGTGGCATAAAGGCCCTGGGCCTCTTGCTCGTTGCACTGAGCATATTCGGCTGCACCTTGCCCTGCCAGGTGCTGCCCCTGCCCTTCAAGACGCCGGTGCCCGTCACCCCCACCAAGACCCCGGTGGAGGCCGCCCCCACCGGGGTGCCACTGCCCGAGCAGGGCCAGGTTCTCCGCCTGCCCGGCAATGAGCCCCAGACCCTGGATCCGGCCCTGGTGGAGGACGTCGACTCCTCGGAGTACGTGGTGGAGATCTTCAGCGGCCTGGTGTCGCTGAACGAGAAGCTGGAAGTGGTCCCGGACATAGCCGAGAGGTGGGAGGTGAGCGAGGACGGCCGGACCTACACCTTCCACCTGAGAAAGGACGTCCGCTTCCATGACGGGAAGGCCGTGACCGCGGCGGACTTCAAGTATTCGCTGGAACGGGTCTGCGACCCGAGGTTAGCCTCCAAGGTGGCCCCCACCTACCTGTGGGATATCGTGGGCGTGAAAGAGGTCCTGGCCGGAAAGGCAAAGGAGATCGCCGGGCTCCGGCTCCACGACGACTACACCCTGGAGTTGACCATCGACCAGCCCAAGAGCTATTTCCTGGCCAAGCTCACCTATCCCACCGCCTTCGTGGTGGACAAGGCCAACGTGGAGGGTGGGGGGAAGAACTGGTACAGGAGTCCCAACGGTACCGGGCCCTTCAAGCTGGCGGAGTGGAAGGAGGACGAGCTCATCGTCCTTAAGCGCAATGAGCTATACTACGGCGGAGCCCCGGCCCTGGGCGAAGTCAGTTACATCCTGGATGCCACGCTGGACATGTACGAGCAGGGCGAATTGGACCTGGCGTATGTGGGGGGCGCCAGCCTGGAGAGGGTGCAGGATCCCGCCAATCCTCTGCACCGGGAATTGACGGTAACGCCGGAGCTGAGCATAAGCTACATTGGCTTCAACGTGGAAAAGCCTCCTTTCGACGATGTAAAAGTGCGCCAGGCCTTCGCCCACGCCACCAACAAGGAGAAGCTGGTAACGGTATTCTGGCGGGGCTCCCGGAGGAAGGCGGAGGGTTTGCTCCCACCGGGCATGCCCGGCTACGACGAGACGTTCAAAGGGCTCCCCTTCGACCCGGCCCGGGCCAAGAGCCTGATCGCCGAGTCGAAGTACCGGGAGGTGGCTGGCCTGCCGCCGGTCACCATCACCACCATCGGCGCCGGGGGGACCAGCCCCTATGCCACCGCCCTGGCGGAGATGTTCAAGCAAAACCTGGGGGTAAACGTGGCCATACAACAGGTGGAATCGGCGGAGAGGTACTACGGCGAGCTGGCGAAGGGCCGGTATCAGCTCTTCACTTTCGGCTGGATCGCCGACTATCCCGACCCCCAGGACTTCCTGGACATACTCTTTCACAGCGATAGCTCGGCCATATACGGGACGAACTACCATAACGCCGAGTACGACCGAATCGTTGGGGAGGCCAGGGCGGAGCCGGATCAAGACAGGCGGATGGACCTGTACAGGAAAGCGCAGGCGTTGTTGATCGACGACGCGCCGTGCGTGCCGATTTCCTATAACGTGCGGTATACCCTCACTAAACCTTATGTAAAGGGCATGATCCATGCGCCACTCACCCTGGCCTGGCTCAGATACGTGAGCATCCAGCACAAGGTAGACTAGCATATCTAAATCCGTTTTTCGCATCCGTTGTTTTTAAGGAGGACTGCATGGGGACATTGTTGCAGGTAAAGAATCTCAAGACGCAATTCTTCACCCAGGATGGGGTCGTCAAGGCGGTGGATGACGTCTCCTTCGATCTGGACGAGGGGGAGACCCTGGGCATAGTAGGGGAGAGCGGATGTGGCAAGAGCGTCACCGTGCTCTCGGTCATGCGGCTCATCCCCCAACCGCCGGGCAAGATCGTGGGAGGGCAGGTGATCTTCGACGGGGAAGATCTGCTCAAGGTTGACGATGAGGAGATCCGTCGGGTCCGGGGGAACAAGATCGCCATGGTCTTCCAGGATCCCATGACCTCGCTGAATCCGGTGCTCACCATTAATCGCCAAGTCAGCGAGGCCCTGGAACTGCACCTGGGGATGAACAAGGACGAATCCCGCAAGCGCAGCATCGAGCTCCTGGAAATGGTGGGGATCCCCGAGGCAGCCAAACGCATCGACGACTACCCCCATCAGTTCTCGGGTGGCATGCGTCAACGGGTGATGATCGCCATGGCCTTGTCCTGCAACCCCCAGTTGCTCATCGCCGACGAGCCCACCACCGCCCTGGACGTGACCATCCAGGCCCAGATCATCGAGCTGGTCAAACGCCTTAAGAAGGGATTGGGCATGGCGGTGATCTGGATCACCCACGACATGGGCGTGGTGGCCGGGATGTGCGAGCGGGTGATCGTGATGTATGCCGGGCACATAGCGGAGTCGGCCCGGGTGAGTGATATCTACGCCGATCCGCGGCACCCCTACACCCTGGGGCTATTGGGGTCCCTCCCCAGATTGGACGCGGCCCGCAAGTCGAAGCTGACACCCATCGAGGGTCTCCCGCCGGACCTGATCAACACCCCACCGGGATGCCCATTTGCTCCCCGCTGTGCCTGGGTCATGGACATCTGCCACCAGGAATACCCGCGGTTGCGCGGCGTTGGCCCCGGGCACGAGATCGCCTGCTGGGCTAACGTTAAAGAAGGAAGGGCCTGACATGAGCATTAACGAAATACTACTCGAGGTCAAAGGTCTCAAGATGCATTTCCCCCTGACGCAGGGGATCATCATCCAGCGACAGGTGGGTGCGGTCAAGGCGGTGGACGGCCTCAACTTCTTCATTCGCCGGGGCGAGACCCTGGGGTTGGTGGGCGAGAGCGGGTGCGGCAAATCCACCACCGGACGGGCCATCCTTCAGCTCTATCGGCCCACGGCGGGACAGGTGCTCTTTGAGGGCCAGGACCTCTGCAAGATGGGGGGGGAAAGGCTCAGGCAGATGCGACGCCGGATGCAGATGATCTTCCAGGACCCCTATGCCTCCCTGAACCCCCGCATGACCGTGGGCAACATCATCGGCGAGCCCATGGAGATCCATAATCTGGCCAAGGGCAAGGAGAAGCAGGAAAAAGTCCAGGAACTCCTGCGGGTGGTGGGGCTGAACCCGTACTTCTCCAACCGCTACCCCCACGAGTTCTCCGGGGGCCAACGGCAGCGCATCGGCGTGGCCCGGGCCCTGGCGGTCCAGCCAGAGTTCATCGTCTGCGACGAGCCCATCTCGGCGTTGGACGTCTCCATTCAGGCCCAGATCATCAACCTCCTGGAGGAGCTGCAGGCGGAGTTTCACCTCACCTACCTCTTCATCGCCCATGACCTGAGCGTGGTGCGGCACCTCTCAGACCGGGTGGCGGTGATGTATCTGGGCAAGATCGTGGAGATCGCCACCCGGGACGATCTATACCGGTCTCCATTGCACCCGTACACCAAGGCCCTGCTCTCGGCGGTGCCCATCCCCGACCCAACGGTGGAGGCCAGGCGAGAGCGCATCATCCTGGTGGGCGACGTGCCGAGCCCGGTGAACCCGCCCAGCGGCTGCAACTTCCATACCCGTTGCCCAATCGCTATACCGTTGTGCTCGGAGCAGGAGCCGGCCTTCGCGGACAAAGGCAGCGGTCACTGGGCGTCCTGCCACCGCGTATAAACCGATAGCTGATAGTAGATGGCAGATGGCAGATGGCAGGGAGCTGCTATCAGCCATCTGCCATCTGCCATTAAAGCATGTCTCAATCATTTCGGATAAGCATCAATTCCCGGCTGCTTTTACCGCTGTTGGTGCTGGTCTACCTCCTGGCGGTCATCGTCTCCCATCGGGTGTTTTTTTATCTATTCTACTCTCTGGTGGCCATGATCGCCGTGTCCTATTTCTGGTCCCGGCACATCGGGCAAAGGCTTAGCTTGAGCCGGGAGGCGCGGAAAGAGGGCGTTCAGGTGGGCGAGAAGCTGCGCGAGAAGTTCGCGGTGACGAATCGCTCACGACTTCCGGTGTTCTGGGTGGAGATGGTGGACCGTTCCAACCTGCCGGGCTATTTGGCCAGCCGGGTGGAGTCCATGGGCGGCGGAGCCAGGCGCACCTGGGACGCCGAGGCGGTCTGCCAGCGGCGGGGCCTTTACACCCTGGGGCCGGTGGACATGCGCACCGGCGACCCGTTCGGCCTTTTCTCGGCCCGGTGGCGGGAGCCAGCCACCAGGTCCTTCCTGGTCTATCCCCGCATCGTGGACCTGCCGGGGATCGAGCTGCCCAGAGGGACCCATCCCGGCAGCGCCCGGACCAGCTTGAGGACTCAGCAGGTGACCACCAACGCTTCCACCGTGCGGGAATACGTGCCGGGCGATAGCCTTTGCCGCATCCATTGGCTATCCACCGCCCGCCAGGGGCGGCTCATCGTCAAAGAGTTTGACCTGGAGCCTTCCGGCAATGCCTGGGTGGTGTTGGACCTGGAAGAGCGGGTCCAGGCGGGCGAGGGGGAGGAGTCCACCGAGGAGTACGGCGTCACCCTGGCGGCCTCCCTGGCTTACAAGCTTTTAGAGCAGAACAAGGCGGTAGGGCTGGCAGCCTTCGGGAAGGGCCAGGTGGTGTTGCAACCAGACCGGGGCCACCGTCAACTAGGCAGGATATTGAAGGAGCTGGCCGTGGCCAAGGCCCAGGGCCGCTATCCCCTGAGCGAGGTGCTCACTAAGTTCGGCCTGGGCTTTGGGCGGGGCATGACCGTGGTGGTGATTACCCCCTCCTGGTCCCTGGAGTGGGCGGCGGGCCTGCTTTTCTATGCGGCCCAGGGCATGGCGCCGGCCGCCGTGGTGATGGATCCGCGGTCCTTCGGCGGCCGGCAAAGCTCCGACGCCGTGGTGGAGGCCTTGATCCACTCGGGGATCACCACGTACACCATCAGCCGGGGCCAGAGGTTCACCACCGTGTTTCGCGAGAGACCCCGCCAGGAGTCCGCCTACCGGGTCCTGGCCACCGGCCGGGTGATCGCCCCGGTGTAGGTACCTCCATAGGGTGAGTTCTTAACAAAAAAGGCAAGATTGTTACCGCAGTTGGCTATCTCGTAGGGCAGGTTGGCCGCGACATGGCACGCCACCCAGCAAGGCCGAACGCTGTTCACACCGGCTGTCATTGCGAGCCGAAGCCGCGAGCGAAGCGTGGCGGGCAGCGAAGCAATCCGACCTGAAAGGTCGTTGCGAGGGCGAAGCCCGTGGCAATTGTCATTGTCATTGCGAGCCGAAGCGAAGCAATCTCATCGCACCTGGGGATTGCTTCGTCGCTCCGGCTCCTCGCAATGACACCATAGCGCCGCTATCGCGTTCCGGAATGGCAGGTAGGCTGCTCTGTTGGTCTGGCAGTTCCAGGCGGACACCGCTAAGCACACTACATGCTTAAGGGAGACGCAAAGTTCGCTAAGACCTTTCCAAAATGACTGGAGTGCAGGCTTCAGCCTGTTAATGGCTGGCCGATTGCTGGCAACGGTACCCGGTTACCGATTACCTGGAGGGCGATGATTTCTAATACGGGCAGCCTGAAGGCTGCACTCCGATTGCCATAGTAGTTTCGCCGATGAGGGGGCTGCTAAACCTTCTTGGAATGCAGCCTTAAGGCTGCAATCCCGGAGCCAGCGGCTCGTAAAGTAGCTCGAAGTGAGCAAAAGACGCTTTGTCAAGTTTTGAGGTGAAGCCTGACTAGTACAGAGGCTGGCCATGGGGTACCTGGTTAAGATATTTCGCACCGAAGAGGGATGGTTCACCCTCTTCTTACTATGTGTGCTGGTCCTGCTGCCGGTGTTGTCCTTGGACGAGGCCGGCTGGGTGGAGGGGACCGAGGTGCTGGTGGGCATCGTTTTACTATCGGTCCTCTTCGGCCTCTTGTTGGCCAAGTCTGCTCTGCCGCGCTTTGTGACGGTTCCCCTGGGCCTCTTGTCCGGGGCAGCGGCGGCTTTCCTGATCGTTGGCCAGGTGTTACTCCCCTTTTCCCGCCTGCCGGGCCGGCTGGGGCCTTTCTGGGGCTGGGTCCGGCAGATAATTCGTGGCCGGCCCGCGGGTATCAACCCGCTGGAGCCATTGGTCTGGCAGAGCTGGCGCCAGGGGGAGATGGTCTTGGGCCGGCTATGGTACTGGATTGACGCCGGGTTGAGCGGCCGCACCTCCAGCGACAACCTGGTGTTCCTGTTGCTCATCGCGGCCATCGCCTGGGCCCTGGGCTTCTATTCGGCGTGGTGTACCTACCGCTACCGCAGCCCTCTGGTGGCGATCCTGCCGCCGGGCGCGGTGTTGGCAACCAACGTCTTCCTGTCCAACAAGGGCATGGGCTTCCTGGTGCTTTATCTGGGCTGTGCCTACCTCTTCCTGCTCTGGCTCAACAGCATGGCCATGGAACGGGCCTGGGACAAGGCGGCGGTGGACTACTCCTCCGAGCTACCCATGGACATGGCGTTGAACAGCGCCTGGCTCATCGTAGGGCTAGTGATCGTGGGCCTCTTGCAGCCATCCTCTGGCTTCAATCCGGTGGCTTCGACCTTCTGGAACTACGCGAGCCGGCCTTGGGGCGAGGTGGAGACGGTCTTCAACCGGCTCTTCTCCGGCCTGAACAACCCCAACCCTGACCTGGGCACCGGATCCAAGGGGGCCTTTGTGTTGGGCGGCTCGTTCGAACGCAGCCCCTCCAGCCAGGTTTTCATGTACGTCACCACCGACGAGGTCATCCCGACCTTAGCCGAGATGCGCGGGCTGGGAGAGGAAATGGAGCTGCCTTCCCACTACTGGCGGGGCGTCACCTACGACTACTACACCGGCCGGGGTTGGGCCAACAGCGAGAAGACCTCTTTGGACCGCACGCCAGACCAGGCGGTGCCGGCCTCAGTGGTCCCCGGCACCAGGCTATCCCAGACGGTGGAGATAGTGCTGCCCCGGGCCGACGTCATCTTCGCCGCCAACCAGCCCATGCAGTTGGGGCAGCCCTATCGGCTGATGGCTCTGGGGAGCGACGACTATTCGGCCCTTTACATGAAGCGGGCTCCTCTGGCCGCGGCGCACTACACGGTGATCTCCAACCTGCCCAAGGCCGGCGTCAAGGACTTGCAGAAGGCCTCCACCACCTATCCCACCTGGGTAACCAAGTACTACCTGCAATTGCCGGCCAACCTGCCCAAACGGGTGGAGGATCTGGCCCGGCAGATCACCGCCGGCGCGACCAATCCCTACGACAAGGCGGTGGCAGTGCAGAGCTATCTGCGCCAGCTCCCCTATGACCAGAACATCAAGCTCCCGACCGGGGATTTTGATGCGGTGGACTATTTCCTCTTCATCCAAAAGGGCTACTGCGACTACTTCGGGACGGTGATGGCGGTCCTGCTGCGCAGCGTAGGGGTCCCGGCCCGGTTCGTCACCGGTTATCTGCCCGGGGTCTATGACTTCGGCGCGGGGCACTACGTGGTGAGCGAGAGGGATGCCCATGCCTGGACTGAGGTCTATTTCCCCCCTTACGGCTGGATCGAGTTCGAGCCCACGCCTTCTCGGGCGCTGATCCCAAGGTTCGAGGGCTCTGCCTACGAAACCATGGAAGAGCCTGTGGCCCCTCCAGTAGAGCCCCAGGCCGAGCCGGGAGGTCGAGGATCCTGGCTGGGCCTGGGCATCCAGTGGGCCAGCCAGGCGGGTTTCCGGGGGGTGCTGGCGCTGGGCCTGGTCCTGGGGCTCCTGGCCTGGACCTTGTGGCCCCTGGTGGAGAGAAGGTTAAGCCGGGCTACGGGGGTGAGCCTGGCCTACCAGCGCCTGTGTCGCTACGGAGCCTGGGCGGGGGAGGGCAAGATGCCGGCCCAAACCGTGCTGGAGTATTCCCGGCGCCTTCAGCAAAGGATCGCCCAGGCGCCAGAGAAGCCTCTTCCCTGGCGAGGCCGCCTCACCCCCCAGGCCCGGGCCAAAGGCCAGGAGGGCGTGGAGGTCATCAGCCGCATGTATTCGCAGGCTCAATATGGCCCAAAGCCGCTGGACCAAATGGCGCAACTGGACGCGGCCATTGCCTGGTCGAAGACCCGGCCGGTGCTGATGCGGCTGGCCTTGCGGCACGCCTGGGATTCTCTGATCAGGACATTCAAGAAAGAGGGGAAATAACCCTACCACAAAGATGGCTAATAGCAGATAGCTGATGGCAAATTGCAGCCATTGGCCATCAGCCACATCTACATCCCTCGTGTCTTCGTGGCTTATTCGATTAAAGGGGGCCTGCCCAACTTACCCCCAGTTAAACCGCGCCTTTAGCCTTCCAGGGGATCACCGCCCCAATTCGGACAGCACCAGGGCCACCGCGCCGTATAGTCCCGCGTCATCCCCCAGGGCCGCTGGCACGATGCGGAGGTTCCGGCGGAAGACCTCCATGGCCCTCTCCTGGACCGTCCGGCGGATGGGTTCCAGGAGCAATTCGCCAGCGTTGGCCACGCCGCCCCCGATGATGACCAGGCGGGGGTTGAAGAGGTGCAAGAGGTTCACCACCCCCACGCCGATGTTCTCCCCGGCGCGCTCCAGGATCTGCTGGGCTAAGCGGTCACCCTGTCGGGCGGCGCGCTCCACGTGCTCGGCGGAGATGGGCCTGTTCTCGGCCTGAGCCAGGGTGGCGATGGCGGTGGCTTCTCCCCTGGCTATAGCCTCGTTGGCCTGGCGGGCGATGGCCGGGCCCGCCGCCAGGACCTCCAGGCACCCAACGTTGCCGCAGCGGTCTCGGGGGCCATTTATGTCAAGGGTTTGGTGCCCCACCTCTCCGGCCGCGCCGTCGGCGCCCAGGAAGAGCCTGCCGCCGGAGATGATCCCGCCGCCGATGCCGGTGCTGACAGTGATATAGATGAGATCGTCCACCCCTTTGCCCGCCCCGAAGCGGTGCTCCCCCAGGGCCGCCAGGTTGGCGTCGTTGCCCACGTAGACGGGGAGGTGAAACTCCTGGGCCAGGAGGTCTCGGAGCGGCACGTCGTGCCAGCCGGGCAGGTTGGGAGGGGTGGAGATCACCCCGGTCCAGGGGTTAAGGGGGCCCGGTGCGCCCAGACCGATGCCCAGGATGGCCTGGCCCTGGGCTGCGGCCACCATCTCGCGCAGGCAGGCCACAATGCGCCCCAGGACCACGTCCGGGCCCCGGAAGGCCAGGGTGGGGAGGCTCTTGCGGGCCAAGAGATGGCCCCGAACATCGAAAAGGGCTGACCGGATCTTGGTCCCCCCCAGGTCAGCCCCGATGATCACTTCCAACACCTGGTTGATCCTCTTTTAGTCCAGCGCTATCTTACCCCACCACAACCTGCCTGTCAAGAAAAGCGGCAGGACTCATCACGAGTTGGTTTCAACTTCCATTTTCCGTCTTCCACCTCCAGGAGAGAAGCCATTTTCGGCCTTGGCCACAATTGGCCCCGGGGTCCAGGCCCGCTTGAAGTTTCCAGGAGCCTCGATTTCCCCGCCCCGCACACTCGGCCCTTGACAAAAACGCCGATTGTATGGTAAACTTACGCTATGATGGCGAATCGGTATTCGACCTACGCGTTTTACTTTTATGCCTACTTTTTTGGCACCGCTGGTTCAACGCGGGGTCGAATCGTCACGCCATAGGTTCATTTAGATTTCGATTTCATAAAGAGCGTGGGATTCCCCCCACGCTCTTTCTGTTTTGCAGAGAGATTTCTCTATGCCGGTTCGTGGAATTCGCGGTGCAACTACCGCCCGCGCGAACACACGCGAGGCGATCCTTGACGCCAC
>JBFMCB010000072.1:0-14434 GCA_040754915.1 Chloroflexota bacterium | reverse complement strand
CTATGGGGTGATCCTCTGCGACTCCAACGCCGACCCCGAGCGCGAGATGGCCACCATACGCCTCTTTCAGGAAAAAAGGGTGGATGGCATCATCGTTGCCTCCTCCCGCGTGGGCGATCTGTATCTGGGGCTTTTGGAGAAAACGAAGGTCCCGGTGGTGCTGGTGAACAACGAGAAGGCCGGCGCTTATGTCTATTCTGTCGGCACCGACGACGTGGCCGGGGGCGAAATGGCCACCGAGTACTTGATCCAACTCGGCCACCGGCGCATCGGCTACATTGCTGGCCTGGCCGATGCCAAGTCCAGTCACGATCGCCTGATCGGATACCGCCAGGCCTTGCGCAAACACGGGCTGCCATTCGATTCGAGCCTCTTGGCCTCAGGCAATGCCCGGCCGGATGGCGGATTGAGCGGCATGAACCAGCTTCTATCCGATTACCCTTCTCTCACCGCCGTCTTTTGTTACAATGACCTGACCGCTATCGGTGCCTTAAAGGCCCTGAAAATCGCCGGGAAAAGCGTGCCCGATCTCGTCTCGGTCATGGGGTATGATGATCTCCTCTTCGCCGCCTACTCCGAGCCTCCTCTCACCACCATCGAGCAGCGCAAATATGACCTGGGCGCCATTGCCATGAGGATGCTGTTGGACCTGCAATCCGGGGTCGAATCGGTCAGCAATAACGTTTTAGAGCCCAGGCTGGTCATCCGTGAATCCTGTTCACCAGTGAAATTGTGAATATCCCCGTAAACGAACTCTGGGAGGAGAAAGATGAAGGGTCTAATGCTCAGCGCCAAGTGGGAGCCACGCCAGGACTACGTGCTTTCCGAATTCGAAGTGACCACCGGCAAAGCCATCACCGGCAACTCCGTGTGGCGCTACCCGGAGATGAAGGTCCAAGAGGTCCCCAGGCCTAAAGTCAAACCTGATCAGGTGCTCCTCCGGGTAAAGGCCTGTGGTGTATGCGGCTCGGACATGCATTTCTATGAGACCGACAAAGACAACTACATCATGTACCCGGGCCTCACCAAGTTCCCGGTGATCACCGGTCACGAGTTTTCCGGCCAGATCGTGGAGGTAGGCAGCGCTGTAACCGACTTCAAGGTCGGCGACATGGTCACTGCCGAGGAGATGATTTGGTGCGGCGAGTGCGTCCCCTGCCGCAATGGCTTCCCCAACCAGTGCCAGCGCCTGGAGGAGATCGGCTTCACCATCAACGGGGCCTTTGCCGAGTACCTGGCCATCGGCGCAAAGTACTGTTGGAAGATCAATGACCTCCTTAAAGTTTATGGGGCCGAGGACAAGGCCTACGAGGCCGGGGCCCTGGTAGAGCCCACCAGCGTGGCCTATAACGGCATCTTCCAGCGCGCTGGGGGCTTTAAGCCAGGGGCCTACGCTGCGGTCTACGGCGCCGGTCCCATTGGCCTGGCCTCTATTGCCTTATGTAAAGCCGCCGGAGCGGCTAAGGTCATCGCCTTCGAGATCTCGGCTCAGCGCCGGGAACTGGCCAAGGCCATCGGCGCGGACTACGTCTTCGATCCCTGGGAGGTCTCCGCTAGCGCCAAGGTCATGGAGATCACCGCCGGCGATGGCGCTGAGATGCAAGTGGAAGCCGCTGGTGCCCCAGCCTTGGTGCTGCCGGAGATGGAGAAATCGCTGGCCATCAACGGCAAGATCGTCCAGATCGGGCGTGCGGCCGAGCGGGTGCCCATGTACCTGGAAACCTTCCAGGTCCGCCACAGCCAGGTGTTCGGCGCCCAGGGACACTCCGGAAACGGTACGTTTCCCTCGGTGATCCGGCTCATGGCCTCCGGACTCATCGACATGACCAGGATCATCACCGCCCGCTACAACCTGGACCAGGTGGTGAGCGCCATCGCCCAGTCCGCCTCGCGGCAGGACGGAAAGATCATGGTCAAGACCTAAACAATGGAGGGTCGACGCAACATCCCTCAGGCCCATCACCGCAGGCAGTCGGTTAGAGAGATGATCGAGGTCATCATCTTGGGCTCAGGCACCGGGGTGCCGAGCCTGAGACGCGGCGCCCCCGGCATAGTGATTATGGTGGACTCGGAGCCCCTCCTGTTCGACAGCGGGAGTGGCACCCTGGAACGCCTGCTGAGAGTTGGCATAGCCTATCAAGATCTCAACTACGTCCTCTACTCCCACACCCATAACGACCACACTGCGGACCTGGGGCCGCTGCTCTTTGCCCTGAAGTCTACACCAGGCTATACCCGAGAACGGCCCCTGCACCTGGTGGGACCCAAAGGCTTTGGGCGTTTTGTCCGGCATTTGTTGGCCCTCTATCCGTGGTGCCAGTCTGAGCGCTATGAACTGCGGGTCCATGAACTCATGCCTGGCCGGCTGCGGCAGTCCGACTGGGAGGTGTCCGCCAGGCCCATCGCGCATACCGACGCCAGCATCGCCTATCGTCTGGAGGTTGGCGGAAAGGCCATCGTGTATTCAGGGGACACGGAGATGTGCCCGGAGCTGATAGAGGTCAGCAAGGGCGCTGATTTGCTGGTGCTGGAATCCTCCTACCCCGACGGACTGGGGGTTAAAGGCCATCTCACACCCGGCCAGGCGGGGGAGGTGGCGGCCCTGGCCGGGGCCAAAAGGCTGGTGTTGACGCACTTTTACCCGCTCTGTGACGACTACGACATCGCCGCCCAGTGCCGTCGCACCTTTGATGGCGAGCTAGTCCTGGCGCAAGACTTGATGCGGGTGGAGGTCTCACCATGAGCGAAAGGCTACGAATCCTGTTCGTCTCCGCAGAAGTGGCCCCGTTTGCCAAGGTGGGCGGCCTGGCGGACGTGGCCGGCGCCCTTCCCAAAGCTCTGGCCGCCCTGGGACACGACGTGCGGGTGATCATGCCGCGCTATGGCCGCATCGATGAGGCGAAATGCGCCATCGCCCCGGTCCTGGAAGAATACCCGGTGCCCGTGGAGGGGCGCAGCGAGAAGGCGGCGCTGAAATCGGCCACCATCGGCCAGGGTGTCCCGGCCTATATGGTGGAGTCGGACAAATACTTCGCTCGCGAGGCGATCTACGGCTATCCGGACGACGGCGAGCGCTTCATCTTCTTCTGCCGGGCTGCGCTGGAGGCTGCCCGGGCCCTGGGCTGGCCGCCCGACATCGTTCACTGCAACGATTGGCATACCGCCATCATCCCGAACTGGCTCAAGACCATCTACGACGGTGACCCCTTTTTCGCTAGTACCGCCTCGGTCTTCACCATCCACAACCTGGCCTATCAGGGGATCTTCGACCCCCGCATATTGGCCGTGGCCGGCCTGGGAAGCACCGGTTTCCTGCAGCCGCAATTGGCGGTGGGCGGCGGACAGGTGGACCTGATGAGCCAGGGCATCCTGTACGCCGATGCCCTGAACACGGTGAGCGAAACCTATGCCCGGGAGATACTGACGCCGGACTTCGGCGAAGGGCTGGACTCCGTACTGCGCTACCGCAAGGGACGTCTCTTCGGCATCTTGAACGGCATCGATCACGAACAATACAACCCGGCCACCGACCCGAACATCGCCCAGCACTACGACGTGTCTACCCTGGACAAGAAGGTCGAAAACCGGTTGGCCTTACAGAAGGAATGCGGCCTGAAGGTGGATGCCGAAATACCGCTGATTGGCGTGGTCTCCCGTCTGGCCGACCAGAAGGGGTTTGACCTGCTAGAGCCCATCATCGATCCGCTCATGACCGAGCTGGAGGTGCAGTTCGTATTGCTGGGAACCGGAGACCAGCATTATCACGAGGTATTCCGGCGGATGGCCGAAAAGTACCCGAGCAAGGCCAGCGTATTCCTGACCTTTAACGCGGCCTTGGCCCAGCGCATCTACGCCGGCTGTGACATGTTCCTGATGCCCTCTCGTTTCGAGCCCTGTGGGCTCGGACAGCTCATCGCCCTGCGCTACGGCGCCATCCCCATCGTGCGCAGCACCGGTGGACTGGCCGATACTGTCGATGAGATTCAGCCCGGCGGCGAAACGGGCAATGGCTTCGCCTTCACCAACTATAATCCCTACGCCCTGTTGGTGGCTATCGTCAGGGCCGTGGAGACCTTCAAGCACAAGAATGTCTGGCGCCGGCTGATGAAGCGGGCCATGGAAGCCGATTTCTCCTGGGCCCGGTCGGCCAAAAAATACGTAGAACTATACCGCAAGGCTCTGGAATGGCGGTTGGAGAGCTAGGCCTGGCGCCGGCGTTCTGGGGCCAATTGTTATTGAGGAGGGAAGGATCATGCAGACCGCGAAAGATGTGATGACCACCAGGGTGGTGACGATCAAGCCCTCGGCCAAGGTCTACGAACTCACCAAGCTCCTGTCGGATCACAAGATCAGCGGCGTCCCGGTAGTGGACGATGCCGGGCAGGTGGTGGGCATTGCCACCGAAGCCGACCTCCTGGCCATCAAACGGGGCAACACGGTGGGAGACATTATGACCAAGGAGGTCATCAGCGTGACCGAGGACACGCCCATCCAGGAGATCGCCGCGGTGTTGAGCGCCAAGCGCATCAAGCGCGTGCCGGTGGTGAAGGGCGGCCAACTGGTGGGTATCGTCAGCCGAGCCGATCTGGTGGCAGCTATCGCAAAATCATAAGGAGAGAACCGAGGATATGGGCGAGTGGCAGATCCCGCCCAAGGGCGGACACATGGAGAGCGCCGACGGCCTCTACCTCCAGAACATGACTTGGAAACAGATAGAGGGACGGCTGAAGACAAATGACCTGATCATTGTGCCCGTGGGCTCCACCGAAGCCCACGGGCCCCACGCCCCTCTGGGCGAAGACACGTTCCTGGTCACCCGGATGGCCGAGGCGGTGGCCGCAAAGACCGGCTGCACCGTGGCTCAGCCCATCTGGTATGGCTCGCACCCCTATCATCACCTTGGGATGCCGGGGACGATCGTGGTCCCGGAGGAGGTCTTTGTGGGGCAGCTTAAGGCGGTCATCGCCGGCCTGTGGAACATGGGCTTCCGCAAACAGATACTCCTGAATGGCCACGGCCAGGAGTACGTCATCCCCACGGCCTTGCATCAGTTCGCCAAGACCTACCAGGTGCCGGCGGTGCTGATAAACCTGAATTGGTACCACGCCATCCAGGACCAGTTTAAGCTCCAAAGCGAAGGCGGACCCTACGAGACTCCTTTCATCCACGCCGATGAAGTGGAGACCTCCTGGTCCCTGGCCCTCTTCCCCGAGTTCATGAGGATGGAAGACGTGGCCGACACCACTCCACGGGGTTTCCTGCCCGAGGGCCACATCGACAAGGCAGGGAACCTGCTTCACCGGCCGGTGGCGTGGTACGGCCAGGTCGGATGCGGCCCCATCGAGGTGGCCGCCTATAAGCCTGGTGTGGTGGGGAAGGCCTCGGCCGCCCGGGCCGAAAAGGCCATCCCAGGTGTGGAGAAGCTCCTGGACTACATGGTAAAACTGGTGACCGACGTCATGACCGCCTTCCCGCCAGGGAAGCTCCCACCCATCGAAGAGGTCACCCAGCGGCGGAAGGAAGACATCGAGGCCGTGCTGAAGGGCCCCCTGGCCCCCGGTGGGAGGAGCATCTATACCCTGGCGTATCCGATGTGACGCATCATCCACCATGAAGCTCGGCATCGTGATCTCGACCCAACCGGCCAAATTCTCGGCCGCGCTCTTCCAGGCCGACCTGGAGCGCGCGGTGGCCAGGGTGGCTGAGCTGGGCTATGATGGGGTGGAGTTGGCGGTCAGAGACCCGGCCCTCTTGGACGCCGAGGCCCTGAAGAGACTCTTGGATAGTCAGGGCCTGGCGGTGCCGGCCATTGGCACCGGCCAGGCTTGGGGCGAGGAGGGGCTCTCCATCTCCGATCCCGATGAGGTCCTGCGGGAGCGTGCCCTGAGGCGGCTGGAAGACCACCTCAACCTGGCCCCGACCTTCGGAGCCCAGGTGATAGTCGGCCTGATACGTGGCCGCCTCCGGGAGGACACCGCCCAGGAGCAGCGCGAGTGGACGGTCCGGACCCTGCGGCATTGCGCCCGGTTGGCCGCCCGTCGCGGTGTCGGATTGCTCCTGGAGCCCATCAACCGCTACGAGACCAACTTCATCAACACGGTACAGGAGGCCCTGGCTTTTTGCGAAAAGGTGGGGGAGCCAAACCTCGGGCTTCTCTTCGATACCTTCCATGCCAATATCGAGGAGCCGTCCATTGAGGAGAGCATCCGCGCCTGTGCCTCACGGCTGGGCCACGTGCACGTGGCTGATTCTAACCGCTGGGCTCCCGGGCGCGGCCACGTGAACTTCGGGTCGGTAGTGGCCACGCTCCGTGCCATTGGCTATGATGGCTGGCTGTCCGCCGAGATCCTGCCCAAGCCAAGCTGCGATGCGGCGGCGGCCCAAACCATCCAACATCTCAGGAAACTGCTGTGAGAGCCAAGGGAACCACACGCCGGACCGCTGTTCCTTCAAGCATTTCCGGCTACGAAGGGGATGGTCTGGGGGCCTTCGGGGAGCACGCATACCCGGGCCCGTGGTCCGTGGAGCCGGAGAAGCTCGGCGAGCGTGCCCTCGATATCCCGGCATGGCAATAGCATGGCCTGGCGGATCTGCTCTTCGGTGAGGCCATCCGAGTACACGTACACGTTGGCCTTGGCCTGAATCAGGGCCTGAAGTTGGGCCTCCCATTGGTCGAACATGGCGAAGCCCGGGCGGGTGATGAGGCGAAGCAGTTCTTCTGGGGTCCTGGCCATCTGCAGGATGCGTCGGTAGTTGCCGTGCTCGGGAATACCCTCGCGGCATTCGGACACGGCGATGATGCTGCCAGCAGGCTTTACGATCTGGGCAGCGGCCGACATGCCCTTGACCGTTTGATACAGGTTGATGTCCAGGGGATAGCCGCCGTTGGTGGTGATGACGACGTCGTAGTGCCCGGCCACCGGTTGCATGGCGGTATCCCGCACGAAGTGGGCGCCGGATTCGTGGGCCTTGGACACGTCACCGGCAAAGACCCCGGTGATCTGCTTGTCTTTGTTCAATGCTACGTTCACGATGAAGGCGGGCCTGGTGAGCCCGGCCACCTCGCGGATCTCCTGGTGAATCGGGTTGTCGTCCAGCACACCCCAGGTGGCCCGGGGGTGGCCGATCATCCTGGCGCTGTGGTTCCCCAGGACCGTCGCCTCCCCACATACTCCCGGGAGGACAGCCTTGGGCCCGCCGCTGAAGCCAGCGAAGAAGTGCGGCTCGATGAAGCCGGTGAGGATCTTGACCCGGGCTCGCAGGTAGGTGGAGTTCACCCAGATGGGTGTTCCAAACGAGCTGGTTCCCAACCAGGTGAGGGTGCTGGGGTCCAGGGCATCGTGGGTCACGATGCGGTAGTTTTCCACGATACCTGGGCCCAACATGGTCCTCAACTCTTCCGGGGTGTTGGCTCGATGCATGCCGGTAGCATTGATGAGCACGATGTTTTCCCTGGGCACGTAGGCCAACTCCCCTAGCAATACCGGCAAGATGACGTGGTTCGGCGTGGGGCGCGTGATGTCACTGAAGACGATGGCTACTTCGTCCTGGGCTCGCACCAGCTCTTTCAGGGCCGGGCTGCCGATGGGGTGCCGCAGGGCCTGGGCAATGGCCGAGGGTCCGTCGGGGATCCCAGGCACAAAGGCCGGTTCGATCACGTCCACATCGGTGGCGGGGGGGCGGATCCAGAGGCCCTGTTTGCCGTACGCCAGCTTTATCCTCATGGCCAGAGAACACCAACCCGCAGTGGAGTAGATGGGCGAACTCTAACATAGCTGCATGGAGGTGTCAAGGCATCCGCCGTGGGGCTGGCAAGTAGCTTGACGGGCAGACAGCAAGCGCGTACAATGGGTGTAGCGGCAGTTTCCAGGCACCCTTGTTAGCGCATAAGAGAGGGGGTGGTCAAGCGGATAGATGCGTGGTAACATTTTTCCCCTGATGGGTACAGGGACAGATTGCCCGCGATGGCGGGCCAAACCTGGAAAGGAGCCAGACGATGAGAGTCTACCGAGTGCTTGCGCTTCTCCTGAGCGTGACCCTTCTGGTGTCCCTGAGCGCCGCCTGCGGGCCCACGCCCGCCCCGCCCACCGCCACACCTAAGCCGGCATTGCCCACGGCCACAGCGTTGCCTCCTACGCCCACGCCTGTGCCGGCGCCCACCCGGCTCACCTTTGTGGACACCAACTCCGGGGCCAACTTCCAGTGGTTCTTCAAGACCATCGTCCTCCCCGCGGTCAAGAAAGACATTGGGCTGGACATCGACTATGTGGTCTCCAGCGGCGCCGAGACCATGCAGCGCATGAAGGCCTGGACCCCCGGCAAGGGCGATGCCCATGTGCTCTTCCTCAAGCCCAAGGACATCGCCGACATGGTGCAGCAGGGGATCAAGCTGGAAACGCTTTCGCCGGACAAGGCTAAGGACATCCCCAACATCGCCAAGAACCGCCAGGACTACCTGGACACGGCCCAGGGGGTGAAGATCGGTGGCAAGGGCGCCCTCTTCTGGAGGAGCCAGTACGCCATGATCTACAACTCAGCTAAGATCACTAAGCCGCCCAAGTCCTGGAAGGAGATGTACGAGCGGCGGAACGAGTGGAAGGGCCACATTGGCTGGATCCGGCCCGACTCCAAGTCCGGTTCTGGTCGTGCTCTGCCCTACGGCTTCCTGAACGCCTTCGGCGTGGACATGACCAAGACCATCACCGACGTCATGGCCACGAAGGAGTGGACCGATGCCTGGACCAAGCTGGCGGACCTGACCAAGAACTACGCCGTGCAGCCCATCGCCCCCGAGCCCACCAACCTCTTCGAGCAGTTCAAGGCCGGCGACGCCTGGATCAGCGTCTATGCTATGGACTTCTCCCTGTGGTCCCGCAGCCAGGGGACGATGCCGCCGGAACTCAAGGCCGGCTTCTTCACCGAGGGCATCACTGAAGGCTCCGACGGCTACCTCTCCGTGCCTGTGGACATCCCGGAGGAGTATAAGCCGGTGGCTTACAGGCTGATCAACTACCTGCTGGGCGATGACATCCAGATCAAGATGATCACCATCATGTGGCAGTACACCGGCACCGAGATCTGGGACAAGATCCCCAAGGAGGTGTGGGATGTCATCCCGCCCTGGAGCGAGATGGAAAAGGGCCGCATCCGCATTACCAACAAGGGGGTCATTGACTACATCCAGAAGGAAGGCCCCAAGCGGTTGATCAAGTAGCTAGACTGGAAGACTCCCGGAGCCTCGCAGGCTCCGGGGGTCTTCCCGCTAGACACATTGGATGTCATCTACTTGTCTACTCGCTGCGAGGTAGGAATGAATGGTCTCTGGCAACGCCGGCGTGAAGGCCTGATTACCTTGCTACTGCTCTCCCCTGGCCTGGCCGGTTTTTTTAGCCTCTTCTTTTATCCCATGCTCCTCACCGTCATCCTCAGCTTCCGGCCGGAGGGACAGAAGGTGGGGTGGACGCTGGCACACTACGCCCGCTTCCTGGGAGACCCGGCCTTTCGGGACGTCCTGGGCCTGACCTTCTCTCTGGCCGTGGGGGCTACGGTTTTCTCTGTGCTCCTCAGCCTGCCCCTGGCCCTGGTGCTGCGGGAGAAGCCCAAGGGGAACCGGCTCTTGCGACTGTCCATTCTCCTACCCATGATGATGCCCCACCTGATCAGCGCCCTGGGGCTTTTGCTCTTCTGGAGCAAACGCGGCTGGGCCAACCTGTTCCTGCTCTCCATCCTGCCTTTTCTAAAGGAGCCGGTGGCCGTCAACTATACCATCCCCGGCCTCATTCTCTTTTACGTCTGGCTCTTCTACCCGTACACCTGCCTGACCACCCTCGCCAGCCTGGAGGCCTTGGATCGCAGCATCGAGGAGGCGGCGGAGGTGGCGGGGGCCAACCGCCTGCGGGTGCTCTGGCACGTTGTCCTGCCGTTGATCCGGCCCGGCGTGCTGGCCGGCTCGGTGCTCACCTTCATGATGGCCTTTGGGGCCTTCAGCGTGCCCCTGGTCACCGGCGGCAACTACCGGCCCCTCTCCGTGCAGATCTTCACCCAGGCCACCCTTTACCTGGAGTGGTCGGCGGCCAGCGCCATGGCCGTGGTCATGGCCATGGCCCAGGTGACCTTCCTGACTGTGTACATGCGCGTCTTGAGGAGGCCCATCGCGTGATGTGTGCTATAGCCATCGTCCGCCAATCTGTCCGCTCCATCCTGAACGCCAAGACGCTTTTGGTCTATTCCTTCCTGCTGGGTTTTTTGCTGTACATGGTCACGCCCTTTCTGATCATCTTCTTTAACTCCTTTGGCAAGGGCTGGTACGGCATGCGCTGGCTGCCTCAGGGGTGGACGCTGAACTGGTACCAGTGGGCCATCGAAGTGGCCGATATCCCGGAGATTATGAAGAACACGCTGGTCATCGCCGGGATCGCCGTGGTCATCAGCACCCTCATTGCCCTGCCCACCGGCTGGGCCCTGGGCCGGCGGCACATCCCCGGCAAGGAATTGCTCACGGCGCTCATCCTGTTGCCGCGCATGATCCCGGCCATCACCTTTGCCCTGGGCGTGGCCAAGATCTTTTACGGCCTGCACTTGGTGGACACCTTCCTGGGAGTGGCTCTGGCCCACGTGGCCCTGGCCGCCCCCTACGCCATCCTGGTGCTCTCCGCCACCTTCGAGAGCCTGGACGAGCGAGTGCTGGAGGCCAGCGCTGTCTGCGGGGCCAGCCCAGTTCAGGGCTTCTTCTACGTCATCCTGCCCCTCATCCTGCCCGGCATCCTGTCGTCTATTATTTTCACGTTCACCACTTCGTACAACGAATTCACCATGACCCTGATGACCTACGGCCCACACACGGTGACGCTGCCGGTGCGCACCTACCTGGCCGTGGGCGAGGGCTACTGGGAAGTGAGTTCGGCTATGGCCGTGATCTTGATCATCCCGTCGCTGTTCATCCTGTTCCTGATCCAGCGTCAGTTGCAGCCGGAGAAGTTGGTGGGCGGGTTCAAGGGAGTATAGAGATGTCCGACTACATGATCGAATTCGTCAATGTCACCAAGCGCTACGGTGACATCGTGGCCAACGAACACATCACCTTGCAGATCAAGCGCGGGGAGTTGATGACCCTGCTGGGGCCCTCCGGCTGCGGCAAGACCACCGCCTTGCGCTGTCTCACCGGGCATAACCGCCCGGACGAGGGGCGCATCCTCATTGACGGCCAGGACGTCACCGACCTGCCCACCTATAAGCGCAACCTGGGCATGGTCTTCCAGAACTTCGCCCTCTTCCCGCACATGACCGCCTTCGAGAACGTGGAGTTCCCCCTGCGCATTCGCGGCCTCTCGCAAAGCAAACGGCGGGAGAAGGTGATGGAGGCTTTGAAGCTGGTGCGGTTGGAGGGCTTCGGCAGCCACTTCCCCCGGCAGCTTTCTGGCGGCCAGCAGCAACGCATCGGGCTGGCGCGGGCCTTAGTCTATCACCCTTCGGTGCTGCTCCTGGACGAGCCGCTCTCCAACCTGGACGCCAAGCTGCGGGAGGAGATGCGCTTCGAGATCAAAGACCTCCAGGTGCGCCTGGGCATCACCGCCGTCTACGTCACCCACGACCAGGAGGAGGCCCTGGCCCTCTCCGACCGGGTGGCCATCATGAACCGGGGTCGCATCGAGCAGGTGGGCACGCCGGAGGAGATCTACGAGCGTCCCGGTTCCCAGTTCGTAGCCGACTTCATTGGCCTCTCCAACTTTCTCGAGGGCACGGTGACGGCGGTAGAGGGCCAGATGACGTACCTGGCGGTGGACAACCTGTCTCTCTGCGTGGCTACGACGGCAGGGGCGTGGGTGGGCCAACGGGTGCTGGCCTTCGTGCGGCCCAACGAGGTGGAACTGGCCGCGCCGGGGGCCATAAGCGGCCCTGAGGTCCTGGAAGGCGTGGTGGAGAAGACGACCTACCTGGGCGACAAGGTGGACTATCGCCTGCGCCTGGGCGACCGGCTCATGCTGCGGGTGCAATCAGGTGGGATAGTGCGCTTTAAGCCGGGTGAGCATGTGGCAGTGCGGTTGCCCATAGGTCGGTGCCGGGTGATCAGCGGAGGGAAGCCGTGAAGTACGGCGTCTGTACCTGGATCTTCGGCGACGAGCCTTTGGCGGATACGACGGCGCGGCTGGCGGCCCAGGGCTACGATGGCGTGGAGTTGCTGGGCGATCTGGCGCGCTATCAGCCCGAAGACGTGCGCCCCATACTAGCCGCCAGAGGACTGGCCATCCTCTCCATCACCCCGCTCAACTACGACCTGGCGCACCCTGACCCGCAGGTGCGTGCCCAGGCTTTGGACTACTACCAAAACCTCCTGGAATTTGCCGTGGCCGTGGGTTGCCCCATCGCCTCCTGTCACGGGGCAGTGGGGCGCGTGCGCGCCATCTCCACTCAGGAGGAGGAGTACGCCCTTCTGGTGGATGGCCTGAAATTGCTGGCCCGCCGCGCCCAGAACCTGGGGGTGACCATTGCCCTGGAGTGCCTGAACCGCTACGAGAGCCATCTATTGAACACGGCGGCCCAGGCCCTGCGTTGCCTGGCCGACGTGGGCTCGCCCGCCGTGGGCGTGCTCATGGATGCCTACCACATGAACATCGAGGAGGCTGATCCCGCCGGTGCCATCCGGGCTACAGGCAGGCATCTGGCCCTCTTCCACGCTGCTGACTCCAACCGTCAGGCAGTGGGCCGCGGCCACACCGATTTCGCCGCTCTACTGCGGGCGCTGCGGGAGATCGGCTACGACGGCAGCGTCATCGTGGAGTGCACCGCCGCCGGGCCGGACCCCTTCACACCGGCCAAAGGGTTGGGCTGGCGCGAGGAGGTGGCCCGCTATACAGCGGGGTCCCTCCGCCTGCTGCGGCTCCACGCGGAGGCAGTCTGAATGCGCCTGCTAGTCGTGGACGTGGACGGTTGCCTGACGCCGGGAGAGGGGCGGCCGCTGGACCTGGCCGTCTTGCGCCAGATCGCCCAGGCCAACCGGCGGGCCCAGGGTGACGGGGGGCCGGCGGTGACCCTGTGCACCGGACGACAGGAGCCCTACGTTGAGGTGCTGATGCAGGCCATTGGCGGTTACCTGCCGGCCATCTACGAGAACGGCTGCGGCCTCTACTTCCCGCTGGAGTACCGTTTCCAGGAGCACCCGGCCATCACCGCGGCCATGCGCCACGCCCTGGCGGAGACCAGGTCGCTGCTCCAGGAGCGGGCGGTAGCCACCGGCAAGGGCTACTTCCAGCCCGGCAAGGAGTGCTCGCTCAGCCTCTACCCTTTGCCCGGCACCACGGTGCACGACCTGCGGCTGCTGGTGGAGGAAGCCCTGAGCGCCCGACCCACCGGCTACCAGGTCCAGGGGGCGGTCTCCTCCGTGGACGTGGTTCCCCAGGGGATGGACAAGGGCGAGGGGGTGCGCTGGCTGGCTCGGGAGACGGGCATCCCCCTGGCCGAGATGGCCGGCCTGGGCGATTCCCCCAGCGACTTGGCCTTCTTGTCACTGGTGGGCTTTAGCGCGGCCCCGGCCAACGCCGCCGCAGAGGTGAAGGCCCGGGTGCACTACGTCTCGCCCTACGCGCACGGGCGAGGGGTGCTAGATGTTTTGCGGAGAATGCAGGGGCTTCAATGATAAGACTTACGCAGTTCGTTGGTCGAGTAGGACCACCGGTAGGCCGCATTGGGTCATTGAGTCTGCTACATCGCATTACGCCACAGTTTATGCTATACTAGCAGTAGATGGAGACCAACCATATGGAGCGTGAGATCGCCAAAATCCAGGGGGCCCTGGGCAATCGTCAGGATGTGATCGCGGCCTATCTGTTCGGGTCGATGGTGCACGGGAAGGCCCATGCCCTGAGCGATGTGGATGTGGCCGTGCTCTTCATCCATGGACTGGACCAGGTCACCATCTTCCAGCGCACGTTGGAGATCGGCACGACTTTGGAGCAGGCGCTGTGTCGCCCAGTGGATGTGGTGGCCCTGAATCACGCCCCCACGCTGCTGCGTTTTCAGGTGATCAAGAGCGGGAAACTCATCCTGGAAAGGGATCGTACTCAACGCTGTACCTTCCAGATGCAGACCATGAGCCGCTACTACGACATTCGGCCCTATCTACAAGAACAGATTCGCTATACCATGCAGCGCATCCAGAAGGAGGGGCTAGGTGGTGGATACCACGGTCATCGCAATGCGCTTGAAGAAGCTCGACGGTTACGTGCGAAGCTTACGTCAGTTGCAAGCGGTACCCCTGAATGAGTATCTGGACGACGACAATCTACAGACCATCGTGGAGCGCAAGTTGCAGTTGGCCACCACAATCTGGTCACCGGCCTGGACGATCTGGATCGGTTTGCCCAGGATATCGCTGCTCGCTTCTTAGCTCCGGGCTAATCGGGCAGCAAAAACGTCCATAGTCAGAGACATTCTCCCC
>JBFMCB010000071.1:0-14528 GCA_040754915.1 Chloroflexota bacterium | reverse complement strand
TTTCACCGAGTGCGCGCCCTCTACGGTCAAGTCATAGCCATCGGTGGGTAACTTTAGAAAAGGCACGCCCAGCCGTTCAATGAGCAATCGGCGTACCAGAGGCGGCCCTTCGGCCGCCAAAACCTCCGCTGCCGTCGGAAGGCTGAGACCTGCTCCAGCTCGCAAAATGTCGGCTACCAGGAGCGCTGGCGAATCACCTTCTCCTTCGTAGACTATGCCCCCTTGGGCCAGGGAGGTATTCGTCTCACCTGGATCCTCAGCGCGCGTGATCAGGGCCACCTCTAGTCCCTGCTGTGCCAGCTCCAGGGCGGCGATCCCCCCGGCCAAGCCGCTGCCGATAACCAGTGCATCCATTGTCAGCGATATCGAGCCCATAGGCACTCAGTCCTTGGCCGAAAAGGCCAGCATCCGTTCCAGGGCCTGGCGGGCGAAGGCGACAGTCTCCTCCGGGACATGCACCGTATTGACCGGCTCGCCAGCAATAATGCTTTCCAGGGTGTGGAGTAAGCGGTAGATATTGACGCGAAACATGTTGGGGCACAGAGAACGGCTCAAGGGAAGGACAGTCTTGTCTGGATGTTCTTTGGCCAGGCGACCCACCAGGTTGATCTCCGTGCCAATAGCCAGGCAAGCGCCAGCGGGTGCCTGGTGCACGGCGCGGACAATGAAGGAGGTGGACCCGCTGGCATCGCTGGCCTCCACTACCGGGGGCAGACACTCCGGGTGAACCACGATTTGAGCATGAGGGCTTTCTTGCCGAACCCGCGCAACGTCCATGAGGCTGAAACGCGTGTGCACGTGGCAATAGCCCTTCCAGACGAAGAGCCGGTAGTGCGGCAAATCGGCCTTGTCATGGCCACCCTGGTCCAGCATAAAATCCCAGGTAGCGATCTCAGTTGGCGGCAGCCCCAAGGCCCTTGCCGTGTTGCGACCCAGGTTCTCGTCGGGCAGAAAAAGCACCGTGCGGTTGTGTCCAAGCGCCCAACTCAAGACCTTGGCCACGTTGCTGGAAGTGCAGGTCAGACCACCTCGTTGCCCACAAAAGGCTTTTACGTCGGCGCTGCTATTGACGTATGTTATCGGGATCAGGCGCTCCGCTCCCGCGGCCTGCAGCGCATCCCACGCGCGTTCTACATCCTCCAGTTGAGCGAAATCGGCCAGGGGACAGCCGGCCTCGGGGGCCGGGTGCAGCACCACCTGATGCTCGCCACCTAAGATAGCGGCGCTTTCCGCCATAAAGCGTACACCGCAAAAGACGATGCACTTGGCCTCTTTAACCATGGCCGCACGTCTGGAAAGCTCCAGGGAATCCCCCCGGTAGTCCGCATATTGAATGACCGCGTCGCTTTGATAGTGGTGGCCCAGGATCAGGGCGGTCTTCCCCAAAGTTCGCTTGGCTTGCCACAGGCGGACCAGGACCTCTTCTTCCGATAACTGCGTGTAAAATTGAAGTTGAGTCTCTTGATTCTCGCTCACTCGATCTCCATACTGATATCCAGGGCAGGCGCAGAGTGGGTCAAGGCTCCCACGGAGATGTAGTCCACCCCGGTTTCCGCCACCTGCTGCACTCGCTCCAGGGTCATCCGGCCTGAGGCCTCCAGCTTGGCCTGGCCCGCTGCCAGGGCTACAGCCTCCCGCATTTGACTGAGGCTCATGTTGTCCAAAAGGATACGATCTGCGCCGGCGGCTACGGCTTCTCGCACCTCCGCCAGAGTGCTGGCCTCGACCTCGATCGGGAAACGGTAGTCTAACTGAAGTTTTGCCCTCTCTATAGCGCCCTTGATGCTGCCGGCGACGCGGATGTGATTGTCCTTGATCAGCACCATGTCGTAGAGGCCAAAACGGTGGTTGTGGCCGCCGCCCGCCCGAACGGCATATTTTTCCAGGAAGCGTAGGGTCGGCGTGGTCTTACGGGTGTCCAGGATGACGGCCTTCGTCCCGGCCACGGCGGCCACATAGCGTGCCGTCAAGGTGGCGATGCCAGAGAGCCTCTGCAAGAAATTAAGCGCCAGCCGCTCGCCAGCCAGGAGTCCCCTGGTGGGTCCAGCTAAGGTGGCCAGGCGGTCCCCCGGCTGCACCTGGGCGCCATCCTCCACCGCTGCAGTCCAGGTGATGCGCGAATCTGCCGACTGGAAGACCAGGCACGCCACCGGCAGCCCCGCCACAACCCCCTGCTCTTTGGCCAGAATGTAGGCTTGAGAGCGCTGCTCCGGAGAAACGATGGCCTCGCTGGTTATATCCCCAGGCCCGACATCCTCAGCTAAGGCCTTTTGTATCAGAGCCCTAAGATAGTCCTCATTGTCCTTCAGGGCAGGTGAAACTGGCCGCGCCATCATTGCCTGTCCTCTCACCGCTAACCTGGTTTGATAGTAGAGCAAGCATGCATGACCTATTCTACACAAAACCGCATTTCATTGCTAGCCCCGCCTTGACATTTGAAAAACGAAGTGCTAAACTTTGGTTGTAAACACATATAGGGGAGCTTGGTGAGCCAGGCTGAGAGGATGACCTCTTTACTAGTTTAACTAGTTAAAGACATGTCATCGACCCTTTTTGAACCTGATCTGGGTAATGCCAGCGGAGGGAGAAGATTATAGCCAAACCGCCCCTTCGTGAAGGGGCGGTTTTTTAATATAGCCCGCCTATTTTCAAGACACGGAGGTGGAAAAATGGCCATAGAAGGCAAAGGCGTCATCGCCAGGGTCATGCCCAGGATCAAGGCTCCCCCCGAATGGGGGATAGAGCCGGTCCCCAGGGAACACCGGTTGTTGGGCTTTCTCGACTACTTCGTTTTATGGGCCGATCTAGGTGTGGGCCTGCTGGTGCTGCTGGCCGGCACCCTCCTGGTGCCGGGGCTGGGCCTGGGCCAGGCCTTGGTCGCCATTGTCATCGGCACCCTCATCGGCAACCTGCTCTTGGCCCTGGCCGGGGTGGTGGGCAGCGACAATGCCATCCCCACCATGGTCATGCTCCGGCCGGCACTGGGCATCCGCGGCTCCTACCTGCCCACCGCGCTGAATGTCCTACAATTGCTCGGTTGGACCATCTTCGAGATCATCATCATGGGCTACGGCGCCAACGAAATCTCCAAGCGCGTGCTGGGTTTGGATTCTTACATCTTCTGGGCGGCCGTCTTCGCCCTGGTGGTCATCCTGATGGGCATCGGTGGTCCCGTCGCTGTGGTGCGCCAATGGTTGGAGAAGTTCGCCGTGTGGATGGTGCTAATCACCACCCTGTGGCTCACCTTCCACATCCTCACCACCTACGACGTCGCAGCGCTCCTGCGCCAGCCGGGCAAAGGTGGGCTCCCCTTCTGGGTGGCCGTGGACATCGTCATCGCCATGCCCGTGTCGTGGCTGCCGCTGGTCGCTGACTACAATCGCTTTGCCCGACACACCGGCCGCGGCTTCTGGGGCACTTATCTGGGTTACTTGGTTACTAATATCTGGTTTTACGGCCTGGGTGCGTTGGTGCTGTTGGCAGCAGCCGTGACCCAGGAACCCAAGGGCTTTGTGGCCGCCATCGCCCTGACGGCGGGCCTGCCCGCCCTGCTTATCTTCCTGGTGGACGAAACCGATAACGCCTGGGCGGACCTGTATTCGGCCGCTGTCTCGGTACAGAACGTCTTCCCCAGGGTTCGGCAGCGCTGGCTCATCATCGGCCTGGGCGTCTTCTCATTCCTGGTGGCGGCCGTGCTCGACATCACCCAGTATGAGACTTTCCTGCTCCTCATCGGCTCGGTCTTCGTCCCGATCTTCGGCGTCCTGGCTGCCGATTATTTCGTGCTGCGCCAGCGTCGTTATCAGGTGGACGAGCTGTATCGGCCCAACGGGGCCTACTGGTATCGGACCGGGATGAACATTCCCGGCGTCCTGGCCTGGCTCCTGGGTGTGCTGGCTTACCAGGTGGCCAATCCGGGCTTCTTGAGCACTTACCTGCCAACGTGGGGGCAGTGGATTCCATCGCAACTGACCCAGTGGGGCGGTTCCCTGCCTGCCTTCGTCGTGGCCTTTGGCACCTGTTGGGTGCTCGGGCAAATCATTGCCCGGGAACCGCATCCAGTTAGTGAGGCGAAGTGACCCTGAGCGAATTCGCGGCTGCTATCCTGGAGCACGTCCGTCACGAGCAACCGCTGGTCCATCATATCACCAACTTGGTGACGATGAACGATGTCGCCAACGCCACCTTGGCCGTTGGGGCCCGTCCAGTGATGGCCCTGGCGCTCAACGAAGTGACGCAGATGGTGGAATCGGCGCGCGCCCTCGTGCTCAACCTGGGCACACCGACGCCAGAGCGGGTGGAGGTGATGCTGGCGGCCGGAGCCGTGGCCAATGCCCGTGGCATCCCGATTGTGCTTGATCCGGTCGGCGTGGGGGCCACCGCCTTTCGCAGTCAGAGTGCGCAGCGCCTGCTCACTGTCCTGCGCCTGGCTGTTGTGCGCGGGAACGCAGGGGAGATCGCGGCCCTGGCCGACCTGACGGGCACCGTCTCCGGGGTGGACACGGCGCGGCAGGACTTGGACCGCGCGGCCGTGGCCCAGGCGCTGGCGAGACGACACCGGACCGTCGTTGCGCTCACCGGCGCTACTGACTTGGTGAGCGATGGTGTGCGGGTCGCCGCTGTGGATAATGGCCATCCGCTGTTGAAAGCCGTGACGGGCACCGGCTGCCAGGTCAGCGCCATCACAGGTGCGTTCTGCGCTGTCGAAACGGACATGCTGCGGGCGGCTGTGAGCGCCCTCACCGTCTTCGGTATCGCGGCTGAACGGGCCGCCCGCGAAGCGAAAGGTCCAGGCAGTTTTCGCATCGCCCTGTTCGATGCCCTCTACGCCCTCACCGCGGAGGAGATCACTCAGGCTGCACGGGTGCGCTGGCTGTCATGATACGCTTGGATTATTCACTCTACGTAATCGTGGGTTCTGATACCGCACGAGGACGTCCGCTCGCGGACATCGTGCGGGCTGTTGTGCGCGGCGGCGCCACCGTCATCCAGTTGCGGGAGAAGGAGGGACCCGCCGGGCCGCCGCTACTAACGCGTGATCTGATCGCGGTCGCTCAGGAACTGCGCGCCCTCACCCGCCA
This sequence comes from Chloroflexota bacterium, assembly GCA_040754915.1. Lineage (GTDB taxonomy): Bacteria > Chloroflexota > DTOL01 > DTOL01 > JACQYG01 > JACQYG01. The sequence continues at coordinate 9,447 of JBFMCB010000071.1, read as the reverse complement.
GTTGGGTGTGCCCTTCATCATCGACGACCGGGTGGACGTGGCACTGGCGGTAGATGCCGATGGCGTGCATGTCGGTCAAGACGATATGCCCGCAGCCCTGGCCCGCCGGTTGATCGGGCCGGGTAAGGTTCTTGGGGTGTCGGCTGGGACGGCGGAGGAAGCCATGCGGGCAGAGCGCGACGGTGCAGACTATCTGGGCGTCGGTTCCGTCTTCGCCACGGTGACCAAACCCGACGCCGGGGCCCCCATCGGCGTCGAGGGATTGTCGAAGATCATGCGCGCGGTCAAGATCCCAGTCGTGGGTATCGGCGGCATCACGGCGGAAAATGCCGCGGCGGTGATCCGCGCCGGGGCAGCGGGCGTAGCGGTGATCTCGGCTGTAGTAGGTGCCGACAACGTGGAAAGCGCCGCCCGTCAACTTCTGTCGGCGGTCAGCGGTCAGCCGTCGGCAGTCACGATCCGCGACCTGGGCGAATTTGGGCTCATCGCGCGTATTCGCCAGATGCTGCCGGCCGCCAGTAATGCCGTCTTGGTTGCCATTGGCGACGACGTCGCGCTCCTGCGTCTGGGCATAGGAGCGAACGGCCGTTCGCCCCTACTGCTGGCCACCTGCGATGTACAGGTGGAGGGGGCCCATTTCCTGCGGGACAAAATCGCGCCGCGGGATCTCGGCCGCAAGGCGCTGGCCATCAACCTCAGCGACATCGGCGCCAAGGGTGGGCTCCCGCGCTTTGCCTTGGTCTCGCTGGGTCTCCCGCCGGACTTGGACATCGCGTTCGTGGACGCGCTCTACGCCGGCTTGCAGGAGGAAGCACGCCAGTTTGACGTCGCCATCGTAGGTGGCAACCTCGCTCGCGCGTCGCAAATGTTTATAGACGTCACTCTCCTGGGCGAAATCGAACCGGACACATTTGTGCCACGTTCGGGTGCCCGCGTCGGTGACGTGATCGCCGTGACCGGGCAACTGGGGGATGCCGCGGCGAGTTTGGCGCTGCTGTTGGACGAGTCCCTGGCGCGGGAAGACGCATACGCATGCCTGGCGCTGGCTCGCGCTTGGACCCCAACCCCGCGGGTACGGGAGGGACGCGTGATCGCTCTGACCCACGCCGCTACAGCGATGATCGATGTAAGCGATGGGTTCGCCGCCGACCTGGGCCACATCGCCGATGAAAGCGGGGTGGGGGTGCGCGTTTACGTGGAGCGGTTGCCCGTGGCGCGCGAGAACCGCGCCCTGGCAGCGCGATGCTCTCGTCACTCTTCGAGAGGAACGCCAAGGAACACCGTGCAAGACGCGAGCGCGAGAGAATGGCACTTCGCCCTCTATGGCGGGGAGGACTATGAACTGATTTTCACTGCACCCGCCGCGCATGCTGAGGACATCGCGCGTCGTGTCGAGCAGGAGACGGGGACGCGCGTCTCTTTCGTTGGCGAAATCGTCCCTGCCGAGGCGGGCCGTGTGCTGGTGATAAATGGCCAGGCGATGCCCCTGGAGGCAGGGGGGTGGGATCATTACAGGGGCGGGCACTAGACCAGGAGGGTGGATGGATAAGCTGTTTACCGAGGAACTCTGGGAAAGTATCGGGCCGATCTATCAGGCAATCCTGGGCCACCTCTTCATTCGTGGATTAACCGATGGGTCGCTGCCCGAACGGGCTTTCAAGTTTTATGTCGTCCAAGATGCCCTCTATCTGCGGGACTTTGCCCGCTGCCTGGTGATGGCTGCGGCCAAGGCACCCCAGGATCCCTGGTGCGAGATGTTCGCTGAGCACGCTAAAGGTGCCCTGGTGGTCGAACGCGCCCTGCATGAGAGCTTTTTCCGGGACTGGGGTCTTTCCGAGGACCAGGTTTACACGACGCCTATAGCCCCGACCAATCTGGCCTACACATCCTACCTGATTCGGGTCGCCTACGCCGCGCCTTTTGAAGAACTGCTCGGTGCCCTCTTGCCCTGCTACTGGATCTACTGGGAGGTAGGTAAGACCCTGGAGGCCAAAGGTTCACCCGATCGCCTCTACCGGCGCTGGATTGACACCTACACCTCCGAGCAGTTCGCTACCAGCGTTCGTCAAGTCCTGGAGGTGATGAACCGGTCAGTGACCGACCTGCCCGAGGGCCGTCGAGCGTCCATCCGCCGACACTTCGTCACCACCAGCCGGTACGAGTGGATGTTCTGGGATGCAGCCTGGCGGCTGGAGTCATGGCCGGTCGGGTGAGAAGTGGTTCGCGTATCGCGTACCGCCCGCGATACGCGATTCTGAAAGCGAGGTCAAACATGAAAACGCTTGGCACGCAGCGTGTGGACACACGTAAGGTGGCCTATTCGGTGATTTTAGCGGCCATCGCCATCGCCCTGTCGCCGTTTAACATCCCCATCGCCCTGGGGCCGATCGTCCGCCCGCTCCCCTGGCAGCACATGGTGAACGTGCTGGGCGCGGTGCTGGTTGGGCCGTGGTATGCGCTGGCTGTCGCACTGGTGGCCGCCATCGTGCGTAATGCCATCGGCACGGGCACCCTGTTCGCTTTCCCCGGCGGGATGATCGGTGCGTTCCTGGCCGGCTGGACCTATCGCCTGACGCGCAACCTTTACCTCGCCGCGCTCGGCGAGATCATCGGCACAGGGGTCATCGCCGCCCTCTTCAGCACTCTGATCTGGGCGCCCACGGTGATGAACCGCCCGATGGCTGCCACCGCGCTGATCATCCCTTTCTCCATCAGCACCATCGTCGGTTCCGTGCTGGGCATCGTCGGCGTGCTTATCCTGGAACGGGCTCGCGTCATTGAACCACGGGCTGGCGCCAAGGCCGTATAACCACGATGTCACTTGTCGAACTGAAAGGGTTACACTATCGCTATCATGCACAGGGACCCTCAGTGCTCGCTGGCGTTGATCTACGCGTCAAAGCCGGCGAATTCGTCCTAGTCGCGGGCGCCAGCGGCTCAGGCAAATCCACCTTGTGCCGCCTCTGCAACGGCCTGATCCCGCATTTCTACAACGGGGTCCTGGAGGGCACCGTGCGCGTGGCGGGGCTGGACACCCGCGACCATCCAGTGCACGAACTCTTCGCGCAGGCAGCGCTGGTGTTCCAGAACTCAGAAGCACAACTCTTCAATAGCACGGTAGAGCGCGAACTCGTCTTCGGCCTGGAATCGCTGGCCCTCCCGCGTCAAGAAATCCAAGCGCGTGTGGGATGGGCGGCGGAGGTGTGCGGCATCGCCCACCTGCTTGACCGCGCGCCCCACACGCTCTCCGGTGGTGAACAGCAGCGGGTGGCCATCGCTGCTATGCTGGCATTGCGCCCGCCCCTGCTGGTGCTCGATGAGCCCTTCGCCAACCTGGACCCGGAGGCCACGGCGCGCGTGCGAGCGGTCCTGCGGGCGATCCACCGTGCCGGCACCACGATTGTTCTCACCGAGCATCGGCTGCACGAGGGAATTGAGGAGGCCACCCGCCTGGTCGTATTGGATCAGGGGCGCCTCGCGCTCGACGGGGAACCCCGGCGCGTGCTACGGGAAGACTTGACCCGTTATCACCTCAATGTGCCGGCTGTGGTACGCTTTGCGCGGACCTGGCATCTGCCCGAGGTGCCCCTGACAGTGGACGAGGCGCTGGCGCTACTTGAGCAGGAGAGCACAACACGGATTCTCACGGATTATTCGGATTCACCCACGAGGAATCCGTGCATCCGTGTTGAGAACCCGCGTGGTGTACCTCTGCAACTCCGCTCCGTATGGTTTGCCTTCGAGAACGCAGGTCGCCCGTGGGCGCTGCGCGATGTCTCGCTCGCGGTGCAGGCGGGGGAGCAGGTGGCGCTGGTGGGCCATAACGGTTCGGGGAAGACCACGCTGCTCAAGCACTTCAACGGTCTCCTCAAGCCCGGGCGCGGTTCAGTGCTTGTCTTGGGCCAGGACACCCGCACCGCGAAGGTCGCCGACCTGGCGCGTCAGGTGGGTTTTGTCTTTCAGAACCCCGGCGATCAGATTTTCAAATTGACCGTGCGTGAGGAGATCGAAGTGAGCGCGCGAGCCCTCGGGCGTTTCGACGCCACCTGGCTTGAATCGCTCTACGAGTCGTTTGCGCTGCACCCGCTTCTGGAACGTTCACCCTATCGCCTCAGCGAAGGCGAAAAGAAACGCGTCGCGTTCGCCGCAGCGTTGGCGGCGCGTCCGACCATTCTGGTGCTGGACGAGCCCACGACGGGGCAGGACGCCGCCTTCCGTGAGGCGCTGATCAAACTGCTGGACGAATTGGGCGCGCGGGGGATGACGGTGGTGCTGGCCACCCACGATCTGGAATTCGCGGAGCAGGTCGCGCCGCGCTGGATCGCGCTGGCGAACGGTGCCGTGGTCGCCGATGGACCGCCGGACGCGGTGATGGCCGACACGGAGGCAATGGCCCGCGCCGCGCTGCGGCCCACGGCTGATTTTCGGCTGCGGCACAGTAGTCGTCTGGCTGCCCGACTACCTGACCATGCTTGACCCACGTACAAAACTTTTGCTCGCCTTGCTGTTTTCAACGTTGGTAGTAATGACCGCCGACCTTACAACGCTGGGGGCCGAATGTGGACTTGCCCTGCTGGCCGTCATAGGTGCAGGGCTTCTGCGGGCCTGGTGGCGGATGGTCCGGTTGCTCGTGCCAATGTTCGTCTTCCTCGTGCTATTTACGGTGCTCGCTCTGGATATGGCTACGGCGGTCGGCGGCGTGGTACGTCTCCTGGCGATTTCGACGGCGTTTTTCCTCTTCTTCCAGACGACCGCGCCGGAGGATCTGGGCAATGCGCTGGTAGCAAGCGGCGTCCCGTATGCTTTCACCTTCATCCTGACGAGCGCGATGCAGTTCGTCCCGGTGATTGCGCGGCGGGCGCGGGAAATTCTCGACGCGCAGCGGGCGCGGGGGATTCGCCTGGAGCGCGATGCGGCCAGCCTGCGGAACTACCCGGCCCTTCTGGCCCCCCTGTTGATTCAATCATTCACCCTGGCCGACCAATTGGCCGAGGCGATGGAGGCCCGGGGGTTTGGTTCCCCACGACGCACGTTCGCGCGGGAGTACCGCTGGCGCACCTGGGATTACGCAGCGGTTATCGTTGGGGTGGCCGCGGCGGTAGGGTTCTGGCTGCTGCAAAGGCTGATAGCCAATAGCCGGTAGGAGATGGCCGATGGCAGATAGCCATCAGCCATCTGCCATCATGCGAAAGGAGATATTATGAATCGTGTACTGACCATCGCGGGCTCAGATTCGGGCGGCGGCGCAGGGATTCAGGCTGACCTGAAGACCTTCGCTGCCCTGGGCGTCTACGGCATGAGTGCCTTGACCTCCATAACCGCTCAGAACACGGTGGGGGTGCAGGGCATCCATGATCTCCCCGCCCGGTTTGTGGGGCTTCAGATCGACTCCGTCGTCTTGGACCTGGGGGTAGATGCGGTCAAAACGGGCATGCTCTCCAATGCCGAGATCATCGAGGTGGTGGCCGCCAAGATCAGCCACTACCGCCTGGAGAATCTGGTGGTAGACCCGGTGATGGTCGCCAAAAGCGGCGCAAGCTTACTGCAGGAGGAGGCCCAGGCGGCCTTGATCTCCCGGCTGATCCCCCTGGCTAGGGTGATCACCCCGAACCTGCCTGAGGCCAGGGTGCTCTCCGGCCTGGAGACCAACAGCCTGGCCGATATGGCGAAGGCGGCGGAGGCCATCAAGAGGCTCGGGGCGGGGAGCGTAGTCGTAAAGGGGGGGCACCTCCAGGACATGGATGAGAGCATTGACCTGCTCTACGACGGCAAGAGGTTCATTGGGTTTGTCTCCCCTCGGGTAGAGACCAGGAACACCCACGGTACCGGTTGCACCTTCGCCTCCGCCATCGCCGCCGGGCTGGCCAAGGGACAAAATGTGACCGAGGCGGTCAGGGTAGCGAAAGAATACGTAACCATGGCGCTGCAACACTCTCTGAGCCTTGGCCAAGGACACGGCCCCCTGGACCATTTCGCCAGCTTCTACCAGATGGGCGGGTTCATCCCATCGGGGACAGTTCGGGTGGTCGAAACACTGGATTTCTCCTGAGGTAAGCCCTCAGTTCAGGCTGCTCATCCAGGCTACGACGCAGTCCCGCCCCTCGTGAAGGCCACAACTCGTTCCCCATCCCATGGTGCAAGCAAGAAACTCGACTGCCACCGGCCTTTGCCCCGTCCCCGAATCGGCCTGTTTGTTCTATTTCCACCGGGAAGTCAAGTGCCGGGATCTCCGTGACCTCGAATCAGGGGGTCAGGGCATTCCCGGGTCGGTTGCGCGGCGGGGACGTTTAGGCTATAATCTCGCCGAGGAGAAAATTCCAGGAGGGGTCACCGTTTGGAGCGGATCTGGACACCATGGCGCATAAAATACATCATGAGCGAAAAGCCCAAGACCTGTATCATCTGCGACAAGGCCCGTGAGGAAAGCGACAGGGAGAACTACATCGTCCAACGCGGTGAGAGGGCCTTCATCATGTTAAACCTCTACCCGTATAACAATGGGCACCTCCTGGTGAGCCCCTACCAGCACGAGCCCAGCCTGGAGCTTTTGGGGCCCGAGACGCTGAACGAGATGATGAGTCTGGTGGCTTTGGGCCTGCGACTGCTGCGCCGCACCATGAACCCCGGGGGGTTCAACGTGGGGGTTAACATCGGCAAGCCCGCCGGCGCTGGCATCGACGATCACGTGCACATCCACGTAGTGCCACGCTGGGAGGGCGATACCAACTTCATGCCCATTATCTCCGAAACGCGGGTCATCCCGGAACTCCTAGACTCCACCTACGAGCGCCTGATGAGCGCCCTCAAGGACGTTATCGCCGGATGAAGCTTTTCCCCAGCCCCTGGCTTGCCCTGCGGCGGCGCGTCCGCAAGCCACCTCGAGGACGCACCGTTGAGGAGGCCAACGCCTGGAACCTGTACCTGGACATCGCCTGGTTCGGGGTCCTGTCCGGCATCGCCAGCGCCTTCCTCTCCATCTTCGCTCTGCGCCTGGGGGCTTCCAATAACTTAGTTGGCATGCTCACCGCCATACCGGCGTTGATCAACATCGTGTGGCTGGTCCCCGCCGCAAGGATCATCGAACGCCAGCGTCAAAAGATGCCGGTCATCATCCTGAGTGGCTTCCTCCACCGCTTTGCCTTCTTGCTCATCGCCCTGATGCCTTTCTTCGTCAGCGCCTATCGGGCGGAAATGGTGGTGGCCCTGGTGGCCCTCTCCACCTTTCCGGCAGCCATGGCCAACGTGGCCTTCACCTCCATGATGGCCGACGTGGTGCCGTTGGCTAAAAGGGCCAGGGTCGTCAGCCTCCGCAATATCCTGGTGGGTATCACCAGCACCACCGCCACCCTCCTGGGCGGCAAGTTCCTGGACTACGTCGTGCTGCCGCTCAATTACCAGATACTTTTCACCGTAGGCTTTCTGTCCTCCCTCCTCAGCCTGTATTACGTGGCGCGCATCAAGGTTACCGATGCCCCACCGCCAGGCCTGTCCCTGGCGGCTGCAAGAAGGACCACCTTGGAGCGCTTGCGCTCGTTCTGGGGCATGCTGTCGGGCCGCCGGCCCTTCGTCCGTTTTTCGGTGAGCTCTTTTGTCTGGTATTTCGGATTGTTTCTGCCGATTCCCCTGTATCCCATCTACTGGGTGCGGACACTCCATGCCACCGATGGCTGGATCGGGCTCATCGCCATGGTGAACAGCGCTACCTCAGTCCTGGCCTATCCCTTTTGGGGCCGGCTGGCCTCTCGTCGGGGCAATCGACCTGTGCTCTTGCTCTCCACCCTGGGGCTGATCACCTACCCGGTCCTGACGGCGTTTTCGCCCTCGGTGGAGCCTCTGGTCTTCGTGGCCGTGTTGGGAGGGATTTTCGGCGCTGGCCTGAACCTCAGCCTTTTCAATACCATGCTGGAGGTGTGTCCAGACCAGCGACGCCCTAGCTACATCGCCGCCTACACCACCGTCATCAACGTGGCCACCTTCCTGGCACCCCTTTTGGGCACCGCCCTGATCGACGTGATCGGCATCCAGCCGGCTTTATTACTAGGCGGGGCCTTACGCTTCCTGGGGTTCTTGTTCTACTTTCGACTGGGAGTGGGAGCGCACGGGAGGTGATCTGTCATGATCGAACGCGCTGCGGCCCTGCGACGGTTGCCCAGCATTGATCGCCTGTTGAAAGAGGCCGCGATCGAGGGCCTGGTCGCTGAGTACTCGCACGACTCCGTCGTTGCACTCCTCAGGGAGGGGCTGGAGGAGATACGAGGGCGAGCGCAGGCTGGCGCCCCTCTGCCACCCCAGGCTGCTCTCGTCGCCGAACTTATCTCCAGGGTCAGGGAGGGCCTAGAGCCGACGCTCTGCCCGGTCATCAACGCCACCGGGGTGATCATCCACACCAACCTGGGCCGGGCGCCCCTGAGCCAGGAAGCCATAGCGGCCATCGAAACAGTTGCCCAGGGGTACAGCAATCTGGAATTTGACCTGGAGAGCGGCGAGCGTGGCTCGCGTCACAGCCACCTGCGGGGCCTTTTAGCTCGCCTGACAGGTGCTCAAGAGGCCATGGTGGTGAACAACAACGCCTCGGCAGTGCTCCTGGCATTGAGCACCCTAGCCAAGGGCAAAGAGGTCATCGTATCGCGCGGACAGGCGGTGGAGATTGGCGGTGGCTTTCGCATCCCCGACGTGATGCGCCAGAGCGGCGCCCGTCTGGTGGAGGTCGGCACCACTAACCGCACCTATCTGAAAGATTACGAGGAAGCCATCGGTCCCCGCACCGGGCTCCTGTTACGGGTGCACTCCAGCAATTTCCGGATCATCGGCTTTGCCGAGAGCGTGAGCATCGAAGAGCTGGCCCGGTTGGGACGAGAGCGAGGCCTGCCGGTCCTGGACGATGTGGGGAGCGGGGCGCTTTTGGATACGGCCCAGTTTGGCCTGGCCCACGAGCCCACGCCCCAGGAAAGCCTCCGGGCCGGGGTGACGCTGGCCTGCTTCTCCGGCGATAAGCTCCTGGGCGGCCCCCAGGCCGGGATCATCGTCGGCGAGAAAGACGCGGTCGAACGCCTCCAGCGAAATCCCCTGGCCCGCGCCGTGCGGGTAGACAAGTTCACCCTGGCCGCGCTGCAAGCAACCCTGCTCCACTATCTACGGCGCGAAGCCCAAGCCAAGATCCCGGTCTGGCAGATGATCTCCCGGCCTTTAGAGGCCATCGCTGACCAGGCAGCGGAGTGGGCTCTCCGGCTTGGTAAACTGGGGATCGAAGCACAAGTGATAGACGGCAAATCCACCGTGGGCGGGGGCTCACTGCCCGGAGAAACCCTGCCCACCAAACTGGTGTCCCTTAGTTTTGCGGGCCCGCCTCACCGAAGAGCAATGCCCACGGTCTCTGTGTCGGAGTTCGCCCGGAGGCTGCGGGAGGGCACTCCACCGGTGATCGGGAGGATTGAGCGAGGGGCCTTC
>JBFMCB010000070.1:0-14535 GCA_040754915.1 Chloroflexota bacterium | reverse complement strand
AAAGTGAAGGCCACAACAAAGGGCAGGCCTGCGTTACCGGCAGAACCTGCCCTTAAACTTGGAATGTGAAACTTGTGAAGTCCCCGAAGGGGGGCACTTGAAACCTACGCTTTGACCACCTTGACCATGGTATCGTAGAATACGGCGCTGCCGCCCACCGGGTCCATCAGACAGGTGTTCTTGAGATAGGGGTCAACGCGCATGGCGGCGTTGGCGTGCACGCCCTTGGCGCGGCGCAGATCGCCCTTGATCACCTGGCCGTCTATGACCGTGTCCACGCCGCCATAGGCGAAGTGGCCGTAGCCCAGACAGAAAGCGATGACGCCTGGCCGGATGCCCTGCACTACCTTGACCTTGCCGATCATGGGTACCTTCCGGCCGTTCTTCAGGTCCCACTCAGCGTTGGGGTTGGTGGGCGAGACTACCTTGATCCTGTCGCCGGTCTTCAGGCCCAGGCGGTCGGCGTCGCGCTTGTTCATGAGGTAGAAGTTCTCCGGCAAGAGCGCGTTCAGCCAGTAGTTGGTGATGGTGCGGCTCTTAGTCTGGTTGACCTCACGGTAGGTGATCAGGTTGAAGTCATAGCCGTCTTTTTCATCTGGCAGCGGGTTGCCCAGCACGTCCAGGGGCGCCGGGATGTAGGTGGGGATAGCGACCAGGCCCTTGCCGGTGAAGGCGCTCTTCACACCGGCCGTCTTCTCCTGATACATGTTGATCAGCTTGCCGTACTTGTTGGCCACCCGCTCGCCGTCGTAGATCTTGCCGTAGTCCTGGAAGCGACCGCCCCGGTTGAGGAGCATCACCACCTTGCGCCAGTGGGCCTCGCCTACGATGGCCTTCCAGCGGTCGGCGTCGAAGGCCGTCTTGGGCAGGTGCTGGCGAGCCTCCAGGAAGATCTTGATCTCGGCATCGTCGGCATCGGGCAGGGCGTCGGAGCCGTCAGCCTTCTCGCCGAAGGCAAGGTTTGCCACCATCTTCAGGTAGAGGTCGTCCATGCGCTGGAGGGGCTTGCCCTCACCGAAGCCGTTGGGGCCGAAGCCGGGCAGGCCCAGCTTCTCCGCCAGGCCCAGGAGCATGGACTCCAGGCTGATGGGCATCTCCTGGCCGTAGACCTTGACGATCTCGGTCATGGGGGCGATGGTGGGTTGACGTACACCCTGGTTCTTCACCGTCATGCTGGGGTGGCTGCCCACGAATTCCCAACGCTCCAGGTTGGTCAGGTCGGGGAAGATATAGTCGGCATACATGCTGGTTTCGCCGACCACGATGTCTGAGGCCACCACCAGCGGGATATTGTTGGGGTCGGCCAGGATGTCGATGTTAGTGTTGCCGGCCGGCAGGGAGTAGACCGGCGAGCCCATGTAGATGAAGAGGGCCTTGACCTGATAGGGGTACATATCGCCCATGCTTGGGATCTGCTCCTGGTAGATGTCCGAGGAGAGAGGCCACCAGTTTCGCCGGGCCGGGTACTTCCCCTCAAAGAGGGTGGTATCCTCCCACTTGACGTTGTGGCGGATGATGCTGATGCCGAAGGGTGACAGCTTACCAGGGCTCATCTTGCCCAGGTCAAAGGGCCCGCCGGCCTTGGCGCCAGAGGCATCGTAGGTGGAGACCTTGACCATGCCGCCTTTCCAGTCGAAGTTGCCGATGAGCAGGTTCAGGTTGTACCAGGCAATGACGTTGTAGAAGCCGTTGGTGTGTTGGGAGGCCCCGCGGTGCAGGTCGGCCGCCACCTTCTTGCCGTGGCTGGTGAACTCGGTGGCCAGGGCGACCAGGTCGGCCGGCTTGGCGTCGCAGATGGCCGCCCACTCCTCCAGGCTCTTGCTGGCAGCCGATTCCCACAGGAGTTGCATGGCCGATTTGACGGTGAGGCCGCCAACCGTGGTGTCCACCATCAGGTCGCCTTCCACTGCAGACTTGGCATCGTTGGGATCAAAGGCCACCGGCTGGCCCTCCTTCAGGCAGACCAAGGGGTCGAAGGCGAAGGCGGTCTTGCCATCCTTGGTCACGTAGGTCGTGACCTTCTTCCCTTCCTTCTCTTCTTCCTTCTTTTCCACCAGGCCTAACTCGGAACCGCGCACGAAGTTGCCGGGCTTGCCGTCGGCCAGTTTCACCAGCCAGGTGGCGTTGCACCAGGAGGCCTCGCCCCTGGCCATAGCCGCCGCTTTGTTGGCGCAGGCCAGGAACTTGGCATCGTAGCGCTTGTTCTCGATGACCCAGCGGATGAGGGCCAGGGCCATAGCGCCCTCAGTGCCGGGCTTGATGGGGAGCCATTTCCAGGCCTTGGCCGCCAGCTTGGAGAGGCGCGGGTCCACCACGACGAACTTGAGCTTACCTTCCACCAGCCGGTTGGTGATGCGTGGCGTGCGGTTGGTGGGACCGTAGTTGCCCTCAAAGGGCGACGCGCCGACAAAGATGACGAACTCGCTATTCTCCGTATCGGCCTGCCAGTAGAACTTGTGCCCGCCGCTGAACTTGCCGTCAACAAACTGCTCGCTCATGGCCTTGCCCGAGAAGTAGAGGCTCCCCTGGCAGACCGTGGTGTGACCGTGGGCGTTGGTGCTGCCCATGCCGTCCTTGGTAAACCGGGCGATGAAGTCGCTGCGCCCGCCCTTGAGGCGGCCCCACATGAAGGAGAACTGGTTGTTTTTCGGGCCCAGATCGGGATGGTCGGGGTCAACCAGCTTGTCCAGGTGGTCCTTGAACTTCTCTTTGAAGGCAGCCACGGCCGCTTTCTTCTCGTCTATGGTCTTCTTGCCCTGGACGACCTTAACTTCGGCCGCCATAGCGGCTAAGACCTTAGGGTCGGCGAGGGCGCGGATGTCTTTCAGGCCGGTCACCACGCGGTTCTCCTCGCCCGGGACGTTGGCGAAGAGCTTGCCGCCGTTGACGATCTCGTCGATGGCCTTGCCGAACTCGATGGTCCGCCACTTGTTCTCACCACGCTTGCCGGCCCGCTTGAGCACCTTGACCAGGCGGTACGGGTCGTAGCTGGTCTGGATGCCGGCCTGCCCCTTGGGACAGAGGCCGGCGTCTATGGTGGCCGCCTGGGCCACGGGCGTCTTGTAGCTGATGTGCGGGTTGAGGTTGAAGGGGTTGTACGGGCTGCCGTCGACCTTGACCGCCACGCCGTTCTGGAGTTTCACCTTGATGCCGCATTGGGTGTTACACTGCTGGCATACCGAATAGATGATGCTCTCCGGCCTCGCCAGGGGATACTCGCCCAGGGGGGCGGCCTCCGCCGGGCCGGCCACGTTCACCCATGCCTGGCTGAAGGCCCCCGCCGCCAGGGCGCTGCCACCCAGGAAGGCGCTACACTTCAGGAAATCCCGGCGGCTGAGCTCGTTATCCAAAATGCCGTTCTCCGACATAGTTTTCCTCCTCACATCATGTACCACGTTTCCCGCTTTACGTTCCAGGTCAACGTGAAACCTGGAACTTGGAACTACTCTACTTGTACTAGCGGGAGCCAACGCTCGGCTAGCAGGAAGGTTAGCCCGGCGGCACCGGTGATGCCCACTGATACGGCCCATTCCATCAGGCTGGGGAAATAACGGTACTCCAGCCGGGGATCGGAGAAAGCGGTGGTTAGGGCAGCCAGCTCCGGTACCGTCAGGGCGGGGAAGACGATATTAGCCCGGGCGATGGCGAAGCCCAGGAGTATGGCGGCCCCCATCCATCCCGCCCAAAGGGGATTGCGGGCCAGACGCGGCTGGCTCAATACGGCAATGGGGACGAGAGCCCCAATCAATACCTGACCAAACCAGAAGGCCCACCAGTAGGGCCCGAAGAGGACCTCCTGGACGGCCTGGACGTTATGGGGAACACCTCCATAAAGGCTCTGCGAAAAATCGGCCCAGAGGAAGTAGAGCTTGACCACTTGCAGGACAACGCTGCTGATGCCTAGCACCAGGAGCATTTGCGGCAAGCGAGGGTCACGCCGGTCCCAAAAGAAACCCAGCGTCAGGAGCAAGACGGCAACACCAGAGGCCAGGGAGAAGACGGGGAACTGGGCCGGAAAGAGGCCCACGTGCCAGAAGAGACGGGCAGCCTGGACGCCCAGGAGAGCCCCCACGCCGCCACTCAAGAAGAGGGCCAGGGGAATGGCCAGGATGAGCAGCCATTTCAGGATCATCCCCTCAGGCTTCCGGAGGGTCAGGTAAAGGGCCACCAGCATCATCAGGCCCAGGAGGGTATAGCCAAGGACAATCTGCATCATCACGGAGAAAGGGTTACCTTGCAGGTAGACCTTCCAGATACGCTCCAGGTGTCCTAAGTCTAGCCAGATGTGGAACAAGCCGGCGCCCAGAGTAATGAGGGCCAGGACCAGGGAGAGACGCCCCGTCCCCCGAAAGAGGGGGAGGTGAAGGACGTAGTCCAGGGAAGCCAGGACCACGGCACCGGCCGTAATGCCCACATAGAAGAGATACATCGCTACCCACAACCCCCAGACTACATAGGAGCCGTAGGCGGCTTCCTGGTGGCCAGTGGTAAAGCGGAGGAAGACACCGTATAATCCGACCACCGTCGCCAGGATGCTGGCAATATAGAGGATTCGTTTCAGTGTCATCGTTGCCTCCTGCAGGATTACAATTTTCGCGCCCAACTTGTTAATCGGAGTCGAGTCATGGGGGTTAGAGCAGGTAATAGACCCGTGGCTCGGTTCCTAGCTCTTCCTTCAGGCGGAGGACGTTGGGCAAACCCACGAGATCTGAGACCAGGGCATCGGGGTCCCAGGCATCGCCAAAGTAGGTAGCCCGGCCAATACAGGTGGTGACGCACTCGGGGAGCATCCCTTCCCGTACCCGGTGCAGGCAGAAATGGCACTTGCGGACATTGCCCACCGGTGACTCTTCGCCCCGGCGTGTCCACTGGACACCATACTCAAAGTTGGCCGCTTGCTCGTAGACTGTAGCCTTGGTCTGCCCCACAATCAGCCCGGCCTTCTCTGCCGTTCCCCGGTTGTAGAAGCTGCCGAAATCAAAGGTGCGGGCGGCGTAAGGGCAGGCCGTGATGCAGTAACGGCAGCCAATGCACTGCTCATAGTCTACCACCACCACCCCCTCCGCGTTCTTGTAAGTGGCGTAGACCGGGCAGACTGGCGTACAAGGGGGCCGGTCGCATTGCATACAGGGGCGGGGGATAAAGCGGCGAGTGACATTGGGGTAAGAGCCAATCTCCTCCTCCAGGACTGGGCGGTAAACCACTCCTGGTGGGAGCTTGTTCTCGGCCACACAGCCAATGGTGCAGGCGGAGCAGCCAACGCACTTGCGTAGGTCAATGGCCATGACCCAGCGCCGCTCGTTGACGGGCTTCTTCAAGGCCCGCTTGAGATCATCTTGCATGCGCAGCAGGACGTCTTGGGGATCAGCCATAGGGGACCTCCTTGTGAGGTTTGGAATACAGGCTACCCCTAAATTATAGCCCTTGCGATCTTTGTGTCTAGCGGGGAAAGCCCTTGTGTTTGGGGTGGCGCTGCCAGGAAAAACCCTGGAAATGGCGCAATTAAATACCCCTTACACCTAGAACCAGGTGTAAGGGGTCGACCGACCATATGCTGGCGCCAGGCTGGGTCGCTAGCTCACCAGCCCCCGCTCCAGGGCGTAGCGCACCAGGGCGGCCCGGCTTCTCAGCCCTAGCTTCTCCATCATGCGGGCCCGGTAGCTCTCCACCGTCTTCACGGAGAGGCAAAGCTGCTCCGCGATCTGGGCGTTGGTGTGGCCCAAAGCTACCAGGCGCAGCACCTCCCGCTCTCGGTCGCTAAGGGCATCGAGAGGGTCACCAGGCCCGCCTCCGGCCGTTTTCCCTTGCGACAGCATTTCCTCCAGGATGGTCTTGGTGTGGCTGGGATGGATGTACACGCCGCCTCGGACCACTGCCCGCAGGGCGGAGAGAAGCTCCACGTCCGCGGCACTTTTGGGGACGTACCCGGCCGCTCCGGCGCCCAGGGCCTGCCGGAGATAGTCAACGTCTTCGTGCATGGTCAGGACCAGGACCGCCAGCTCCGGTTGCTCCCTCTTCATCTGCCGGAGCGCCTCCAGGCCGCTCATGCCCGGCATGGAGATGTCCAGAAGCACCAGATCCGGCACCAACTCCCGGGCCGCGACCAGGGTCTCATGGCCCGTGGTGGCCTCCCCGGCCACCTCCATGTCTGGCTGGCCGTTGATGAGCAACTTCAGGCCGGCCCGCAACACGGCGTGATCATCGGCTAAGAGTATCCGCGTCTTGCTCATGGCCTCACTTCCCTGGTTCACCCCTCGAATGGGATCTCCACCTGCACCGTGGTCCCACGGCCCGGGCCGGACTCCAGGACAAGCCTTCCGCCTAATAGCGAGGCCCGCTCCTGCATGCCATAGAGGCCAAGCCTTCCCTCCTCGATCGGAGAGCTCAAGGCCTGATGCGCGTCGAAGCCCAGGCCGTCGTCCTCCACCAGGGCAATGACCGAATGCGCCCGGCGCTCCACCACCACGCTGACATTCCCGGCCTGGGCGTGCTTGGCCACGTTGGTCAAGGCCTCCTGGATGATACGGTACAGCGTGATCTCCACCTGGGATGGCAGGCGCTCGCTATCGGCGAAGCCGGTGACCTGTAGATCGACCTCCAGGCCGAATCGGGCCCGGTAGGCCAACAGGTAACGCTCCAGGGCCGCGGTCAAGCCCAGGTCGTCCAACAGGCTGGGGCGTAGCTCCCGGGCCAGGTCCTTGACGTTGGCCAGGGTTTGGGCGGCGATGCCCCGCAGTTCGCCCAGCCTTTCCCGTATCTCCTCCGCCGTGCTGGTCTCCGATGCCACCTTGAGGCCGATCATAAGGGAGGAGATGGCCTGTCCCGTGTCGTCGTGCAGTTCCCGGGCCACGCGCTTTCGCTCCTCCTCCTGGGCCACGATGACCTTGTCCAGAAGCTGTCCCCGTAGCGCCTCCTTGTGTCTCAGCTCCTCCCAGAGGCGGGCGTTCTCCACCGCTACCCCTAACTCCCGGCCGATGGCCTCCAAGAGGGCCAACTCCTCCGCATCCAGGCTTTCCGGCTTTGCAGCATAAACGCTGAGCACACCCAGGATCCTGGATCGGGCTACCAGGGGCGCCGCGGCCAGGGCGACCGCCTCCCCCTCCCCCATCAGACGAGGACGCGCCGGGCCTGGGTTACCGGCCAGAGAGATGACCGTAGAGCGCCCCGCCTGAAGCACCAGAGCGCAGGGGCATGTCGGCGGCTCCACCGGGGATGTCTCGTGGTGGGGTGTCTCGGCCAGCCCCACCTGGATGACGGATCCGGGCGGAACGCCCTCCTGTGCGCGGAGGCACACCCACCCGGCCGGGAACCCCAGGGTGGTCAAGAGTCCCCGCAGGGCCCGCTCCAGCAGCGAAGAGATGTCCACGGGGTCGCTGGCCGCCAGGGCCACCGCGTTCAGGGCGGCCAGCTCGCGGTTGCGGCGCAAGAGGGCCCGATCGAACTCCTCCGCCTCGGCCCTGGCCCTCCCTAGTTCGAGCACCATGGCGTTGAAGGCAGCGCCCAGGCGCCCTATCTCGTCGTTGGCCCACACCGGGGCCCGCTGGCTCAGATCGCCTCGGGCAATGGCCTGGGTCACCCTCACCAGGCTCAGGACCGGTCGAGTCAACACCCAGGTCAAGAGATACCCGGCGGCGATGCCCACCAAAGAAGCCAGAGCGGTGGCCAGCAGCAGTTGGCGAGAGGTGGATGCCACCGCCGCCTGGAGATGCTCTTCAGAGAGGCCCACCCGGGCCACCCCGGCCTCGCCGCCAAAAACTGGAACGGCGAAGTCCCACACCAGCCCCTCCTCAGTCTTCAGCACCTGGAGGCGGTATCGTTCGCCCTCGCCAACCGGATTGGCCTCGCGGAGGCCCCGCGGGATGCCCCGGTCGAAGGAGTGGGCGATCACCTGCCCCCTGTCATCCACCACGAAGGCATAGCGCAGGTCTTCGTTGTTCTCCACCGTATCCCGTACCAGGCTGTGCAGGGCAAAGGTGTTGTTGGTGAGGATCAGGTCGGTGCTGCGGGCGGCCAGGTCCCGGGCGATGGAAATGCCCCTCATCTCCAGTTGTTGCCTTAGAGTGGCCTCCAGGGTCAGGCGCACCCGGAGAGTGATCCCCAGCCCAAGGAGCACCACCAGCCCCAGGACTATCCCCATGATCTTGGTGCGCACGCTGACCGCCCCGACGACGGACCAGAGCCGGGCCGCCATTTCCGTTAGAGGCTTCATGGCCATTTCTGCTGTCCTACCGCCGAGATCATGTCGCGGATCGAGGCATAGGCCTTGTCCGCAATGGGCACAAAGCGGTCTATCGCTAGCTCCGCCAGGATGGACTGGCCCTCCTGATCCTGGTGCATATTTAAGAGGACGTCTCGCAGCTGGGCCTTCAGGGCTGGGTCCAGGCCCGGTGGTACCACCACCGGCGGCATACCGTAGGGCGGCGAGCGATAGATGATGCGCACGCGCTCGGCGTAGCGGGGCTCTCGGGCGAGAATGGCCTCGTACACCAGGCTGTCCACCGCGGCGCCGTCCACCAGCCCGTCGGCCACTGCCTTGAGGCTATTATCGTGAGAATAGGTGTATATGGTCTTCTGGAAAAAGGTGTCCGGCCGCTCGCCCATCTGCCACAGGAGATAGGCCGCGGACAGGCGGCCGGAATTGGAAAGGGGGTCGGTGAAGGCGAAGACCTTGCCCCGGAGCTGGGGTAGCGTTTGGACCGGGCTATTGCCAGGCACTATGAGGTAGGAGTAGTAGACGACCTCGCCGTTCACCTGGGGGGCAACCAGGAGCTCCATGCCAAAGTCCCGTCGCCCGGCCACGTAGGCCCCGCTGCACACCAGGGCGATGTCCACGTCCCCCCGCCTGACCAGGTCGTTGGTCTCGGCGTAGGTCTGGCGCTGGATCAACTCCGCCGGGCGATCGATCTTCTTGCCCAGGTAGGCCACCAGGCCGCGGTAGCTGCCCGCGGTGCTCTTGGGCGAGATGACCGACCCCACCGCGACCCGCAGCGGGTGTTCCCCAGCAGTCGGAATGTTGGATGGTGCTATCTCCTCCACGTCAGATAGGCGCAGGGCCTTATAGTGGAGGCCTTCTCCGCATCCCGAGACGGCGAGGCCCATGGCGCCGGCGAGCAACCAGGAACTGAGCCAGGCACGACGTTTCTGCATCCGATTCACTGACGACCGTCATTGTACCATATCGCAGCCCAGGCTTCCACCTCCGGCTCAGGCGGCTCGGGCCTCTCTCTCCTCCTGTTCCAGGGCATCGATGATCCAGGTGGTCACCTCGGCCTTGGACGGTATTCGGGCCGCGCACACCACTTTATCGTTGATGACTAGGCCAGGGGTTCCCAGGATCCGGTACCTGGCCCACCGGTTGAAATCGATGACCTTCTCCACGTCCGCCGGGATGGAGAGTTCGCCGATGACCTCGCGCACCGTGGATTCTACCTTCACACAGTTCATGCAGCCCGGCCCCAACACCTTGACATTCATGCCCAAACCTCCTCAACTCTTCTGAATCGAGATCTCTGGCTCGACTCTGACCTCGCTCCTGATGGATTGCGCCACCAGGCTATATTTCTGGGCCGACTTGAGCGCCTGCTCCACCCTTCTGACATCGGAATCGCGGACCACGATCCGTGGCCTCAGGATCACCCGTTCGAAAGCGGAAGTCTGATCGATGAACTCCCGAATAAGCCCCTCTGCCTCGCACTCGTAGGAGATCAGGTTGACCTTGAAGCGCTCCGCCGCCCAGAGGAACATCATCTGAACGCACATGTTGAGGGCGCCCACGAAGGCATCCTCCGGTGTCATTACGTTGGGGTGGCCGTGTAGCGCCGCCGGGGCGGAGAAGGGCATGTCGGTGCCGTTGCTGCAATAGAGGTGCCCCCAGTGCTCGCCCTTCCACACCGCTCTGGACTTGTAGCTCGTCATCTACCTCTCCTTCCGGCGGCAGAGGGCCGCATATTCCCGCAGCAGGGCCTCCGCGTACTCCGCCTCAGTCCCGGCCGGAATGTAGTTGTAGACCTTCACCGTCTCCAGGAGCTGGTTCTTGGTCACCTGGTCGGGTTTTTTGCCCAGGGCATAGGCCTGTTCCAGGATGGCCCCAAGCCCCGCCAGCCCCACCGTTACGCCACCCACGTCGATCCTCATCACCGGTAGCCCCTGGGCCGTACACCCGCAATGCTCCGGCGCTGGCCTGGAGAGGGGGCTTTATCCTGGATGGTCACCGGGATGAGGTCGGGCTTGACCTCTTCGTAGGTCGCCTTCAGTATGCCATCTACCCTGCTCGCGATCACCTCCGCTACCTGCTCGGCCAGGCGCATCCCCCGGCCATCCAGGCTGCGCCGCCAACCCGGCTTGATTTCCTGGCCGTTCAAGAGCTCGCTCACGACTATGACGTCGGTTACTTGGCCCGAATAGCGCTCAGTGCCGTGCTTGGCGCAGAGCTTGGGACAGCCGTCCACGGCGATGGTGGGATAGAAGCGGGCAAAGGCTCTCTCCTCCTGTCCTCCGGCCAGGAATAGAGGGAGGCAGATGGTGACCGTATCCTCCGGCCGTAGCTTCTCCAGTACCAGGCGGGTGGCTATCCGGGAGATGGTGCCCTCTGGTATCTCCTCGCCGCTACAGGAAACGATGCCAACCTTTTTTCTCGGAATGTCCGGCATTTCCCCCTCACCTCCCCGCCACCACCCTGTCCACCGCGGAAGCGATCTCCTGGGCCAAGAAGCGCGCCAGCTTTCGCCCGCTTTCGTCAAGTACGGTTACGCCCTCGGGCTTCAGTTCCCGATGGGCCTTGTAGGTGTCGACGACCCGCAGGCTGGCCGCGCTCACGCCGCCGGCCAGCTCGATGTTTTTCTGGGCACAGGCCTTGGGGCAGCCGTCCACGGCGATGCAGGGCACGCCCCGGACTCGCTCCACCGTTTCCTGGTCGCCCACAACCAGCAGGGATAGGCACAACGTTTCCGCCATTTTGGGCCGCAGCTCATCCACCACGATGTAGGTGGCCTCCCGGCCCACGCTGCCGAAGACCTTTCCTATGCCGCTGCAGGGGATGACGATCGCTTTATCATGAGCGCTCATTTCTTTTTGCCCAGCTCCTCTTTGATCTTCTCCTGCATCAGAATGAAATAGTCCCCCGGCTCCAGGAGCTTTTGGCGATCCCGGGCGAAGTCCTCCGCCTCGATGCGGACGATCCAGCCTTCCCCGTACGGGTCCTCGTTCACCAGCTCGGGCCTGGCCTCCAACTCGCCGTTCACCTCGATGATCTCCCCCGTAACCGGGGAGACCAGGGACACCAGGGCCTTGATGGTTTCAATCTGGCCGAACTCCTCGCCCTGGGCCACTCGCGTTCCCCTCGCCCTGGGCTCCACGAAAGCCACGTCGCCGTTCTTCTTTTGCAGGAAATCGCTCCCGCCCACCCTGACGGTGCCGTTTTCGTCCATCGCCCAGGTGTCGCTTTCATGGTAATAACGGTCCGCCATCACCCGGAACACGAACTTGTCAACGGTCGTCTCCAGATACTCTGGCCTTTCCACCCTTTTCCTCCTCCAAGAGGCGTGCCAACCGGCCTTCAGGCCCACACCAGCATCTCATCCGCCGCCCGCGGTGCGGTAATGTATTGGCTCGCCGAAGACCCCCAGGGCCGCCTCCATGGTAGCCTCGGGGAGCGTAGGGTGAGCGTGGATGGTGTCGGCGATGTCCTGGGCGGTGGCGCCCAGGCGCATGGCCATGGCTCCCTCAGCGATGATGTCCGAGGCGTGGGGTCCCATGGCGTGCATTCCGATGACCCTGCCGCTCTCAGCCTGGCAGACGATGCGCACCTGCCCCGCCGTCTCGCCCACTGCCAACGCCTTGCCCAGGGCGGAGAAGGGGAACCGGCCCACCTTGTATGGTATGTCCGCCTCCTTAGCCTGCCTCTCGGTGAGCCCCACGTCGGCTATCTCCGGCATGGTGAAGATGCATTCCGGCACCACCCGGTAGTCGGTCTTCCGGCGGGCCCCCATGGCGTTCTCCGCCGCCACCATGCCCTCGTAGTAGGCCACGTGGGCTAGCATCTTGCGGCCGGTGACGTCGCCGATGGCGTAGATGCCGGGCCGGTTGGTCTCCAGGTATTCGTCGACCGCTATCCCTCGGCCTTGCCTGGCGATGCCCAGGGCCTCCAGCCCTAAACCGTCGGTATAGGGCCAGCGCCCGGCGGAGGACAGGATGATCTCGCCGCTGGCCGTTTTCTCCACGCCGCCCTTGTCGTATACCACCTCCAGCCCGGCGTCCTTGGGCCTGATCTCCTTGAACTCCAGCCCGATGTCCACTGTCACCCCTTGCCTTATTAGTATAGGCTTGTAGCGGGCGGCCAGTTGCTCATCCGCGTCTTTGAGGAAGGTCCGGCGCCCCAGCAGGGTGACCTTGGTGCCCAGGTTGCCGAACATGCTGGCGAATTCCGTGCCCACAACGCTGGCGCCGATGATCACCATGCTCTCCGGCAGATGATCCAGGTCCAACAGCTCTCGGGAGGTGAGCACCCCCGGCAGGTCGCCCCCTGGCATCGGCACCGGCGACGGGACCGAGCCGGTGGCGATGATGACCTTCCGGGCCGTGATCTCCTCCACCTCGGTGGGGCCTCGTTTTCCCTTGATCCCCACCCGCCAGCCCTCGGCGTTCCCACCCAGAATGGTTCCCACGCCATCGTATACCTGTACCCGGTGGCCGCTCAGGAGCTTCATCACCCCCTCCACCAGGGTGTTCACCACCTCGTTCTTGCGCTGGATCATCCGCCGGAAGTCCACTGCCGGGTCGCCGGGGAGGGTAACCCCGAATTCCCCGGCCCTTCGGGCCAAAAGGTAGGCCTCCACGTTGCGGAACAGGGTCTTGGTGGGGATGCAGCCTCGGTTCAGGCAGGTGCCGCCGATGCGCTCCATCTCCACCAGGGCGACCTTCCCGCCCAACTGCGCGGCGCGAATTGCGGCCAGGTAACCGCCCGGTCCCCCGCCGATTATCGCCAGGTCAAATGTGCTTTCCATATCCCTCCGTCCTGAGTGTACTAGAGCCCGCCCGGTCAGGCAGGAATCGGCTGCTACCATGAAGATATGGCATGTTGAACGCTGTTATGCCTCTCGGCAAGGATCGCCGACAGGCCGTCCAGCACCTGGAAGATCCGTGGGTCGGCCACTCGATATATCACCCGCAAACCCTCTTTCCTGGCCTCCACTAGGCCGTTGGCCCGCAGCACCGCCAGGTGTTGGGAGAGGTTGGCCTGGCGCAGGCCCAGGCGGGGTTCCATCTCACACACGCACAGTTCGCCGTCACGCAGAAGTTCCAGGATGCGCAGGCGGCTGGGATGAGCCAGGGCCTTGATCGCCTCGACCTGCAGCTTGCAAGTAAACATGCCACCGCAACCATCTTAGTATATTCGATTTTGCGAATATACTATGGTATTTGCCTCGCCTTGTCAAGGGTGCTAGCCTCCTCCGTCACTCGCTGCCCTCCTCGACTGGCGGTGTAGTGCTCCTGTCCATCACGGGCAGCGGATGATGTCTTGCGCCCACAGACAGTCTGCGCAGGAAGGGCACCAGCCCCAGCAGCCCTCGTTGGCGGCGGCTATGTCGCAGGTGTCGCGCAGGTCACAGGTCACGCAAGAGGGGAAATGGAAGCGGCGCACCTCGGCGCGGAAGCGGACGTACTCGTCGGTGGTCCAGATCTCCGCCAGGGAGGCCTGGTTGACGTTGCCCAGGGTGTAGCGGGTGACCTCCTTATGGCGACCGAAGATGTAGTAGGGGTAGGAGTGGGAGAGGGCGTAGCATGGGCTCACGCCTCCGTCCCAGCCTATTACCAGCGCATCGCCAGTGACAAAACGGCAGCGCCGCTCGGCCCCCCAGTTCGTTCGGGGCAGTTCCATCGTGCCCCAAAGGAGCCAGTCGCCGCTGAGGACAGGCCAGCCACTGAGGACGGGCAGTGGCTGCTGGGTGCCCTCCCGGCTGTAAAGGGCGTCGGCCGCCATCTCCAGTGTATGGGGGAGGACGTGGGTAATGATGGCCCGGTTGGCCCCCAGGCGCCCGGCCAGTTTCAGCAGCTCGGGCAGTTCCGCGACGTTCTGCTTCAGCGCCACGAACTCCACTTCCAGGCGGGGGAACACGCTCCCCAACCTGGATTTGACCTGGTTGAGGACCTCGATGTTGTGCAGCACGAACAGAAGATCGGAGCCCCGGCGGATGTCAGCGTAGGTGTCCGGGTTCACGCCGTCCAAGGAGACCGAGACGACGTCCACCCCCAGGTGCACCAGGGTCTCGGCCCGCTCCGGGTCCAGCAGCAACCCGTTGGTGCTGACGATCACCCTGAGGCCCAGGCCCTTGACCGCCGTCAGGTAGTCCAGTATGCGGGGATGGATGAAGGGCTCGCCGTAGCCGCCGAAGACCACCTCCCGCAAAAGCGGCAGATCACGCAGCTGCGCCACGACGCGATCGAAGGTAGCGGGGGCCATGTCCTCCAGCGGTTCGGCCCAGATGTTGCGCACGCAGGTGAGGCAATGGAGATTACAACGGTCCGTGACCTCCAAGT
>JBFMCB010000069.1:0-14707 GCA_040754915.1 Chloroflexota bacterium | reverse complement strand
GGGTTCCACAGCGACGACAATGCCACACAATCTGGGCGTCGGAGCGATAGCTGCGCGGTTCGCCCAGTTGCTTGGTGACCTCTGCCTCCAGGCTCCTCTGCAGGATCTCCTGGGTCAGGCCGAGAACGGCCGCACGAGCCCTCTGCTCCTTTGTGTGGAACAACTCATGTTGGTGTGGTGTGCCATGCCCTTGCATTGTGAAGCCGAAAAGCGTATCATTGACCATGGCTCGCCCCTTTCGCTGTGGATTTGTGGTCGCCACACAAAGTGTACCACAGCTCAAGAGAGGAGGCGAGCCCTTCGTTTACCTCTCCTACTCGGCTATCCTAAATCAATGTAACGCTACTGGCTCTTCTGGAACCCAGTCAGGTGGGTAGGCATTGGCATCTGCGGGCGGGCGGGCAATCCCTCTGCTTGTGAAGAAACCTCGCCCGGCTACTGGCCAGTATTGGGAAGCCAGGGGGAGGTATTGACGAAATCCCTTTGATAGCGGGGCAAGAGCCGGTAGCCACCCAGGGGTGATGCCTGAGCGCTATACCGGCTCACGATCCCCACCACCGTCAGGGCCTGACCCTCCCATAGGGCTGGCCGCCTCACGCCGCTGCGGGGATGGATGTGCACCCGGGCCGGGCCGCTGTCGTCGTCAAGGTAAACATCCTCGCCGTCGAGCTCGACCACCTGCCCGGAGATGACAGCAAGCAGGCCTTCGTTGCCCGAGGCCACCTGTGCCGTGGCCAGACGCCGGGGTTCCCAGGGCTGGAGATGGCCAAGGACCTGGATGTCCGCAACGCTCTCCACCTGAACCTGGATCTCTCCGCGGTAATTACCAATCTGGCCTCGCACTTCGACCGCATCGCCCTCCTTCAGGGCGAGCATCTCTCCGCGTCTTACATACACCAGGATACCGGCATCATCGTCCTGGACGTAGAACTGCCCGGGGCTGAAAATGCCGGCCTCCACCGTCACCTGGCCTCGTACCGCGAGCCGGGTGCCGCTGGCCAGACGCCGTGCCTGGGCCAGTGAGGTCAGGGCAAATTCGGCACGCTGGGTGCTCCCTGGGGTGGGGGTAGCCGTTGGCGCCGGTTGATTTGGGCGGCCGGGGCTGGGCGGATAATCCTCCGTCCAGGGCTCTTGGCCGTCCCGAGCCCGGCTGAAGGAACGATCGTAGTGCGCCTTGCTATAGCTAGTTGAATCAGCCACTCGACCGTCCGGCCAGAGTAGATTTACCTGATCGCCATCGTTGTTCAGGGCCAGTCCCGTGACCTTGCCGAAAAAGACCAGGTATCCCTTGGGCGGGAGGCTCGTCCCCAAAGGGATCTGGTAACGCTTGCTCCCGTCGCCCAAGGCATCGTCCAGGAACCAGCCGGACAGGTCTACGGCCTCCTCACCGGCGTTGTATAGCTCCACCCATTCGTCGTCGCTGTTCACCACCCCGTCGGAGGCCCAGTCCATATAGCGGGGTGCGGCCAGGACCTCGTTGATGTAGATGAACGCGAGGGGGTTCCCGGGCGGCGCGGTGGCGGTGGGCGTGACTCCCACCCACGTTGTCGCCGAAGGGGTCGCAGTTGGACCCGGTACCGGCGTATAGGTTCTGGTCAGCGTTGGGGTGGCGCTAGGAGGGGGCGGGCCGGTGGGGGTGCTGCTCGCCGGCGCCGTTGGCGATGGGGCAAGGGTAGAGGTGCTGGCGGCGGTGGCGGTGGGAGGGTCGTCCCAGGTGAAGCTCAGGTCATCCCAGAACACCGTCGCCGGCTGCGCGGCATTCAGGACCATGACTGCCCGGACCGCGGCGGAGCGCGCCTGGGAAGGAGCCACCGAGGAGTTGGTGGACAGGAAGCGAAAGGTCGCCTCGTCGGTCTGCAGGGCACCGACCGAGGTCGTCCACGCTATCTCCGGCCCCGAGCCATCGGCGGAAGCGTACCACTTCACCTCCAGGTAGGCCTTAGCCACGGCCGAGGTGTTCTTCCAGGCAAAACCGGACAGGGTATAATGGCTGCCCCCTCGCACCGCCACCACCTGATAGAGCCAGGTGCTTCCCTGGCTGGAGCCGGTCAGGGCGCCGGACACGGCGCCTCCATGGACCGGCGAAGGGGCCTGGGTCAAGGTGCCGTTCTGGCATAACCAGCCCGCCGGGGTCCCATTGGAGCTCTGTTCAAAGCCGCCATTAGCCAGGAGCTCCGGCCCGGCGGCGAAGGGGCCCAATTGGAGGGGCCAGATCCAGCCAAACCAAGCAACTTGTCCCAGGGAGAAAGCCACCAAGGCCAGGAGGATGAGCGCGGCAGGATGCCTCGGACGGGCCCTGGACATGTTGGCTACCCTCGTTTAACAAGACAAGCTTGGCAGCGTACCGGCTGTACAGATTTAACTTGTGGTATGAGTGGGCTCCTGGCTAGGCCTGGTGCCGGGCGCGCAGGGCCCGGGCGGCCAGGGCGAGCACAAAGAGGGCCAGCCCACTGAGCGGCACACCCCAACTCAGGCCGGTTTGCGGCATCGCCTGCTTGGGTATCGGTGTGGGGGTCGCCGTGGGCGGGACCCGGGTAGCCGTGGGCGTCGCCGGCGTCGGTGTCGGCTGGTAGAATGAGGTAGGCGTCAGCGTCGGCGCCGGAGGTGTCGCGGTTGGCGTCTCGGTGATCCTGGCCACACTGGGCGTCCAAGTAGCCGTGGCCGCCGGAAGGGGGCCACTGATCCGGGCGTAGAACACCACCGCCAACAGGATTAACCCCAACACCATGAGGGCTCCCAGGCCCAGGATGGCCAGTATTAGCGCCCTATTAGGCCCCTCGGCTGGTCTTAACTCCATGCTTCACCTCCTGGACACAAGAAGGGTGTTGTTCAAACAAGCCCATACGGCGGGACGCGAGAACTTGTTCTCGGCGAATCGTGCCCCATAGTGAGGCACACCCGCCTCCGGCGGCCTGACGTCCTCCTGATGTCCCGGAGTTCAACTCCGGGACATCAGGGAACCCGTATTCTGGCCGCAGGCCAGACAAGTTCGGGCGTCCGTAGGACAAGTTGCCAACTTGTCCCACAGGGAACATTGATCTTCTTTCAACACCCTCACAAGATCAAAGCGGGCCGGCGAGGCGTCACTGACTCGGGGGCAAAGGCCGGCCGCGACAATCCAAAATTATCCCCAGGGGACCCCCCTCCACCCTGGCCACGGCAGCCTGGCCCCTCCGTCCCAGGCCCACGTCCAGGGCGCCTCCGGGGCGCAGCATCATTTGTGCTCGCTGACCGGCCCCCAGCGGCACCATTTCCAATTGGCCAAAAGGTATGCTCAAAGACAGGCCGGGCTGGCCCTCGAATTGCACCTCCACCTTGAGCGCCGTGCTGCCCATCCGGGCCCGGCCACCCACACCGATGGCGGTGCCAAGCTTGAGCAAGGCGTCTGTCTCCATCACCTGGCCGGCCGCCAGCGGGCTCAAGGAGGCCAGGGCACCCAGTTGCGGCAGCATGGAATCCACATCCAGCGCCAACCGCACCAGGCCCACCGGCTCTGCGGCGTCCAGCGCCATCAGGGCCGCCGCCTGGTAGGGAAGAGACGAGACCTCTCCCCCGCTCAGGCAGATCAAGTCCACCGCGCCAGGTAGGTCCATCCCGCGCATCACCGCTGACAACTCGGCGGAAAGCCGGGAGGACCCGCTGTCCTTTTGTTCAGCCGTGCGACGCTGCGTCACCAGGCAGCGGTAGGCACCGGCCTGGGCCAGGCCGACGGTGATCTGCCGATGACCTACGTCCAGGCCCAGGACCCGCTGGCCGTAGCGCTGTGCCAGGAAGCGCCAGCCTCTTCCCAAGGCCTCGGCCGTGCTCTCCACCGGCGCCGAGGCCCACTGACTCAGTGGGCCGAAGCCGGGTAGTTCCGGCAATTTTCTGCGCCGGTAGATCTCTCCCAGTGCTGCCGCCAGGTGCTGGCCGTTGGGCGTTCCCAGTTGCGGCAGCACGTTGCCGGTCGCGAGAAAAGCGAAGCCAGGACCCAACGCCTGGGCGATCTCCTGGCGCCGGGAGCGATCCCCAGCGTAGATCACCGGGAGGCCCGAGGGGAAGCCTGGGTCCCGAGATATGGCTTCGGCCAACGCCAAAACACCGCTCCCCGCGCTGTTGTCCACGCCGCCTGCCAGCACCAAAGCCTCGGGGGCAAAGGCGCTGAGCCTGGCCTGGGGGTCCTCCAGGGTCACCGCATGCCGCGCCCCCGTCCAACGCCGTGGCCGACCTGCCTCCAGCCCTCCGTCTGGGGCCGTCCATTCCAGGACCGCGGCGGGGATGTTCCCGACGGCCCGAACCGCCTCCTTCAAGGAATAGTCTCTGCTGGCGGCGGCCACCACCACTCTCAGCGGGTCAGGGAGGCTGGTGCAGGCGACGAAGGCATCCACCCCAGCGCCCAGTTCGTCCCGAGGCGAGATGAGCCCGCCCCGGGAGGACAACCGCCGGCCTGTAGCCTTTTCCAGCTCGGTCAAGCCTTGGAGCAGCCCGGGGACGACCCCCTTCGGGCCCACCGTGGTGGGGGCAGTCCCCCGGGCCACGAAACGATACCTCCCCTCCACCAACTCCACCAAGATGACCTTGGTCCGCGCGGCGCCGATGTCCGCCGCCAGGAGCGAATGATAGCCGCCCACCGGCTCCTCCATGCCTCACTTCCCCCAGCTTTTCAGCGCTAATTCCAGGGCCCTGGTGCTTTCCATGGACAACGTAAACGTGCAGAAGTAGAGTGGGGTGAACCAGGCCGCCAGCGCTGGAACGAGCCAGGCCACCGGGGCCCTCTCGCCGGAACCGAAGAATCCGGCCACCAGCTTACCTTTCAGCGTCCAGGTCACAGCCAACGTAAGGCCGAAGATCAACACCATGCAGAGCAGCGCTGCCATCCGCCCATCTGGCATAGATAAGAGGGTCCCGCTGGCCGGCTGGACCAGGGAGGCCAGCACCATGGCCAGGGTCACCGTAAATAGTGCCAGCACCGTGCGGGGGCCCCCCAGCCAGGCGGTGAGGTCAAGCCTGACCACGCTCAGCCGGTCACCCCGTCGCCAAAGGTGCCACAGGAACCATAAGAAGAAAATGGTATTGGGCGTCATTAACGTGGCGTAGAGCACGAAATGCGCCGGGCTGGCCCAGGGTGCGTAGTAGGGCGACACGATGATCCAACTGGCGTAGATGATCCCCAGGGCTACCAGGTCAAACCGCTGCTTGGGCAGGGCGTAGATCAAAAGGAACGGCAGCAGGATCGGATAATGGTACCCCATCACCTTCTTGGATGTAATGAAAAAGACCAACGCCACCATAAGTCCCAGGTCGAAGAGACCAAATCGCCTCCTCAAGGCCAGGAAAGACAATCCCAAAACCAGCGCCATGGTGATGGGTGCCTGATAGTGCAGCAAGAGGAAACTGCTCCGGGTCTGTTCCACCAGGAACTCCTGGAGCCCCAGGAGCCACACCACCGCCGACTGGGTCTGCACGGGATAATACGGGACCACCACGAAAACGAGCTCATAAAAATCCCGGGAATACCGGTAGAAAGGCAAGCTGATGCCGCCGAACACCAGGACGAAGGTCAGGCCAGTGGTGGCTAGATTGCGCCAGCGTTCTTGCGACTGCTGCAAAAGGTATACCCCATAGGGGATGAAGAACAGGACTGCCGTCTGCTTAAGCGTCGTGGCCAGGCTTAATAAGGCGCTCACCAGGAAGACCCGCCTCCACCCTGAACGGCTGGCCAGGGCATAGGCCAGGATCGCGGCGACCAGCCATACCGATTCCTGATGGGACTGCACCGCCGTCTGATAGAAAATCACCGGATTAAACAGCCAAAACACCAGCGCCAGTCGGGCCAGTCGCTGCTGGCCCGAAATCCGCCCTACCAGGCGGTACAGGAGCCCGCCCATCAACAGGTCGGCCAGGATCACGGGCACCCGGATTAGCACGTAATCCGGCATGCCAGTCCAGAGCACGCCGGCGAAGAGGAAGGGGAAGAGCACCAGGCCGTACAGGGGCGGGTACTGAAAGGCCCAGTCGTGCCAGACCTCCCGGGACCGCTGGTAAAGGTCGAAAAAGCTTCCACCGTCGAAAAAGGACCTTCCCGCGCCGGTGAAGATCTGGGCATCCCAGCCATTGGCGAAGTAGGGGCTGATGGTCAGGACCACAGCGAAGGTGGTCACGGTGTAGGCCGCGAAGCAGCCCAGGATGAATCGCCAGTCACCCCGCCGGGCTGGATGGCCTGTGCCTTCCTCCCCATCGATGGCGGCGGCACCTCTCACCGTATCACCCCTAGCCAGTCGCGCAGGAGGAAATAGACCCGATCGATGAGCAGCGACACCCTTCCGGTGACCATTCCCCCAAAGGCCGCCCCCAGGGCCACCATGACCAGCAGGCGGCCGGCCTTGGCCCAGGGACTCAGCGCTTTCCCACCAAGGCTCTCTGGCCGGGCGGTGAAATAGAAGTAAAGAAGGGTGGAAATCACTCCAGCTACCAGCAGCAGGTTACCGATCCACTGCCCAAGGTTAAGTCCCAGATCCAGGGAAACAAACGTGGCGGCCGTCTGGGGCCAGATGGTCCCCACCAGGATGCCGCCCAGGGACAGGGCAGCGCCCACACCCACCAGGTAGGCCAGCGGTATCCAGGTCAGCCGCCCCAGACGGGGGACGAACCGGGCTAAGAGGAAAAGGCAGAGTAGCGCCGGGATGAAGAGGGGCCAGTTAGCCAAAGGATCAGTAAGCAAGGGCCGGGCCAGCTTCGGGCCCAGGACGCTGCGATAGGCCACCACCACCGCATACCCCGCCGCCACGCCCACCAGCACGTGTTGGGTGACCCGAAAAAGAGGGCCTTCCCAGAGGAGATAGCTGAGTATCATCAAGGTGAGGATGGCGGCGACCCACACGCCAACTACATCGGCACCGGGCGGTTGGATGCTCACGGGGATTCACCCATATCGGTCAAGTGTGGTGAGAGCCAGGGTGATGATAGCCGATACCCTGGCGTTTGTCAATGACGAGACACCCGAGGGTGCTGCTGGTCCCTTTGGGCCGAGGCGCATGCTACGGGAGCCGCCGGCAGGAGGCCCGTTCGATGAGATTGGGCTGGAGCACCAACCGGGCCGGCGACTTGCGTCCGGCCAGGGCATCCAGGATCATTTGCATGGCGATGCGGCCCATCTGGAGGCGGGGTTGCTCCATGGTGGTCAGGGGCGGGATGACGTACTCAGCCTCGTCCAGGCCGTCGAAACCGACGATAGACACGTCCCATGGCACCTTCTTTCCGGCCTGGATTATGGCCTGAAGGGCGCCGATGGCCGTCAGATCGTTATAGCAGAAGACAGCGGAAGGCGGAACCGGCAGGGCCAGGAGCTTCGTCATCGCTTCTCGCCCGCCGGGGACCCGGCCATCTCCCATAGACACGAGTTGCTCGTCCAAGGCTATTCCCGCCTCCTCTAGGGCTCTACGGTAGCCAGCCCGGCGCCCTTTGTCGGTGTGACCTCCCCGGCGACTGCCCAGATAGCCGATGCGGGAATGGCCCAGCCCCAACAGGTATCGGGTGGCCGAATAGCTGCCGAGCTGGTCATCGGTGGAAACCGAGTAGATGTACTCACCGGTCTGGTGGCTGTTGATGAGGACGATGGGCACCTGAAGTTTCTTGAGCAGCGATAGATAGAGTCCACCGATGCGGGAGGCAGCCACAATGATGCCATCCACCCTCTTGCTGGAGAGCATCTCCACTGCCGCCCGCTCCCTTTTGTGGTCCTCGTGCGAGGTGGTGAGCAAAACGCCATAGCCCTGATCCTGGGCCAGCATTTCGATGCCCTCCACCACCCGAGAGTGAAAGGGATCGGTGAGGCTGGTGACCACCACCCCTACGGTGTGGGTGCGGCGAGTGACCAGTCCCCGGGCGATGGCACTGGGAGAATAGCCCATCTCCACGGCGATCTGCTGGACCTTCAGCCTGGTGGCCGTGGAGATACTGGGACTATCCCGCAGTGCCCGGGAGACGGTGCTGTGGCTCACGCCGGCCCTTCGGGCGATGTCTTTGATGGAAGTTGGTGCCATCCGCCACCTCACGCCATGATGAATTCCAAGAGAAGCCATGTCGTGACCCTAGGGCGACATGGCGCACACGTGTGCAAATACTTACCGCGACGGCACGAACCAGCGCCAGACCTGCCGCGGCAGAGTCTAGCAGAAGGCCGCCCTCATGTCAAATGCTGTCTAGTGGCCGGGGGTCGCCTTGACAAGCGCCCCTTTATTGTGCTAATATCGGTGCGCACGTGTGCAACAAGCTCGATTTCGAGGAAAATCCGGAGACAAAGGGGGTGATTGATGATCGGTTGTCAGGGGCCAGCACCGGAGCTGGCCGGTTCGTTTGATCAGCTCGAGTGTAAGCCTCACGGAGGAGGTGTGAGATGTCGAATCCTCAAAAGGTCCTGAGGATCATCGTCCTGGTGACCTTCCTGGGCGCTTTGGGTGCTGGCTGTGCCCCAACGCCGGTCCCCACCCCGGTCCCTCCCACGCCCACCAAGCCGCCCCCGCCGCCCCCCACCGCTACTGCAGTGCCGGCCGTCGAGCTCACCTTGACCTGTCGCTGCGTGGAGGGCGGCGTCAACGCCAACATGGTCAAGTGGTTTAAAACCTACCTGGCCCCCAAGTTCGCCGAGAAGATGAAGGCCGAGGGCAAGAACGTTACCGTGAAGCTGGTGGAGTTCGGTGGCAGCGACGAGGCCCTTAAAGAGCAATATGCGCTGGACCTGAAGGTGGGCAAGGGCTACGACGTGTTCGCCTTCGACGGTTTCTGGGTTCCTGAATTCGTGGCCGGTGGGCTGCTCAAGCCCCTGGACGAGGTGGCCGGCCCGGAGGTAAAACAGTGGGAGGGTTGGGGACACATCAGCCCGGGCTTGCAGCAGATCCTTGGCTACCAGGGCAAGCTCTACGGCGTGGCCACGGGCACCGACGTGCGGGAGATCTTCTATCGCAAGGATCTCTTCAAGAAGGCCGGCATCGCCGAGCCCTGGCAGCCCAAGAGCTGGGCTGAGCTACTGGACACCGCCCGCAAGATCAAGAAGGCCCTGCCCGACGTGACCCCCATTCAGTTGAATGCCGGCACGGCCATGGGCGAGGCCACCACCATGCAGGGCTACTTCATGGCCCTCCTGGGCGCCGGCATCCACATGTATGACTTCGAGAAGGGGAAGTGGATCGTTAAGTCCCCGGCCCTCGTGGATGCCCTGAACCTCTACAAGACCATCTACGTGGACGAGAAGCTGGGCGACGCCCGCATCCAGTTGCTCAAGGACGGTCGTAACCAGAGCTTCGCCCAGTTCCGAGACGGCAAGATCGCCATGCTGGTGGAGGGCGACTGGTTCTGGCGCTCGGTGATCGCCACCGGCGAGTGGAAGATCCCCAACCGCAACGAGGTGGTCTCCTTCGCCAAGATGCCGGCCAAGGAACCAGGCAAGGGCTACAAGGGCCAGGACTTCGTCACTATCTCCGGCGGCACCGGTTACGTCTTGAACCCCAAGACTAAGTACCCCAAGGAGGCCTGGGCCTTCCTCTCCTTCATGTTCAGCAAGGAGGCTCTGATGGCCTTCCAGGAACTGGAGCCGCGCATCCGCGCCCGCGATGACGTCCCGGTCACCGGCGACCCGGTGATGACCGAGATGGCCAAGCAACTCTTGGGGCTGACCACGGTGCGGCCCATGCTGCCCGAGTATCCCAAGATCTCCGCCGAGGCCCAGTTGTTGACCGAGCGCGTGGTCTCCGGCGAGATGACCCCGGAGAAGGCCTTGGAGGCCTATGCCAAGGCCCTGACAGCCCTGGTGGGCCCCGACAAGGTCATCGAACTCAAATAACGCCCCAGAGGGTGGAGCTGGTCCCGCTGGCTTCACCCTCCTTTTTCCATGGCAGCGAAAGCTATAGGCGGTAGGAGCCCAACCGCGTTGGACGCCGGTTGGGTTATTCGCTTGCCTACCAGCGGGGACGCGGTTCCTCTTCTACTCAGGCTTGAGTCTCACTTGTCCTGACCGTTTTCTTTGAGGTATGTCAATGACCGGGGGGGCACCTATCCTGTCTCGACGCACCGGCTTTCTCTTTCTCCTCCCTTCCCTGGGCTTTGTTTCCCTCTTCATCCTGTTCCCTTTCGTTTGGGTCTTTTACCTGAGTTTCACCAATCAGACCCTCACCGGCGTGACCGCGGTCCAGTCGCGCCTGGTCGGCCTGGCCAATTACCAGCGCCTCTTGGATTTCGGGACCTGGATGACCTCCGGGCAGTTTGGGAATGCCCTGCGCATTTCGGCCCAATTCGTCGTCGGCTCAGCTCTCATCGGCCAGGCACTTCTGGGGCTGGCCATCGCCTGGGCCTTCTATCGCTGGCGGGGAGCTTTGAGGGAGATAGTCTACACCCTGGTCATCCTGGCCTGGATCATCCCCGACGTGGTGGTGGCCTTCACCTGGATGGCCTTCCTGGATCGCGACCAGGGCACCTTAAATGCTATCCTGCAACTCCTGAGGTTGGCCCCCGTGGACTGGCTGATCCGGCAGCCCGTGCTCTCTATCATTATCTTCAATACCTGGCGGGGGACAGCCTTCTCCATGCTCCTTTTCTCGTCGGCTCTGGCCACCATTCCCCCTTCCTACCTGGAATCGGCCGAGGTGGCTGGGGCCTCCGGCTGGCAGAAGTTCCGAGACATCATTCTCCCCCTAATCCGCAGCCACATCCTGACCGACATCATCCTGATTACCCTATGGACCTTCAACACCTTCACCCCGTTTCTCATCACCGGGGGCGGGCCGGCCTTCAAGTCGGAGTTGGTGTCCATCTATACCTTCCGCATCGCCTTCCAGTTCTTCGAGTTCGGGCGAGGTGGGGCCATCGCCGTGGCGATGATGCTCATCAACCTGGTCCTGGCCCTGACCTATCTGACCATCCTCCGCCGGCAAGGGGTGCGGGCATGAAATTGGTGCAGCTTGTCTTGGCACGCATAGCATTCTACCTCTTCGTAACCCTGGTGGCGGCCTTCTTTGCCCTGCCCATGCTGTGGCTGGTGCTCACCCCCTTTAACCCCCGGGGCACCCTGGCCGCAGAGATACCCTCGCCGGCTACCGTGGCGAACTTTCGCCTGGTGTTCGCCAATGCTTTTGCCATGCGGGCGCTCCTGAACAGCGCCATCCTGGGCATCGGCGCCATGCTCATCACCACCCTTGTGGCCACCCTGGCGGCCTACGCCCTCTCCCGCGCCGACGTGCCGGGGCGGGACCTCCTGATCTATGCCCTGATCCTTTTTTCCTCCGTCGTCACCGGCACGGCGGCGATGGTCCCCATCTTCCTTTTGATCTTCTACCTGGGACTGATCGACACTCTCCTGGGGGTGATCCTGGTCCTCACCGGGGGGTTGCTCCCCACTGCCATTTTCATCATGCGGGACTTCGTGGAAGGGATCCCACGGTCCTACGAAGAGTCGGCCCTGGTCAGTGGCGCCACTCCGCGGCAGATGTTCCAGGACGTCGTCGCTCCCCTGGTGCAGCCGGGGATGATGGTGGTGGCCATCTGGGCTTTCGTGCACGTGTGGGGGGCTTTTCTCATCCCCTTTATCCTGCTGCGCAGCCCTACCAGTATGCCGGCAACAGTAGCCATCTACTCCTTCTACACCGAAGCCGGCACGCCCATTATCACTCTGACGTCTTCCTATGCCCTGCTCTTCGCCCTGCCGGTGCTGGTGCTGTACCTTTTGGTCAACTGGCGCTACGGCTTCCGCTTCTTTGGCGGGATCAAACGGTAGCCTATACGAACCTGAGAGGGAAAACGCATGGCCCGTATCATGCTGGAGAACGTCACCCGGCGCTTTGGCCCGGTGATCGCCGTGGACAATGTTAGCCTGCCCATCATCGACGGGGAGTTTTTTGCCCTCCTGGGACCCTCCGGTTGCGGCAAAACCACCACTCTGCGTCTTATCGCTGGCCTGGAAGTCCCCACGGCGGGGCGAGTCCACATCGGAGACCGGGACGTAACTGGCCTCCCGCCACGGGAGAGGGATGTGGCGATGGTCTTTCAGGACTACGCCCTCTATCCCCACATGACCATCCTGGACAACGTGGGGTATCCTCTGAAAGTCAGGGGGGTAGGGAGACGCGAGATTCGGGAGCGGGTCGGCGAAGTGGCGGGGTTCTTACAGATCGCCGAACTCTTGGAGCGACGGCCGGCCCAACTCTCGGGTGGGCAACAACAGCGGGCCGCCGTGGCCCGGGCCGTGGTTCACAAACCCCAAGTCTTCCTCTTCGATGAGCCCCTCTCCAACCTGGATGCGAAACTGCGGCTGGAAGCCCGCGGTTTCTTGAAGCACCTGCAGCATGAGTTGGGCATCACCACCGTCTACGTGACCCACGATCAGGCCGAAGCCCTGGCCCTGGCCGACCGTATCGCCATCATGAACCAGGGGCGAATCATCCAGGTGGGTACGCCGCTGGAGGTCTATCGCCGCCCCCAGACCACCTTTGTGGCCGGGTTCATCGGCAGTCCCCCCATGAACCTCGTCCCGTGCCACATGGAGATAGGGGTTGAGGCCGCCCACCTGGTGGGAACCACCTTCCGTCTGGACCTGACGTCGCTACGAGATCGGCTGGCTCTCACCTTCCGCGATGGTGAAGAGGTCATCCTGGGGATCCGGCCAGAACACCTCACCCTCTGTGGCCAGGGTGATCCGTTTGCCATCCCCGCGGAGACCTATGCCATCCAACCTCTGGGCGCAGAGTGCGTGGTGATCCTGCTGGTGGATAACACCACGATCTCGGTGCGCCTGTTCACCGGCGAGCCTCCTCAACCGGCCGGCCGGGTATGGGTGGCGTTGAACCCGGAGCGAATCCTGGTATACCGCAAGAGCGGGGAACTGGTGTCGGGATAACCGATAACCAGAGCGATTGACTTGATCCTCAACTGAAAGTATAATTCCTCCGGCCGATGTTCCCACGAGCAGCCATACCGAGGGCGCTTCTTCAGCTAGCAAAGAACAATGAACGCCATTACTTACGTCATTGGGCATAAAAACCCAGACACCGACGCCATCTGCGCCGCCATCGCCTACGCCGGGCTCCGGCACCGGCTGGGTGACACGGATGTGGTACCCGCCAGGCAAGGGGATCTCTGGGATCAGACCCGCTTCGTACTGGAGCGCTTCGGCATGCCTGAGCCGGTCCTGGTCCGTGACGTGCGGCTAAGAGTCAGCGACCTGATGAGCTCCGACCCGCTGGTGGCCAGCCCTGGCGACTCGCTCCTCCAGGTGGGCAGGCTGATCCGGGAGCACAACATCAGGGGCGTGCCGATACTGGACCAGGACCGCCGGCCCGTCGGCATGGTCTCGGTGGAGGACTTCGCCCGGGTGTTCCTGGATGGCCTGGACCCGGCCATTCTGGACAACGTGCCTTTAGAGCTGGAAAACGTTGTCCAGACCCTGGAGGGGCAGATCCTGGTAGCCGCCGGCGGCCGCCGGTTGCGCAACAAGGTCCTGGTGGGAGCGATGCGCGTGGAGAGCATGGCCCCCCGCATCGAGCCCGACTGCCTCGTGGTCCTGGGTGACCGGGAGGACGCCCAGCGGGTGGCCATCGAGTGTGGCGCCGGGGCCCTGGTGGTCACCGGCAATCTGCCGGTATCCCCGGCGATCCTGGACCTGGCCCAGGAGCGCAACGTGACGGTGATATCCGTGCCGCACCACACCTTCACCACCGTTCGGCTCTTGAACATGAGCACCCCGGTGGCCCACATCATGCGCTCGGAGTACCTTGCTTGTTCGCCCGAAGACTACGTGGGCGACGTACGCCGCTCGCTCTCCCGAGAGCGCACCATGCCCGTGATCGACGACCGGGGTTGCCTGGTGGGCATCCTCTCCCGCAGCGACCTGCTGAAACCGGCCCGCCGCCGTCTCATCCTGGTGGATCACAACGAAAGGTCCCAGGCGGTGGAGGGGCTGGAGGAGGCGGAGATCGTGGGGATCATCGATCACCACCGCCTGGCCGACATCCAGACGCCGCAACCGATCTTCTTCCGCTGCGAGGCCGTCGGCTGCACCTGCACCATCATCGCCGAGATGTACGAAGAAGCGGGGGTTCCCATCCCGCCAACCATGGCCGGGCTGATGCTGTCCTCCATCATCGCCGATACCTTGCTGTTCCGCTCTCCCACCTGCACCGCTCGAGACCGGCGGGCGGCCAAGGCCCTGGAGGCCGTCGACGGCGTGGACGCGGAGGCCCTGGGCCACGAGATCTTCGCCGCCGGGATGGACCTCCTGGTTAAATCGCCCCGGGAGCTCTTGTTGGGAGACTTTAAAGAGTTCTCCTTTGGTGAAGAGAGGTTTGGCGTGGGGAGCCTGGAGGTGACCAACCGCCATGCCGCCACGGCCCTCCGATCGGGCTTGCTGGAGCAGATGGAAGGCCTGCGGGTGGACAAGGGCTATTCCTCGGTCCTGATGCTGCTCTTGTACGTCTTAGAAGAGGAAAGCGAGCTTCTGATCCAGGGTCAGGAGGACCTACTGGCCGAGGCTTTCGGTCAGAAGTTAATAGCTGGCCACAGCCTGGTCTTCCCGGCCCTCCTGTCGCGGAAGAAACAGGTGGTGCCGGCGCTGGCCGCTATATCTGAGAAGAGGTAGCGTTGGCCGAGCAGGTACGTTTGGTGGCAGAGGTCCACGGCTACGTTCAAGGGGTGGGCTTTCGCTTCTGGGTGCTGCGGCAGGCAATGCAGCTGGGCCTGGTGGGGC
>JBFMCB010000068.1:0-14995 GCA_040754915.1 Chloroflexota bacterium | reverse complement strand
GGCCCACCGTGATCTTCGGGGCCGAGGACATTCTTATTAACAATATTGCCTGGCTCCTCAGGCGGTTTCCAGTGTTTGCCGTCCTTGGAAAAGGTGATTACCGACTTCAACCAGTGTTTGTGGAAGATGTGGCGGAGATAGCCGTGAGCGCAGCCCATAAGGGCGATAACAAGATCATAGATGCCGCCGGCCCTGAGACCTACACGTTTGACGAACTGGTTCGGCTCATCGCCGACCAGGTACATAGCAGAGCTATGATCATTCACCTGAGGCCGAGGTTGGCGCTTTTCCTTTCCAAATTGATCGGCTATATGGTCAACGATGTGGTGTTAACTCCGGACGAAGTCGAGGGCTTGATGGCAAGCCTGTTGGTTTCTGAACGTCC
This sequence comes from Chloroflexota bacterium, assembly GCA_040754915.1. Taxonomy (GTDB): domain Bacteria; phylum Chloroflexota; class DTOL01; order DTOL01; family JACQYG01; genus JACQYG01. Next base: position 14,610 of record JBFMCB010000068.1, on the reverse strand, counting down.
TCCAACCGGGCAAACGCGCCTGAGTGACTGGCTTGGTCAGAATGCCGAAAGTGTGGGGGCCAAGTATGCCTCCGAGCTGGACCGGCACTACCGTTGAGAATGCACTCTATTTGTCTGAGACGCCAGGTTCTACCGGAGCGGTGCGCTCATTGATACAAAATCAACGAATCCAAGCTACATGCGGCGGCACCTACTGGTGCAAAGTGCTATCAGGACCGGCTCAAGGCTAATTCTACCGGAGAGGAGGCCTTGTCCGATATGTCCTGACCCGGTAGTTGACCTTTTAGAGAGAACGTGGTAAAATCAAAACAATTGAGACAGCGATGAGGCTCGCTGGGGCGTATATTGCCCGAAAAGGCCGTAAGGACTGATAGCCTCTACCTCCGCCAAAGGCGGACCGGTAGAGGCTTTTTTGTATTTTGTATATGGACCTGCTCATAGCCGATCTGAAAGTGGCGTTTCGCCAACCGTGTTGCCCGGTTTGCCACCTGCGGCGCGATAGTGAAGGGCGCTACCTGTTCAGCTTTTTGTGGGAGTACGTCAACGACGCCAACATTCGTGTCAGGCTGGTTCGCTCGCTCGGCTTTTGTCACCAACATGCGTGGCAACTCCAGGAGATCGAGCAGCGCATTTGGGGCGATGGGCTGGGCACCGGCATCGTCTACGAGGATTTAATCCAGCGCGCCCACGCGGCGCTACAAAATGGCTCGAACAACCGCCGCGTGCCGAGTGGCCTACTGCCCCGCGCGAGATGCCGCGTTTGCGAAATCGGCGAGGGATCCGAACAGACATATATAACGTGGCTGCTACACGCCTGCGAAAACACAGAGTTTCGCGATTGGTATCGCGATTCGGATGGCTTGTGTCTCCCTCATTTGCGGCAGGCCCTGACGCTGGACGAGGAGGGCACCGACACGGCAAAATTGTTTCTGATCTCGACCGCCATCGAAAAGATGAAAATGTTGAGTTCGCTGCAGTGGGTTGACTTTTTTGTCGGGCGGCACGGGCCGGAGAAGGTTTAGATATGGCCTCGTTCAGCACCTATCGCTTGGAAGAAGCCTTTGAAGAAGTGGGTTGTCCGATTTGTCTCCTGGTCGCCGAAAGCGAGGACGCCTTTCTGGAGCAATTTCTTTGGGAAGGCGTGAACGATCCTTTCCTACGCGGCAGGCTGCTGACCTCTTTGGGTTTTTGCCGCGATCACGCCTGGCAAGTTGTGGACAAAGAGGCGCGGTACGGCGGCACCGGCGTCGGCATCGTGTACGAGCATCTGGGGCGACAAACGCTAGCTGCGCTGGAAAGTCACCTTAAGGCCGAACGCGTGCGCCTGGCCCTCGCGCCGACGGGTTGGCGGCGCGCCGCGCAGCGCTGGCTCAAGCGACTCGGCTTAACGCGGAGCTCGAATGCCTCTTTTGATGGCCTTGAACCGCGTACGCCTTGCCCGGCGTGTCAGGTGCGCGACGAGGCCGAGCAGCGCTACGCGTCGTGGCTGGTTGAGCACCTGAACGATTTACGTTTTCGCCAGGCGTTCGCCGAGTCAGATGGCCTGTGCCTGCCCCACCTGCGTCTCGCGCTGGCATTGGCCGATGAGCCGGCGGCGCGCACTTTTCTTATCGAAACGATGTCTCAAAAAATCGGCACGCTCGCGCACGACTTGAGCGAGTACGGCCGTAAGCACAACTGGCAGTATCGAGGCGAGGCGAAAACCGAGAATGAATTGAAATCGTGGATTCGAGCGGTAGCATGGTTTGTGGGGGAGAAGCGAGGGTAAGGAACTACAATGCCAGATTTGTCCATCACTGCGGTAACCAAGCCAACATCTTGGCTCAACCGCAACATCCTCGGTATGGGGCTGACCAGTTTCTTCAGCGACCTGGGACACGAGATGGCCACAGCGGTCCTGCCCCCTTTCCTGGCCAGCATCGGGGTTTCGCCGGCCGCCCTGGGGGCCATCGAGGGGGTCGCCGATGCCGTGTCCAGCTTCGCCAAGCTGGGTGCCGGATGGTACACGGATCGTATCGGACGCCGCAAGCCCCTGGTGGTACTGGGCTACAGCCTCACGACAGCAAAAGCGCTCTTTGCCCTGGCCATAACCTGGCCCCAGGTCCTAGTTGTCCGTGCGCTGGCCTGGCTGGGACGGGGGATTCGCAGTCCTCTGCGCGACGCCATTCTGGCCGAGTCGGTACCAGCCGATGCACGGGGCCGGGCCTTTGGCTTCCACCGCGCCGGTGACACCCTGGGCGCCATCGCCGGGCCACTGGTGGCCCTAGTCCTGATGGGGGCAGGCGCGAGTTATCGCACTGTGTTCTGGATCACCGCTGTGCCGGGAGTGCTCGCGGCGCTGACCTTCGCCACGTTGGTGCAGGAGCGGCGCCGGCTCCCCAACCACACCCTGCGCTTATGGCAAACCATCGGTGGGTTGCCGACGCGCTTCAAGCTATTCCTGGTTGGGGTGGGCCTGTTCGGCATCGGCGACTTCGCCCACACCTTGCTGACCCTGCGGGCCGCACAAGTGCTTACGCCCGCGTTAGGGGCGGGTCAGGCTGGCACCCTGGCCGTCTCATTGTACGTGTTGCACAACATCCTCTATGCCGGGGCTTCTTACCCGGTTGGCGTCCTGGCTGATCGCTTCGACAAGCGTGGTCTGCTGGCCCTGGGCTATCTGCTGGCCGTAGTCATGAACCTGGCTCTGATGTCCACTGTGCCGAGTCTGGCCAATCTGGGTCTGATCTTCGTGTTAGGAGGTACGGTCCTTGCCATTGAGGATGCGCTGGAAGGCGCCATCACCGCCGACCTGCTGCCTGAAGAGGTATGGGGCACGGGCTACGGGGTGTTGGCCACTGTGAATGGCCTGGGCGACTTCCTGTCCAGCCTTATCGTCGGGGCATTGTGGGCCGGTGTATCGCCAGCAGTTGGCTTCGGTTACGCCGCGGGGCTCGGCCTGGTTGGAGCGCTCATAGTCTACCACCTGCGCTGAGGGTGCTTGGGTGCGGACAAGGAGGGCCATGATCCGTTACTGTTCGCGTTGTTGGGGAGAGTCGGCCTGGGAGGCCACCGTCTGCGCCCACTGCGGGACATCGCTCGAGGAGGAAGCGGAAGGCTTTGTGGATAAGCTCATCGCCGCGGTTCGGCACCCCGAGCCGACTCGGGCAGGACTGGCCATCCACATCCTAGGTGAACGCCTTCGCGAGCCACGGGCTGTGGCGCCCCTCATCGCCCTGTTGGATCAGACCCGCGATCCCTACCTGCTAAGGAGTGCGGTTGAAGCCTTGGGGCGGTTGGGGGATACCCGGGCAGTGTCTGCTTTAAGTCGATTGCTTCACGACCCCTCCGCATCCGTTATGGTCCGCGTGGCGGCTGCCCAGGCCCTGGCGCAGATTGGTGGGAAGGTGGCCATAGAAGCGCTCAGCGCGTTGCCGCCGGACGTGCCCACCTCAGTGGAAGGAGCAGCACAGCAGGCATTGACGGAGCTGAGAGAACGCCAGGTAGGTCAAGAGTGAACCTATGGGTGAGATCACACGCGAGACAGATACCGACATGTTCGAAGACATACAGGAATAGGTTGCGCAGAGTCCCATCCTAGAAGAAGCATATCTAGCAATTCTTGCTGCTGAATAGCCAAGATTTTGCCTTTTCAGTGGGTCATCTGGATTTTGCACGGATATCGCTGTGCTCTAGGCTTGGGTTTCTGGAGCAGGCGAATGTTGACTAGAATTCTGCTTGTCCGTCACGGGCAAACGGCCTGGAACAGAGATGGGCGCTTTCGGGCACGGGCCGATTTGCCCCCGAACGCTTTCGGCCTGATCCAGGCCGAAAGAGTGGCAGCTCGCATTGCTGCCACCTGGTCCGTGGCAGCGATTTATAACAGCGCCTTGCAACGGGCCACGCAGATCGCAGAATCACTCGCTAAGGCCGCCTCACGGCGTGCCCTTTGCGCATCACAGCCTCTGGAAGGATTAATTGACATTGACTATGGGGAGTGGCAAGAACTCTCACCGGCTGAAGTTAGCGAGCGGTATAAGGAGCTTCATCATCTCTGGATGACCCAACCCTACATGGTGAAGATTCCCGGCGGGTAAAGTTTGGAGGTGGAGAGAACGTGCCTGGCAGGCGCTGCAAGAGGTCGTCACCTGTCCCCATCTTACCTTCCATCTCTCTCTGCACCAGCGGCGCGCGGGGAGAGGGTGGGGATAGGGCAGTTCAACTGGGGGACGGCAAGGATCATCGGTTTTTGGTGAAACTTCGCTAATTGGACAAGGAGGAAGCACGTGTCTGAAGAACTCTACGCGCAGTTGTTTGAAGGGACGAAACGGGTGGCAATTACGATCGAGATCCTGGAGGAGACTTATCAGGAGGCCGAGCGGCTGATCCAGGAGAATGGCTGGGGCGAGGAGGGGCTGCGCATCATCTTCGCTCACGGTTTGGGTTACCTGAAGGGTCAGGAGATAGGAAAGGGATTGGCCACTAGTGATACAGATATCCTACTCAAGCGGTTCATGGATGTGGACTCGATGTACGCGGTGATGAAGTTTCGGGCCTTCACCCTGGCTCAGGACAACCAGATCCTGGGGTTCAACGTCAGTGGATTGCGGGGGCAAGTGGATCTGTCGCACGCTGTCCTGGCCAAGCAGCGCGAGGAGATCGCTACTCTCAAAGCTGAGTACGAGCGCCTAACTCGACTCCTGGCGGAATCCGAAGGAGACAAGGAGCCGATCAGCCCCTCCGCTGAGTCAGCGGGGAACCCAACTCCTGGCCGGCTAAGCCGTCTCAGGGAAGCCATTGGTAGAAGAGTCGTCTAAAGGGCACTTTGCCCAAGCCTGGTGAAATATCCCGGCAAACCTATTGTATTTGGGCCCCATCTGAAGATATACTTGATTAAGAAGATGAAGAGTCGATTGTTGTGTGCTCAGTAGGGACATGGCGGTCAGCCGCCGGCCAGTGTGGGTAGACCCCCGGAACACGATGGCCAGTGGCTGGCTGGTGAAATTAAGGAGGGATACACCATGGTGACAGCACAAGTACTCCGGGGTACAGAGTTGTTTGCAGGCTTAAGCGATGCGCAACTCCAGGCCATCGTGGAGCTCTGCCGGGAGGAGAGCCGCGAGCCCGGAGAGACTATCTTCGTGGAGGGGGCTGAGGCGAAGGCGGTCTATCTCCTCTTGGAGGGGATGGTGATCCTGCGCATCCAGGCCGGTGAGCGGGAGGTGATGGTGCGGGCCATCGGCAATCAGGGGGAGGTCTTTGGCTGGTCTGCCCTGGTGGTTCCGCCTCGCTACACGGCCACGGCCAAATGCCTGGAGAAGAGCCGGGTCATCGCTGTAGATGGCTCTGGCTTGGCGGCTTTACTGGACAAAGACTACTCCATCGGCTACCCGGTGATGAAACGGTTGGCAGGTATTGTCACTTCTCGCCTGAAAGACACTCGCTCACAGCTTACCAGCTTTTTGGGCCGGGCGATAGTGACCCACGGATAGCCTGCAAGGATCTGGGGTCACATATGACTTTACCCGATTTGCCATGCCTGCCCCATCATTCTCTTCCGGTTGGCATAGGTCACACAGCCCGTACTGTGACCCGGTCGTCGCTTGAGGGCATTAGCCCAAGGGTGGACTGGTAAGGAGAATAGCCTGGCCCATCCCCTCACACGCAAAAAGGACTGAGGTGCGAAATTGCTCCTCAGGATAGAGAGGTCGTGCGCCAGGGACCTAAGGTGGTCACGACTTAATTAAGGTGCTCAAAACCTAGCACTCAAAGGTGCAAAGGTGCGTTGCGGGCACTCCAGCCACACAAAGCCCGCCATTCCCTACAGTCTCTCCCCCTACGGAAGAGAATTATCGCGCAAAAGCCACCACTCGCCACGCCTCTATTCCTGAGATCCCTGTTTGGACATTTGTTCTAGAAGAACCTTACCTCATTATGTTAAGAGTTCACCCTATGAGGTTCCCTAGTTAAAAGGTTTCCGGTTGTCAGGCCCTCATATTGGTGTTATAATGGGTCGCGGCCACCCGGTATCCGCTCTACCGCGAAGGCGTAAAGTCCTTTGCCAGTAAAGAAACCGCATTCCTTGCGTCTTGGCGGTTCAATGCGAATGCCCCGATTCTTTAGTGGTAAGAAAGACCCACATGAAAGACAAGCCGACCTTTCTCTTGACCGTCGTCTTCATCTGCGGCATGACTACCATGGCCATAGAGATGTCGGCCTCCCGCCTGCTGGCCCCCTACTTCGGGACCTCATTGCTCATCTGGGCGAACCTCATCGGTCTGATCATGATCTATCTCACCGCCGGCTACTACCTGGGCGGTCGCCTCGCCGACCGCCGGCCGCAAGAGGCGGTGCTCTACCAGCTCACCGCCTGGGCCGGTTTCACCATCGGGCTGGTGCCCTTCGTCGCCCAGCCCATCCTGCGCTTCTCCACCGTGGGCCTTGCCAACTATTCCCTGGGCACCTTTGGCGGCTCCCTGATCGGCGTGATACTGCTCTTCGCCGTACCCATCGTCATCCTGGGTTGCGTCTCCCCTTTCGCCATTCGCCTGCAGGCCCGCTCGGTGGAATCCACCGGCAAGACATCAGGCAATATCTATGCTCTCTCCACCCTGGGCAGCATCTTGGGCACCTTCCTGCCGGTGCTCTTCATGATCCCGGTCATAGGCACCAGGAAGACCATCCTCTCTTTCTCCCTGGTTCTGCTGGCGGTCTCCCTGGTGGGCCTGGGGAGGACAGTGGGCCGCCGGGCCTGGTGGAGCGGCCTGCTGGTGCTGGCTATTCTCCTTCTAACCGCTCTTGTGCCTGGAGGTATCGTCAAGGCGGCCGATGGACTGGTGTATGAGGCCGAGTCCGCCTACAATTACATCCAGGTCGTGCGGTCCGGCGACAATACCGCCCTGCTGTTAAACGAAGGCCACGCCTGGCACTCCCTGTACAATCCCAAAGCGCTCCTGACCGGTGGTTCCTGGGACTACTTCCTCGTCGCGCCCTACTTCAATGCCAATTATCGAATGGAGGACTTAAAAAGCCTCTACGTCCTGGGGCTGGCCGCTGGGACCGTGCCCAAACAGTACACCCAGATCTATGGGCCCATCGCCATCGATGGCGCGGAGATCGACCCGGAGATCATCCAGATCGGCCAGCGCTATTTCGCCATGAACGAGCCCAACCTGAACCCTATCCCTCAGGATGGCCGATATTTCCTGCAAAGGACCAACAAGAAGTACGATGTCATTGGCATCGACGCCTATCGCCAGCCCTATATACCCTTCCACCTGACCACCAGGGAGTTCTTCCTGGAAGTCCGGGACCATTTGACCCCTCGGGGCGTGGCGATGATCAACGCTTTCCGCCCTCCCACCGACGACCGGCTGGTCCAGGCCCTGGCCTCCACCATGAAGGCCGTGTTCCCCAGCGTCTACGTCATCGACGTCCCCGCCAGTTGGAATAACATGGTGGTGGGCACCAACCAACCCACCGACCTCTCGAACTTCCGGGCAAACCTGGTTAATTTACTAGATCCAAATTTGCGCTCGGTGGCCGAATCGGCCCTGGGCCAGGGCATTCGCCCGGTGACTGCCTCGGGCCTGGTCTTCACCGATGACAAGGCACCGGTGGAACTGGTCATCGATCAGATCATACTGGGTTATCTGTCGGGTCGACACTGAATTCTCCACCAGGTGAAAGCATGACCGTGGCGACAGAGGGAAAGGAAGACCTGGTCTTCCGCGATGAGTTGGGTGGTAGGCCTACCACCGCCTTTCGGGTGCTGGTGCCGGTGGCCAATCCGCTGACCTCCGGCGCTATGATCCAACTGGCGGCAGCCCTGGCCAGCCAGAGGTCTGGCGAGGTCATCGCCCTGCACATCGTATCGACCCTCAACCATGGGGTCGACGACGAGAGTAAACGCTCGGCCGAGAGCCGCCGCAGCATCATGGAGGAGGCCGTGAATTACGGCCGGGGGTTGCCCTCGCCGATCCACACCATCACCCGGGTGGCCGGTTCCATCGCCCAGGGCATCCTGGACACCGCCAGGGAGGAGAATGCCTCGCTCATCGTCATGGGCTGGCAAGGGCGGGTGCGCTCCATCTCCCTAGGAACGTCGCTGGGAGAGGTGCTGGACCCCGTCATCAAGGAGGCCCCCTGCGATCTGGCCGTCGTGAAATCCCACGGCCTGACCTCCATCCAGCGGATCCTGGTGCCCACCGCCGGGGGGCCGAACGCCGTGCTGGCCCTGAACGTGGCCATGGCCCTGAGCAAGGTCTACCATTCCGAGATCACCCTGCTCCATGTGGCCAAGGGCGCCGACCAGGGGCAGGGCAGACGCATGATCGCCCGGACCATGGCCGGCTTCCGGGGGAAGAAGAGCATTCGCCAGGAAGTGATCATCGCCGGCAACGTGGTGAAGGGCATACTGAAAGAGGTGAAGGATTACGACCTGGTGATCCTGGGAGCCACTCGCCAGGGGGTGTTCCGCCAGATCCTTTTCGGCACCGTGCCGGAGGGCGTGGCCAAGCGCTGCCCCAAGACGGTCATCATGGTCAAAGGCTACGAGGGCCCTCTGGTCTCCGGGCTCAGGCGGGTCTGGACCACCTTCCTGGGGGCCAGGGGCCTCATCGCGGCCCTGCGATGAATATCGGCTTCTTCACCGACACCTACGTGCCCCAGATCAACGGGGTGGTCACCTCGATCTCGATCCTCACCCAGGCGCTGGAGAGGCTGGGGCACCGGGTCTACATCGTCGCACCGGCCATCCCCGGGTACCGGGACCCACGCCCGGGGATATTTCGTGTCCCCTCCATACGGTTTGTGTTCCAGCCTGAACATCGGGTGGCCAGCCCCGTTTCCCTGAATATCCTCCGCCGTACCGCCGGCCTGGGGTTGGACGTGCTCCACGCCCACACCCCATTCGGCCTGGGTATCCTGGCCTTCCAGGTGGCCCGGGCGCGGCATCTTCCCCTGGTCCAGACCTACCACACCCTTTTCCCGGAGTACGTGCACTACGTGTTGGGCGGCCGGGTGATCACGCCGGGGATGGCGCGGCGGGCCAGCGCCTTCGCCTGCAATCGCAGCGACGTGGTGGTGGCCCCCTCGGAGAAAATCAAGGAGCTGTTGTTGAGCTACGGCGTGAAGAGGCCCATCCGGGTGATCCACAACGGCCTGGACCTGGAACGCTTTCAGGGTCAACCAAGAGGCCTTCTGCGCTCCCGGCTTGGCCTGGCCGGAGCGGAGGAGATCCTCCTCACCGTAGGACGGCTGGGGAAGGAAAAAAACCTCGAGTCCCTGATCCAGGCCTTTGGCTTGGTGGCACAGTCCCAGCCGACCGCGAGGCTGGTCATCGTGGGTGACGGGCCGGAGAGGGACAGGCTCGTGGCCCTGGCAACAGGGCTCGGGCTGGCCCAAAGGGTGCTCTTCCCAGGCTATATTGCCCCGGGAGAGATGCCCCAGGTCTACGCCGACGCCGACCTCTTCGTCTTCGCCTCCACCACCGAGGTCCACCCCATGGTCCTGTTGGAGGCTCTGGCCTCCGGCCTGCCCATTGTGGCCGTGCGGGATCCAGCCGTAGCCTCCACCGTCGTCCAGGGTGAGAACGGCTTTCTCATCGGCCAGGGAGATGACGGCTACGCCCAGGCCATCCTGAAGCTCCTGGCCGAGGAGCCGCTCCGCCGGGCCATGGGCCAGGCTTCTCGGGAATTGAGTTGCCGTTTCTCCTCCATCATTCAGGCCGAGAGGTTGGTGGGCCTCTACCAGGAGATGACCGCGGCTACCCGAACGCTTTGATCCGCTCCTCCACATCGTGCCGGACGCCGGCCAGGCCGAACAGCATGATCCCCACCCCGATGAGCAGGATCACCTTGTTGACCCCGATGAGATCGGCCACGGCCCCGATGAAGATCAAGGGCAGGATGGAGGCCAGGTTGCTCAGCACGAACCATACCGCGAAGATGCGGCCCCGGAAGGAGGGAGGGCAGCGCTCCTGGAGCACCGTCTGGGCTGGGATGTTCACGCCGGCAAACTCCAGGCCCAGGAGGAAAGCTAAGACCATGACGATGGGCACCAGGCCCAGGGCCTGGTGCAGCCCGGCGGTGTCCAAGATCCGCCCCACCACGTTATAGAGGAGGTAGCGCCCCCCGGTCTTCACCGCCGCCAGCGCCATCAAACCCAGTCCCATGGACACCAGGCTGAGGTTGATCAGGGTACCCTTGGCAAACCGGCGGGCCAGCCCGGGCATGGACAGGGTTCCCACCAGGACCCCAAGGCCCGCCGGCGCCAGGATATAGGCCGCGTCCTCGGGCCTGACCCGGATGACACCCTCGGCGAAGGCGGTGGCCAGTGGCGCCAGGGCCATGAGCAGGGTGGACATCAGGGTGAGCTGCAATACCGACGTCCAGGTGGCACGGTCACCGGTGATGATGCGCCAGCCCTGGCCGATCTCCTCCAGCACCCCTCGAACCAGGGTGCTCCCTTCCTCGCCGGTGAGCGGTTTGGGCTTCTCCCGGTCCGGCGGCAGGAACCAGACCATGAGCGCCGCCAGAACGTAGATGGCGGCGATGATGGAAAAAAACACCCTCACCCCGAAGGCCTGGGTGCCGAAGAGCTTGATCACCAGGGGGGCCAGGAGGACGAACCCCAGGAGCTGAGAGACGGAAACGGTCAACTGGAAAAGGGAGTTGGCGGTGATCAGTTGGTCTCGGCGTACCAGCATCGGGATGGCCGCGATCTCCGCTGGCCCAAAGAACTGGCTGATGGTGGAGAAAATAAAGGTGACCAGAAAGAATAGCGCGAAAGCCCCCTCGGTGAAGAAATAGCCCAAAACCGCTGCGGCTCGCAACAGATTGGTGGCCACCAGGACCATCCGTTTGTCGGCCCGATCCACCAGGACCCCCGCCAGGATGCCGAAGAGCACCGAGGGCATGATGAACGAGATCACGGCGAAGCTGGTCTGGGTGGTGGAATGGGTGTGGTCCTGGACGATCACCATCACCACGAAGCCCACGGCGTTCTGGGCCACCTGGGTGACGGCCTGGGCCATCCAGATCAGGAGAAAATGGCGGTTTTTCAGGATGCTCTTTACCGGTAAAGGGGACGCCGCATCAGCGGTCATGACGCCTCTTCGATTACAAAAGGCTCACCGGATCCACATCTACCGCCCAGCCCGGCGGGATGGGGGTCTCGCTCAAGAGAGGGTGAACGTCCTCGGCACGCACCACCAGTTGCCAGCGATACCTCCCTCGCAGCCTGGACACGTAGGCCGGTGCCGGGCCCAGCACCTGGCAGTTCGCCAGCCCCAGTTGCGCTATACATTGGCGTAACGCCCGAGACAGGCGCTCGCTCTCGGCCCGGCCTTTCTCCTCCACCGGATGAGCATAGACCAGCCGAGCCAGTTGGTTGTAGGGGGGATAGCCGTGCTCGCCCCGGTAGGCCAGTTCCTTCCGGAAGAAGGCCCCGTAGTCCTGGTCCCGGGCGGCCTGAACCGCGTAGTGCTCGGGGTTGTAGGTCTGGATGATCACCTTGCCGCCCAGGAGGCTGCGGCCAGCTCGCCCCGCCACCTGGGTCAATAGCTGATAGGTGCGCTCGCCGGTGCGAAAGTCCGGCAGATGTAGGGCCGTGTCGGCGCTGATCACCCCCACCAGGGTCACCAGAGGCAGATCCAGCCCTTTGGCGATCATCTGGGTCCCAATCAGGATATCAGCCTGGTGCCGGAGGAACTGATCCAGGATACGCTCGTGGGCATCCTTGCCCCGGGTGACATCCCAGTCCCAGCGCAGCACCCGGGCCTGGGGATAGGCCTTCCTCACCTCTTCCTCCACCTTTTGGGTGCCCAGGCCAAAGTAGCGGATGCGGCGGCTCCAGCACTTGGGACACTGATCCATGACCAGGGTGCGGTAGTTGCATTGGTGACAGACCAGATCGTCCTCCATCTGATGGTAAGCCAAGGGTACGGCACACCGCCGGCAGCGCACCACGTACCCGCAATCCCGACAGAGGATAAACGTCGCCGTACCCCGCCGGTTCAAAAAGAGAATGGCCTGCTGGCCCGCTGCCAGGGCCACCTCCAACGCTCGCCGCAGCGAGCGGCTGAAGATGCTGCGGTTCCCGGCCCGAAGCTCCTCTCGCAGGTCCACGATCTCCACCGGTGGAAGCAGAGAGGTCACCTCCGGGGCGGTGGTGGGCAGGCGCTCGCCCGCTTCCCGGCCCGCGACCTTGATGCGCTCTGGCAGCTCCAGGAGTACGAACTCCCCCTCCTTTGCCCGCTGATAGGTGGCGATGTCCGGCGTGGCGCTGCCCAGGATCACCAGGGCGCCAGTGAGCTCTGACAGTTTCAGAGCCACGTCCCTGGTGTGGTAGCGGGGCGAGTGCTCCTGTTGCTTGTACGTCCACTCGTGTTCCTCGTCAATGACGATGAGGCCCGGGCGGGGCAGGGGCGCGAAGATCGCCGACCGGGGGCCAATGACCACGTCCACCAGACCATCCCGGGCCCGGCGCCATTCGTCGAATTGCTCTCCCAGCGACAGCCGGGAATGAAGCACCGCCACCCTCCCTGGGAAACGGGAGACAAAGCGCTGGATGGTCTGGGGCGTCAACGCTATCTCCGGCACCATGACGATGCCCTGTTTCCCCTGCCTGACCACCTCTCCCAGGGCGCGGATGTAGATCTCCGTCTTACCGCTTCCGGTGACGCCGTGCAAGAGGATGACCCGGGGCCCCGCGGCCAGATCTTTCTGGATCTCCTGCCAGGCCTGCTCCTGCCGGGGCGTGAAGATCGGGGCTTTCTTTAGTAGAGGAAGGCGGGCCCTGGGGGTGCGCCAGACCTCCCTTTCCCCCAGGCCCACCAGCCCCTTGCGCGCCAGTGCCTGAAGGCCGGCCCGGGAGATACCGGCGATCTTGTATAACTCTACCAGCTCCAGGGGACCGGCCTGGGCGATGAGGGCAGCCAGAGCCCTGGCCTGGCCACCCTTGGGACCCCGAGCAGCATCCCGGATCAACTGCTCCACTTGCTCACGATCCTGAGCCAGCGATACCGACTTGCCCGCCGCATCCTTTTTCAAAACGCCTTTCTTCACCAGTAAAGCAACCGTCTCCCGCTTACAGGAAACCCTAGCGCACAGATCCGTCAAGCCCAGCGTCCCGCCGGCCTCCAACAGGGCCTGGAGGACCAGGGCCCGGCGCCGCGCTGGCTCGGTCAGGCGAGCCACCTCCTTTTGGGCCTCCTCGACCCCCACCGCCAGCCAGGCCGTGGGCGCGAACTTGGGCCGCACCCTGGGCCGTTCCATCTCCAGGAGCTTGATCACCAGGCCCCGGCGCATCAGTTGGCCCACTATAGCGCCCACGTTTTTGGTTCTCAAGCCTCGCTTGATCTCCTCCAGCTCCAGGCCGTTTCTCGAGCGCACCAGGTCCAGGACCGATTTTTGTCCGGTGGTCAACCCAATTTCCTTGGCCTCATCGCCGGCCGCCACCGGGACGATGGTGGTAGTCACTCTCCGCTCGATGCCCGAGGGCAGCATGGCCCGCAGGGCCTCCAGGAGCGGACAAAGGTAGTAGTGGCTGATCCAGCGAGCCAATTCCACCTGGTAGCCGGTCAAAACCGGTTGTGGGTCAATGGTGGAGATTATGTCCTTGGTCTCCTGGACTGGAGAGCGGTCGCTGAGTGCCACCACGATGCCCTGGCAGAACCGGGCGCCAAAAGGCACCCAGACCAACTGCCCCACCTGGACCGCCATCCCCTCAGGAATAGAATAGTGAAAAGTGAGGCTCAAGGGATAGCTGGCCCGGTCATCGCTCTTGCTGGGCCTAAGCGGCACGTTCACCGCGATTTCAGCATAGCGCACCGAGCAATGTCCTTTCCCTGATGTCCCGGAGTTCAACTCCGGGACATCAGGAGAGACGGCCAATACGATTGGCCATCTACCCCTAGGAGTGCCGCCTTAAGGCTGCATTCCCAGCCCAACCGCGTTGGGCGGTTTGCCAGCAGCCTAAAGGCGAGTAAAAATTGGGCTAAGCGCGAGGACGAGCCCCGCGCCTAGCCCCACTTCATCCTGGCCTCCTGGCGCCAGCCTCTTCCGGCTAGAGCAGGACCCGACGCTTCTTGACCCGGCACTTTTCCGCGATGATGATCGCCTCGATCTGCCTGACCGCCTGGTCCAGCTCTTCGTCCCGATTGACCACCACGTAGTCGAATTTTGGTAACTCTGCCATCTCCTTGGGGGCTATGGCCATGCGCGTCGCCAGTTGTTCGGGAGAATCGGACTTTCGCTTCCGCAGCCTCTGGAAAAGCTCTTCCATGGAGGAGGGGGCCAGAAAGATAAACACGGCCTCCGGGGCGAGCTGGCGAATGGTCTGGGCTCCCTGCACGTCGATGCGCAGGATCGCGTCCTTTCCGGCAGTTATCGCCTCCCGGACCTCTCGTCGGGAGTTGCCTTTGTAGTCGCCGTATACCAGCGCCCACTCCAGGAACTCGCCGCTTTGGATCATCTCCTGGAATCTCGAGACCGAGACGAAGTGGTAATCCCTACCGTCCACCTCATTGGCCCGGGGTGGCCGCGTGGTGTACGTGACGATGAAGTGCAATGGAAATCCCAGCTCCTTCATCCGGTTGATCGTCACATCCTTGCCCACCCCTGAGGGCCC
>JBFMCB010000067.1:0-15027 GCA_040754915.1 Chloroflexota bacterium | reverse complement strand
GGGGGGGGGGGGGGGGGGGGGGGGGGGGGGGGGGCGGCGGGGGGGGGGGGCGCGGGGATGGCGTCTTTCCTGGCCCAAGCGTTAGGTGACCGGGTGGATCAGGTGGTATTTTCGGCTAAGAGCAAGTCCGAGTTGGGCTTCGGTCTGTTAGCAGCCGTGAACTCGGGCCGGTTCAAGTTCTACCAGGGCGATGATCCGGAGGCGCGGGAGTTCTGGTTTGAGTGCGAGAAGGCACAGTCTCAGGTGCGGGCGGGCGTCACCATGAATTTCTACGTGGACCCCCAGGACGGCCACGACGACTTCCTGGTGGCGGCGGCCCTGCTGGTGCGGGCGGCGGGCATGGTGCAGCGGCCGCCCGCCAGCGCGGTGGTTCAGGCCAAGCAGTTGTACCTGGATGGGATGTATTAATAGTCCTTAGTCCGTAGTCCTTAGTCCGTAGACCAAGGACCAAAGACCAAGGACCAAGGACTACAGTCATGTTGGTGATGGGGCACGCGAGCAATAAAGAGCGGTGGGACGAGGCCGACTTCGGGCTCATCGAGCAGGCTGGCTTCCAGGGCATGGTGGGGCTCACGATCTCGGAGCCGGAGATGTACGCCCGGGCAAACACCTTGCTGACGGAGCCGAAGCAATGGGTTGTCCGGCTGTGGTGGCCGGGCCGACCACCGGCACCAGCGGAGTTCGTGGCCGCCATGAAGCCGAAGCTACAGACATGCCAGGCCCTGGGGCTGCGCTTTAACGTAGAGATCTTGACCGAGCCCAACCACCTTTCCGGTGGCCCGGGGTGGGGGATCACGGCGGAGCACGCCAGGGACTTTCGCCTGTGGTACCACCTTACCCTTAAGCTCCTGCGTCAAGAACTTCCTAACGTGCCGTTCGGGTTCCCGGCGCTTTGCCCAGTGCCGGATCTGAAAACGGACCTGGTCTGGCTGGACGTGTGCAGGGACGCGGTGGAGGCCTCGGACTTCCTGGCCGTGCACTGCTACTGGCAGTACGACAACATGACGAGCCCGGATTGGGGATATCGCTTTCTTCAGTACCATGACCTTTTTCCAGAAAAGGTCTTGTGGATCACCGAGTTTGGGGACTCTACGCCTGGCGTGCGCCACGAACGGAAGGCCCAAGAGTACCTTTCGTTCTGGCAAGAAGCCGCGCGGCATGAATACATCGCGGGGGCCGCCCCGTTCCTGGTCGGAGGGACAGAGGATTGGGCGGAGTTCAGATTGGGCGAGCCCGAGGCGAGGGCAGCGCGGATAGCGGCGACGGCGGAGCAGCTAGCAGCTAGCAGCCAGCAGATAGCAGATAGGAACCCTGTGCTCCCTGCTAGCGGCTCCCTGCCCCCTGCTAGCTACCCCCTGCCCCCTGCTAGCTGCTCTCTGGTAGACCAGCGGGTGTCCTTGCCGGCTGATGTCCCGGAGTTCAACTCCGGGACATCAGGATACCTGAGGCGCGACTTGGGCCGGATCGAGGGTGTGGTGATCCACCACACGGCGGTGAATGCTGATCTCTCGGCCCAGGATATAGCGCGTCACCACATACAGCGCAACGGCTGGCCGGGGATCGGCTACCATTTCCTGGTCCATACGAACGGAGACATAGACTGGTGCAACGATCTGGAGGCGGTTTCCTACCACGCCGGCGGTCAGGAAAAGAAGAGCGGCGTTGGCATAAACAACTGGCGGTATGTCGGGGTGGCCCTGAACGGCTGTTTCACCGAGGGACGTGCGCCAACCGCCCAACAACTCCTGGCGGCCCGGGTACTCATCGCCCTCATCGAATACCGGCTGGGGCGCCGCTTAGCGGTCCTTGGGCATAAGGAGCTAGGCGGTACACGCTGCCCTGGCGACAATTGGGCAGAGTGGAAGCATGAATTGGTTGAAGGTTGAAAGATTGGTGGTGGTTTAGATGGCTTTCGTTGACAAACTGGCGGAGCGGGTGTTCGGCTCTATCATCAGCGCCCGGGTGGCCGAGGCCACGCTGGCTGAAGAAGACCGCTGGTGGCGATCCCTTAGCAAGACTGGGGAGAAGGATGTTACTCTCACCAGCCTGAAAGACCAGTTGGAGCAAAGCCTGGAGGCGTATCGGTCTAACCCCCTGGCCTTCCGGGTCATCGAGCTGACCACGGACTACGTCTTGGGCCGGGGCATCGCCGTGCGGGCCAGGGATCCGCGCGTGGCGGAGTTCGTCGCGCGTTTCTGGCGGCACACGGAGAACCAGATGGACATCCGGGTGTACCAGATGTGCACGGAGCTCAGCCTGGCCGGGGAGCTTTTCGTCGCCTTCTTCACTAACCCCCTGGACGGCATGACCTATATTCGCCTGGTGCCGGCCTCGTCCATAGACGAAATCGAGACCGACCCTGATGACCTGGAGGCGGAGCGGCGGTTCCACCAGGTCACCGACGCCTCGGGCGTGGTGGGTGAGGGCCGCTGGTGGTTGCAGGACGGCATGCGGCACTATGCCATCAACCGCGTGGTGGGTGCCAAGCGCGGCCAGGGCGACCTGGTACCCCTGCTTCCCTGGCTTCGCCGCTACAAGGACTGGCTCACGGACCGGGTGGTGATCAACAAGTTTAAGGGCGCTTATCTCTGGGACGTGGTGCTCCGCGGCGCCGGCCCGGAGGTCATCGCCAGGAAAAAGGCCGAGCTCATGAGCCCGCCATCCCCCGGCTCCTGCATTGTCCACAACGAATCGGAAGAATGGAAGGCCATCCAGCCGGCCATCAACGCCGAGGCAGTAGAGGCCGACGGCAAGGCCCTGCGCATGGCGATCGGCGCCGGGGCGGGGGTCCCCCTGCACTACCTGTCCGAGGGCGAGAGCGCGACCCGGGCCACCGCCGTGGAGATGGGTGAGCCGACCCGCCGGCACTACGAGCGGCGCCAACTGTACTTCGGCTGGCTGATCAACGATGTCGTCGGCGTGGCGATTGCCCGGGCGATAGAGGCGGGCGCTCTGCCTGCGGACGTGGACCGGACGCTGGAGCCGCCGAAGTTCCAGGACCTGACCACTGGGGACAACGAGGTCATGGCCCAGGCCGCAAAGACGATGGCCGATGCTCTGGTAGTGGCCCAGGCTCAAGGTTGGGTGAAGCCAGAAGAGGCGGCGGAGATGTGGGAACGGTTCGCGGGGGAGACGGAGCAGGGGGCAGGGAGCCGCTAGCAGGGAGCAGAGGGCAGGGAGCCGCTAGCCGCTAGTCATTGCGAGCAAAGCGAAGCAATCTCATTGCACCTGGGGATTGCTTCGTCGCTCTGGCTCCTCGCAATGACGCCTTCCCTGCTAGCTGCTGACCGCTCCCTGCTAGAGTGAGGGACAGGGTGAGGAGGCAGAGCGTAGCAGCCCAACCGCGAATGACTGGAGTGCAGGCTTCAGCCTGCATGGGAGACATCAGGGCCAATCCGCAATCAGCAAAGGAGGTGATGTCATGGACTTTGAACAGGGTACGGTCAGGCAAACCGATGTGGCGGAGGCCACGGTGGTGGCGGGCCAGGCCAGGACCGTGGACGTGACCATCATCCGGCCGGGCGAAAGCAAGAACGGCATGGTGTACTCGGAGGAGGTGCTCAAGGCCTCCCTGCCGATGTGGGAGGGGGCTACGGCCTTCTGCGACCACCCGAACCTGGTCGACTTCACCCGCAACGGGCGGAGCGTCCGGGACGTGGTGGGCGTCTACACCAGGCCCAGGTGGGACGGCGCGATCAAGGCCCACCTGCGGCTCCTGGATCAGGACATCTTCCGGCTGATCGAGGCCATCATCGTGGACCGTGCCAAGGGCCTGGCCGTGCCCAACGTGGGGATCTCCGCGGACATGGTGGTGACCAGGCGGGCCATCGGTGAAAACCGTTGGGAGGTCGGGACAATCCTGTCCGTCCACTCCGCTGACGTGGTCTTTGACCCGGCGGCGGGCGGGAGCTTCGACCGCATTCTCGAAGCGGTAGCGAATAACAAGGAGGCAACAAGTATGGCTGAAGAAGCCAAGGAGACTATCAGTGAAACCGTGCAAACCCAGGAGACCAAGGCCGCTGATCCCGCCCCTGCTGCGGTGGCGGAAGCAAAGCCGCCTGCTGCCGCGGCATCTGTGGACGTGGCTGCGGTGGCTGAGGCGCGAAAGGCGCTGTGTGGTGACCTGCTGGCGCTGCGTCTGGGGGCTGCCGGGCTGCCTGAGAAGGCTCGCGATGCGGTAGCCAAGAAGTTCGCTGGCCGCGTCTTTGAGCAGTCTGAGCTGGACGGGGAAATCGCCGCTATGAAGGCCCTCCTGGCCGACCTGACCCAGGGCCACGTCATCAAGGGCGTGGGCGGCGAGCGGATCCAGATGGGCCTATCTTCCCGCGAAAAGATGGCCTTCGCCCTGGACCGGCTCTTCGAGCTGCCGATCCCCGATAGCGCCAAGAACCTGCCGGACCTCTCCGGCATTCGAGAGGCTTATATCCTGATCACCGGTGACACCGGCCTGCGCGGGTTCGGTTACGGCGATTGGGAGCGGAGCGTCATCGTCCGCGAGGCCAACGAGGTCACAACCTCGGTCATGGCCAACCTTCTGGGCAACGTCCTCAACAAGAAGCTGGTCAAGGACTACGCTGATCAGCCCAAGTGGTGGAAGCCCATCGTGGCGGAAACCACCATCAAGGACATGAAGGCCCAGACCCGGGTCCTGCTCGGCGATTTCGCCGTGCTGCCCACCGTGGCCGAGAATGCGGCCTACGCCAACCTGGCCTGGTCTGACACCAAGGAAACCTACACCCCGGTAAAGAAGGGCTCCTTGGTCACCGTGACCATGGAGGCGATCCTCAACGACGACATCCGGGGGATCACCCGGATCCCGCGCAAGCTGGCCCGGGCGGCCCTGATCACCATGAACGAGTTCGTGGCGAACTTGTTCACCAGCAACCCGGCCATGGCCGACACCTTCACCGTCTTCGACGCCGTCAATCACCAGGGCAACAGCGGGACCACGGCCCTCTCGGCCACCGCTCTCATGTCCGCCATGATCGTGTTGGCGAAGATGACCGATGCGGCGGCCAAGCGCCTGGGCATTCGCGGCAAGTACCTGCTCATCCCCCCGGACCTGGAGGAAACGGCGTATACCGCCTGCTACTCCGACCTGAAGCCGGGGACCGCGGACAACGACAAGAACGTCCTGCAGGGGCGGGCCGACTACATCGTCGTGCCCCAGTTCACGGACGCCAACGACTGGTATCTGGTGGCCGATCCCAGTGAAATCGAGTGCATTGAGATCGGCTATCTCAACGGTCAGCGGACTCCGGAACTGCTGGTTCAGGATGATCCGACTGCGGGCGCCGTCTTCACCAACGATGCCATCGCCTACAAGGTGCGGTGGATCTTCGGTGGGGCGTGGCTCGACTACCGTGGGGCTTACCGGTCGGTGGTGGTGTAGCCTGGTAGCAGGTAGCAGGTAGCAGGGGCGGGGGTGACCTCGCCCCATAGTAAACAACTGGAGGGAACATGCCAATCAGTCACTTTTCCGACGTAGCTGGTGCCCCGTTCGTGGTCAACCTCCACCGGGAGTCCATCGGCGCCAGCCAGGCGAATACCACCATTCAGGCCCAGGTGCAGTTCCCCTTCAAGATCAAGGTCTTGAAGGTGGCGGTTTCCTGCACCGCCCAGGCTGGTACCACTAACCCCACCGTGGACATCTGGAAGGGTGGGGCGACGATCCTTTCCTCGCCGGTGACGCTGGGCCTGGCCAACTGGACGTACCAGGTTGACCCGGCAACGGCTTCTGTGCCGTCTGACAACAACGTCACGGTTCGGGCGGTGACCGCTATCGATGGCTCCATCACTAACCTGGACGTGATGCTGACGGTCACGAAGGATGAGTAGCGATGGACCAATACGTTGAGGCGTTGGAGCGCAGGGTGGCGGAGCTGGAGAAGGCCGTGCTTACCCTGAGGGAGGCAGTGGAGAAACTCGTGGGCAAGCCGCCGGTGCCAGCCAAGAAGACAATCCTCCCGCAGGTTCGGAACCTGCGGGAGGATTAGCCCTAGACTGCAGCCTAAAGGCTGCACTCCGGCACATCAGGCGCGGAGCTCCGCAGCCTAAAGGCTGCATCCGGGACACGTGCTTGGAGTGCAGCCTTAAGGCTGCACTCCCTGCGAGGTTCCGCTAATTCCGGGGACGCAATACACAACTAAACCGGGATAAGTATTGTGTCCCCAGACCTATTAACACGTTCAGGGGGTGCTATGAAGCAGATTATTCAGGTCTTTGTAGGTGTTTTCGCTCCGGCGAGTAATCTTACCTATATCAACGATATGTTCGGAGTCTTTTATTGCATAGATCACGCGGTATTCGCCTTCGCGTATCCGATAGACACCATCAAAGAGCTTTTTGCAACCCTTTGGACGGGGGTCGTTTGCAAGCTGCGAGATAGCTCCCACAACACGCCTGCGGATATCGGCAGGCAGGTGATCCAGATCCTTCTCGGCTCTTGGCCTAATTATAAGCTGGTACACTCAAGCCAGCCCTCGTTCGCGAAGGTAATCTTCGAGGGGGCGGCCGGGCTCCTTTTGGGCCTCAAGCATATCCAGGACGTCCTGGAGGTCTTGGAGTTTAGCCAGGAGTGCGTTGTATTTGGCCAGGGGAACCAGAACGACTTCTTTGTCGCCGATTTCGGTCAAGACCTCTTTACTAGTAAAGAAAGTTGCGGGCATGTCAGCTAACCTCAGCCATAACCATTTTGGAGTAATTATAGCATACTTCATGGCAAGTAGCGAATCTTACGGTGTAGGATAAGTTGGCAACTTGTCCCACCAAAGGAGTTCAGGTATGGATCTCGCGACGATGCGCGGGCAGGTGCGCAAGGACCTGCACGACGAAGACGCGGCTAACTACCGTTGGACCGACGCGGTCCTGGAGCGGCACATCTCCCGGGCGGTGGAGGAGTACTCGGAGGCGGTGCCCTACCAGGCATACCAGGACATCACGGCGGTAGCTGACCAGCGGGCCTACTCGCTCGTTTCATACACCTATCTCAAAGACCGGCCGAACTCCATCGTGCGGGTGTGCGCTCCGTGGGTGAGCACCGCGGTCTGGAGTGAAGCCAAGTGGCGCGTGTGGAACAACACCCTGTACCTTCTGGATGACACCCTGCCGGTGGTGGCCGGGGACATCATCCGAATTTTCTACGGCCGGCGGCATATCCTGGACGCTACCACGTCCACCATCCCCCAGGAACACGAGCCGCTGATCGCCCTGGGGGCCGGCGCGTTTGCGGCCCTGGAGTGGGCGAACTATGCCACCAGCCGGATCAACGTGGGCGGCGGCTGGACACCCAAAAACTACCGGGAATGGGCCGAACCGCGGCTGGTGGAGTTTCAGGTGGCTCTCGTGGGCCTGGAACTTCAGCGGGCGATGGGCGAAGACGGGCGGGTTAGCCCGCTCCAGGCCTGGGACTCGTGGAAGACCATTTAGCAGCTAGCAGGGAGCCGCTAGCAGGGAGCACGGAGCTCCTAAGCTGCTATCTGCCTTTTATCTCTGCGCTCTCAGCGGGCTCTGCGGTAAAAACGGCTTCCCAGTCATTCGCGGCAGGCTTCAGCCTGGAGTGCAGGCTTTAGCCTGCGGCCAATGGAGGTGATAGGTGCGAACGCTTAGCGCAACCTTGCTGGCGGCCCAGCGTTCGGCCAGTGGCGTGCCCTACTTTCGGGTGCGAGCCATCGAGCAGGTGGCGAACGTCAATCGGCTGCGGTACACTAACTACTACGCCGGCTCGGAGGAGTCCAACCGGGCGGCGGTGGCCGTCTTCGGCGATGGCTCATTGGTGCGGATGCGGGAGGCGACGGAGGCGCTCTACTGGGACCGGATCACGAACCCCGGGCCGGGCTCTGTCTACTCCAACTGGACGTCCGTCGGTGCCGCCTATAACTATCCTGCGATCTGCGCCGCCGGTGCGAACGGGGAGCGTGTTTTCCTAACGCCAGATAATGCCAGGATATACGCTGAGCGCACCACTGATAACGGGGCTACCTGGGTGTGGGATGGTGAGCTCTACTACACCGGGGGCGCGGCCATCGATCACCTGGCCATTGCCATGAAGTCCGATGGCACGGTGCTGGTGATCTTCAACGTGGGCGCTACGGTTTGCAGGATCAAAAAAAGTGGCGGCACCTGGGGCGCGGCGGCGGCCTGGGGCAACTCCGTGGCCTCGGTCACCGGCCTGGCCGTGCTCTACTCCTCGGACTTCAACTGCGTGGTGACCGGTACCGATGCTGCCGGTAACTCCTGCGTCTGGGGCGTGATCTACGGCGATGGCTATTCCTACGGCGTGGACACCTGGGGCCCTCTCCAACTTATGGAGAAGGCGTCTTCCGGCTCCGGCGTGACCTTCTCTTACCCGGCCATGCTCAAGTGCGACGTGATCCACGTCTTCTTCCGGGAGAACTTCTCCGGCACCGGCGCCTATAACCGGCAGATGCGGACTCACCTGGCCGCCGGTGACGATTTCGTGAACAACCGTATCCGGGAGCCCATGCCCTTCAACTGGTCGGCCTCCTACGGCGTGGCCGCGGCCTATGGCAATGGCAACGCCTGGCTGGTGAGCCCGGCCCGGGTGTGGTGCGCTCCTGGCGTGCCTGCGTATCTTGACCTGACCGCGGACGTACAGAGGGTCTTGATCGAGGTTACGCGGTTTGCGGGGGAGGCCCGGGTGGAGTTGCGGAACGACGATGCCCGCTATGCCTCGCCGTCCGGGGCCCTCTCCGAGGGTGCCCAAGTGGAGATTGACCTGGGCTACAAGACTACGGCGGGGAACGAGTATAGCCCGGGGCTATGCTTCTGGATTGACCGGTTTGAGTGGAACCGTGACCCTGGCCGGTCACGGTTGGAGATCGTGGCCGGGGACATCTGGCACCTTTTAGGAAAATGGCGGGCCAGGCGGCAGCACCAGTGGGCGGCGGGGGACAAGAACATCTTTCAACTGCTGGCCTGGGTCTGCGCTCGGGCGGGCGTGCGCTTCACCGCTTACTCCTACTCCAGCCAAGTGGTGAACTGGTATCCCTCCTTCACCATAGCGGCCGGAGAGAGTGCGGCGGTGGCGATCCAGCGGCTTTTGGACAAGGTGACCGACGAGGTCTTGAGCGTGTCCGGCGAGCTGGTGCTGGTGAACCCTCTGGACACCGACGTTTCTACCTACTCTTACGGCGGCTCTCACACCATCCTGGGCGCGCGCTATGGCACCCGGGCCGACACCTACAACCGCTTTCGGGTCTTCGGCCCCGCCTCGGAGCTGGGCGAGGCCTTTTCCTGGGGCCAGATAGACTACAACGGGGACCGGTTGTTAGTGCTCCGTGACGCAAACCTGACCGCGGCGGCGGACCTGGCGGACCGGGCCACGGCCATGCGGCGGGAGATGGAAAAGCTGTCGGAGGGCGGCCACATTCTGGTGCCGGTGAACTGCGGCCAGGAGCTTTGGGACGTTATAGACGTGACGGACCCCTATGCCGGGCTCAGCACAGCGAAACGGCGGGTGCGGGGCTATATCGTGGACTATGACACTAGCCGCAAGGCGCGGTATCAGGAACGTCTGTTCCTGGGTAGTCCGTAGTCCTTGGTCCGGAATTAGAAAGTGGGACAAGTTGGCAACTTGTCCTACAGACCGGTCCGCTGCAGCTAGCCGTCGGCGGTCTGTGGTCGGCGGTCGTTCCTGACTGTTGTGTGGGAGAGGATAATGACATGGACGCAGCTTCTATGTGGGACAAGTTGGCAACTTGTCCTACAGACCGGTCCACGATCGTTCCGGGCATTCTCAAGGCGTTTGACTCGGTGAACTATAAGGCCACAGTGCAGGTGGTTGGGTCCCTCTCGTACTACCTGGAGAGCGTGGCCGTGGCGCGGTCTATCGCCTCGGCGGAGATGGTGGTGGGCCGCAAGGTCGGGTTGGTGCTGTTCGATCCTGGCAACCCGGCGGATGCGGTCGTGGCCTTCGTCTACGGGTGATGGGGAAATCAAATTTGACTCATGGCATCTTTAGGGGTACAATGTGACTAGCTCGTGAGGGTAGGAGCCCAACCGCGTTGGGCGTTGAAAGGTCAACAGGGCTCACGCCGGCCAATGCGATTGGCCTGCTGAGCGAAGCGAAGCATCTCGCAGCGAAAGGAGAGATTCTTCGCTGCGTTCAGAATGACAGACTCTTTTCCGAAGACTCCCGGTGTCTGCCAGACACCGGGAGTCTCGAAATGACCTGGAGGCAATAGTGCAAGAGCGCACCCGCGAGCTCTCCATCCTTTACGCCATTGGCCGCACCGCCGCGCAATCACTGGAGCTTGACGAAATCCTCACCGATTCGCTGGAGAAGGTGTCGGGGGTATTAGAGGTGGAGGCCGGCGGCTTCTACCTCATGGAGCCTGATGGGGAGACCATGACCCTGCGGGTGCACCGGGGGCTGTCAGAGGAGTTCGTGGAAGCCGTGCGGCATATCCGCTTGGGCGAGGGCATCTCCGGCCGGGCTGCGGCTGAAGGGAGACCGGTGGTGCTGGACGTGGCCGACTACCCCACCGCGCGCCTGGCTCCTTTCATCGCCAAGGAGGGTCTTCAGACCCTGGCCAGTACGCCGCTGCTTTCTAAAGGCCAGGCCCTGGGGGCGTTGAACCTGGGCACGCGGCGGCCCCGGGCCTTCCCGCCGGAGGATCTGGATCTCCTGGCGGCCATCGGCCAACACCTGGGCCAGGCAGTCGAGAACGCCCGGCTGCACCAGGAGACGCGGAGGACGCGGGATTATTTACAGAGCGTCCTGGACAGCTCCATTGACCTCATCTTCACCGTGAAGCCAGACGGCACCTTTGGCTATTTCAACCCTCGCCTGCTAGAGATCACCGGCTACACGCCAGATGCCATCCACGGCCGTCCCTTCCTGGACTTTATCCCCCCAGAGCGCCGGGCCTTCATGCTGCAGAAGTGGCAGGAGATCACGCAAGGTATTGGCGGGACCTACGAAACCGAGATCATTGCTGCCGATGGCCGGCGCCTCCCCGTGCTGGTCTCTCACTCGGTCATCGCGGGTTTCGACGAGTACCTGGCCATCCTGCGCGACATCAGCAGTCTCAAGGCGGTGGAGCGGGATCTTCAGCAGCGGGCTGAACGCCTGGCCCTCCTCAACCGCATCGCCCGCGCCCTCAGCACCACCCTGGATCTGGACGAGTTGCTTCAGATCGTCCACCGGGAGATCACGGCGGTAATGCCGGTTGAAGCGTTCTTCATCGCCCTGTACGACCGTGCCGCCAACGAGCTGGATTACCGCATCCGCGTGGACCAGGGAGTGCGCGAGCCCCCGGAGCGGCGTCCTTTGGCCACCAGCCTGACCTCCTCCGTCATCACCAGCAAGCAGCCCCTCCTCATTCGCGATTTCGACAAAGAAAAAGAGCACCTGCCACCGGTGAAGCTGTGGGGCACGATGGAACTGCCGCAGTCGTGGTTGGGCGTGCCCATGCTGCTCGGCGACAACGTGGTCGGCGTGATCTCGGTGCAGGCATACCGCTCCAATGCCTATGGCCAGGCGGAGCTAGAGTTGCTTTCCACCATCGCCGATGCGGTCGCCGTGGCCATCGAGAACGCCCGGCTGCACGAAGAGACTCAGAAGCACGCGGCGAAGTCGGAGGGGAAAGCCCGCAACCTGGAGGCGATACATCGGGTTTCCAGCCTGGCCAGTTCTTCGCTGGACCTGGACGACATCCTGAACATTGTCCTTAAGCAGATGGTGCGGCTGTTCGGCGTAGACCACGGCGGCGTCCTGCTCTTCGACCAGGCGCATACCAGTGGCCGAGTAGCGGCGGAATATCCAGCCACTGGGGCCAAAGGCCTAGTGTTACCGGTGCAGGGCTATCCGGCCGCCGAGCAGATCATCGCCCACCCGCAGCCGCTGGCAATCGAAGATGCACAAAACGACCCCTTGCTGGCGCCGGTACGGGAGACCATGCGCCGGCTGGACATCCGTTCCATGCTCATCCTGCCCCTGGCGGCCAAGGGTGAGGTCGTGGGCAGCATTGGCCTGGACGCCATAGGAAAGCCCCGTCGCTTCCGCTCCGAGGAGATCGCGCTGGCCCAGACTATCGCCAACCAGGTTGCCGTGGCCATCGAGAACGCCCGGCTGTTCCGGGCCGAGCGCAAGAAGCACGAGCTGACAGAGACCCTGCGGGCGGTGGCCCAGGTGATTACCTCCAGCCTGGACCTCACCGAGGTCTTCGAGCTGATCCTGGACCAGGTGGGCAAGGTCGTGTCCTACGACTCCGCCTCGATCCTGATGGTTCAGGGGAAGAAACTTGTCTTCCACGCGGGGAGAGGCTTTCCCCACCCGGAACTGGTGAAAAACGTTAGCCTCGACATCGAGGCCATCCCCAATCGCCAGGTGATCGTGGAAAGGAAACCGGTGATCCTGGCCGACACCGCCGAGGCACCGGATTGGGCCAGGGTGCCGGGGAGTGAGTATATCCGCTCCTGGATCGGGGCGCCGATGGTGGTGAAAGACAACGTCCTGGGCATGCTTTGCCTGGACAAGGCCGAGCCCAACTTCTACACCCTGGAGGACGCCCAGGTGGCCTTCGCCTTTGCCGGCCAGGCAGCGGTGGCGGTGCAGAATGCCCAGCTCTTCGCCCAGCGAGAGCGGCGAGTGCGAGAGCTCTCGGCCCTGAACCAGATCAGCCAGGCCGTCTCCGCCATCCTTGACCGGGACGAGCTCATGGAGGAGCTGTATCGCCAGACCAGCCTGCTCCTGGGCACCGAGACCCTCTACGTCGCCTTCTATCATCCCGAGACCGAAGAGCTGGAGTTCGCCTTCGGCGTGGAGGAGGGCAAGCGCCGGGAGCCGGCCCGGCGCAAGATGCAAGCCGGGCTCACCGAGTACATCGTCCGCCACCGCCAGCCCCTCCTGATCCCCAATAACGTCGAGGGTTTCTGCCAGGAACACGGCATCGTGCCCGTGGGCCGGCCGGCCAAATCGTGGCTGGGGGTGCCCCTGCTGGTCGGAATCGGGGGGTCAGGGGGGGCACAGGCCCCCCTTGTGTTAAAAGACCTCTTGGGGGTCATGGCCGTGCAGGACTTCCATAACCCCCAGGCCTTCGATCAGGAGGACCTGGAGCTCCTCTCCACCATCGCCGGCCAGGCGGCGGTGGCCTTCCAGAACGCCCGGCTGTTCCAGGAATCGCAGCGGACAGCCCGGGAGATGAGCCTCCTCTTCCAGGGCAGCCAGGCTTTCACCACCATTGACCTGGACGAGCTGTTGCCCAGGGCGGTGGCGGCGCTCAAGGAAACCTTTGGCTATGCCCTCTGCCTGATTCTGCTCTTGGACCGCGATAGTAATGAATTGTATATCAAGGCCAGCGCCGGCGAATGGCCAACAGTGGACCTGGGCATGAGGTTTCGGGTCGGGATCGATGGCCTGATCGGGCACGGGGCGGCCCAGGAGCAGGTGCTCTACGTGCCCGACGTGCGTACGGATAGCCGCTACATCTGCGGCAATCCCGAGGTGCATTCTGAGGTGGTGGTTCCCCTGCGTGGCCGGGAAGGGCTTCTGGGCGTACTGGACGTAGAGAGCACCCAGGTGGACGGCTTCAGCCAGCGGGACGTCATGGTATTGTCCACCTGGGCCTCCGGGATGGCAGCGGCCATCGACAACGCCAGGCTGTACCAGAGGACCCTGGACCAACTGGCCCAACTGCAGGCGGCCCAGCAAGAGTTGCTGCAGTCGGCCCGGATGGCGGCGGCCGGCGAGCTGGCCTCCGGCCTGGCCCACGAGATCAATAATCCCCTGGCCGTGATCCTGGGCAACGCCGAGCTGCTACAGTTGAACCGGGGCCTGGACCCCAAGGCCCAGGTCATGGTCGAGTCCATCTGCCGGGGCGCCGACCGCATCGCTAACATCGTGCGAGTGTTCCTCTCCCTAGCCGCCCCCACGGCCCGGCCCCCCGCGCCCATCGCCTTGGACCCCCTGGTCCGCTCGGTGGCCGACCAGCTCGGACAGGCCATGTCCGATCAGAAGGTGGCGCTGGAGCTGGACCTCCCGCCGGACCTGCCCAAGGTGCGGGCCAACCCGGAGCAGCTCATGCAGGTCTTCCTGAACCTCATGGCCAACGCCATAGAGGCCATGCCCCAGGGGGGAAGGCTGACGGTGGCGGCCCGGATGGAGCGGTTAGCAGAGGGCAGGGAGCAGATAGCCCCTCACCTCACCTCTCCCCTGTGGGGAGAGGGACAAGGTGAGGGGCTCCCTGCTGGCGGCTCCCTGCCGCCTGCTAATGTGGTGGTGATCCGTTTCAGCGATACGGGGAAGGGCATCGCGCCGGAGAATCTCGGCCGGGTCTTCGAGCCAGGCTTCACCACCAAGATCCAGGAGGGCCGGGTGCGGGGCGTGGGCCTGGGGCTGTACTCAGCCCGGCAGATCATCAAGGCCCACAGAGGGGACATCACCCTCCAGAGCGAATTGGGCGTGGGCACCACGGTGACCGTGACCCTGCAGGTAGCAAGTAACAGGTAACAGGTAACAGGTAGCAAGTAACAGGTAGCAAGTAGCAGGGAGGCATTGTGGCAGCGAACTACGAGGATTCTGAGGTCTACAAGCTAGCGAAACAACTTGCAGTCGTGATTCATCGTATGACATTCGAGGAGCTGCCCAAGTTTGATATGTACGAGGAAGGTTCCCAGATTCGACGTTCAAGCAAATCCATCGTGGCCAATTTCGTGGAGGGTTACGGGCGACGAACCTACCGGGCTGAGTACCTCAAGTTCTTAACCTATGCTTTAGCATCATGCGATGAAACCAAGGCTCACCTTGAACTTCTGCATGAGACCGGCTCTTTGAAACCAGACCGTTTCCACTATTTCTACGACGACTACCGTACGCTGGGCGGCAAGCTTTACAATTTGCGCCAGGCCGTCATCGAAGGCCGTGCCCGCTAACTGCTACCTGTTACTTGCTACCTGTTACTTGCTACCTGCTACTTGCTACCTGTTACTTGCTACCAGTTACATTAGCTTGGGAGGTGCGATCGTGACCAGGGGTGAGTTGCTCGACCGGTTTCAGGAGGAGGC
>JBFMCB010000066.1:0-15087 GCA_040754915.1 Chloroflexota bacterium | reverse complement strand
CAAGGCCGCCAACAGCGCCCCCGCCATTTGCACATTCCATTCGACGATATAACTGCCGGCCAGGTTGTTGAGCGTCACGGTGACCGGCTGGACGGCGGGGTTAGGGGTGACCACCACACCGAACAGGAAATCATTCCAGATGGAGGTGAACTGCCAGATCAACGCTACCACGAAACCGGGCATCGAGATCGGGAACATGATCCAACGGTAGATGCCGAGAAGCGACGCGCCGTCGATTTTCGACGCTTCGACAAGTTCGGTCGGCACGGTGGCGTAGTAGTTGCGGAAGATCAGCGTTGTGATGGGGATGCCGTAGACCACATGCACGAAGATGAGGCCGGGGATCGAGCCGTACAGTTGCATCTTCTGAAGTGTTTGCACCAACGGGATCAGGACACTCTGGTATGGGATGAACATCCCGAACAGGAGCACCGGGAACAATACTTCCGAGCCACGGAATCTCCACTTGGCCAGCACGTAGCCGTTCATCGAGCCGAGCATGGCCGAGAGCAGCGTGGCTGGGACGACGAGCTTTACGCTATTGAGGAAGTTGGTTGAAAGCCCGCGGAAGCCTTGGGCCTGGCTGCCGAACCAGGCACGAAGAAAACTATCGAAATATAGCCCAGACGGCAGGTCCCACATGCGGGGCAGGCTAACTTCTACGAAACCCTTCATCCCGGTGACCAAGAGGACGTACACCGGCATGAGATAGAAGGCGGCGAAGAGGACTAGAATTGCGTAGATCAATAGGCGAGAGGGCTGTATGGTCACCGCTGGACCTCCGTGCGGGCAGTATACACCAAGTAGGGTATGATGAGGGCTGCCACCGATAGCAGCAGGATGATAGCGATGGACGCTCCCTGGGAGAAATGGTTGCCGCGGAAGGTGGTGTCGAACATGAAATAGGCCGGAACGTCAGTGCAGAAGCCGAGCCCCGGGCCGGTCATGGCCGAGACCAGGTCGAAGATCTTGAGCGAGATATGGCCCAGGATGATCACGGCGCTGAGGGTGATCGGCTGCAGGAGCGGCGCAATGATATGGCGGTAGATCTCTAGCTCGCTGGCCCCATCCACCCGGGCCGCCTCGCGTAGATCCTCCGGGATGCCACGCATGCCAGCCAGGTACATGGCCATCACATAACCAGACATCTGCCAGGTGGCGGCGATAGCTACTGCCTTGATGCCGATGCTGGGGTCGGTGTACCAACCGGACTTGAGGAGACCCAGCCCAGCCTTGTCGAAGAGCAGGTTGACCCCCACGCTTCCCAACTCGCGGCTGCCGGGATTGAGTAACCAGCGCCAGACCACCCCGGTGACGATGAACGACAGGGCCATCGGGAACAGGTAGACGCTGCGGAAGAGGCCTTCACTCCTGATGCGCTGGTCGAGCAGGACGGCCAAGAGGAAGCCGATCACCAGGGATGAGGCCAGGAACAACAGCGTGAATGTGACCGTGTTGTGCAGATCGATCTGGAAACGCTCGGCGTCGAACAGTTTTTGGTAGTTCCGCAGGCCGACAAGCGTAAGATCCTGGAGCATGCCGTCCCATCGCGCCAACGAAACCCACCCTGTCCAGCCGATGAAGCCATACACAAAGACGAGGATGGCGATCACCGAAGGCGCGATCAGCAGGATCGAGGTCACGCGATCCCAGGTCAAACCTCGCATACATTTCCTCCACAATGAGGGGCGAGGCAGCCCAAGGAGGGCTGCCTCGCTGGTTGCAAAGGGGGTCTACTTGCAGACTTTGGCGTCCACGCACGCCTGCTGCAGGGCTTTCTGGGTGGCAGCGACGTCTTGCTTGGCTACGAAGACGGCGATGGCATCCTTGTAGGCCGTGGCCCAACCTTCGCTGGCTGCCGCGCCGTGGATCGGGCTCGGCACGATGGCGTCCTTCGCCCAGTCCGCCATAGCCGACTTCAGGTAGTCGTTGTACAGATTCTTGTCCGGGTCAATGCGGGCCGGGATGGAACCCTTCTTGGGATTGAAAGCATCCTGGCCTTCCTTGGACCCCAAGACTTTAAGCCAGGCGATGACGTTGTCGCGGTTCTTGGCGCCCTTCGGCAGGCCGAAGCTATCGGACAGGGCGACGAAGATGCCGGAGGCGCCCGGGGTCGGCGCCCAGCCGTAGCCTGTGAAGTTCTTGGACATGAACCAGCCGTTGGTCCAGTCGCCCATGATCATCATGCCGCCCTTGCCGTCGATCAGATACTGCCCGGCACCGTCCCACGTGAGAGCAGAGTGGTCGGTGTTGATGTAGGCCAGCATCTTCTTGAAGTTGTTGAGGGCTTCAGTGACCTTGGGGTCAGTCCACGCCGTCTTGCCGGTCCACAGGCCATTGTAGGCCTCAGCGCCCAGCGTGCCAGCCAGGACGTCCTCAAAGACGTGGCCGGCCTCCCAGCCATCCTTGGTGCCCATGACCAGCGGCACGATGCCCTTGGCCTTCAGCGCGTCCGCGACCTTGAAGAACTCGTCGAAGGTCTTGGGCGGTTCGAGCTTGTTATCGGCGAAGACCTTCTTGCTGTACCACAGCACGTTGGAACGGTGGATGTTGACCGGGACCGACCAGTAGTCACCCTTGTAAGAGACGATGTCCAGCACGCCCTTGGGGAAGGCCTTATCCCACCCCTCGGACTTGTACAGACTGGTCAGCGGCTCCATCTTGCCGGTCACGACCCAGGTGTCGATCAGCTCATGGCCCGCATGCACCTGGAAGGAGTCCGGCGGGTCGCCGCCGAGCATGCGGGTCGTGAGCACGGCCTTGGCCTGGGCCCCGGCGCCACCGGCCACGGTGGCGTTGATGATCTCGACGCCAGGGTACTTCTTCTTGTAAACGTCGTAGAGTGCGTTTAGGCCCTCGGCCTCACCGCCGGCGGTCCACCACGAGAAGATCTCCAGCTTGCCTTTGGGGGCTGCGGGTGGAGGGGTGGGCCCACAGGCAGCCGCGATCATCCCGAGCACCACCAGGGCCACGACGAATCCATAGAACCTGAACCCTTTCATTGTCCTTATCCTCCTTTGGAAATATAGACCGGTACCTTGATTACCGTGCCAGCGTAATTGTTTGTGGCGATGACCACCTCCCTTCGGCACCGGTGCGCAAGGTTAGGGTGGGCTGGCTCATGATGTCGTGCAGTACCAGGGCTATGCACCCGATAACGCAGGCATCCCGGCCATGGGTGGAAACCTCCACCCGAATTGTCTGGCTGGATTGAGCCAGGGAACGGCTTCCGATGGCTTGCTGAATGGCTGGGAGAAGGAACGGGCTGGCCAGGCTCAGCACCCCACCGAAGACGACCAACTCCGGATTAAAAGCGTTGATCAGATTAGCGATGCCTATCCCCAGGTAGAGGCCTGTCTCCTGCAAGGCCTGACGGGCAACGGAGTCGCCCTCCTCTGCGGCTTGAACGATGAGTGGCACGGTAACCCTTTCCAGGCGATGCTCCACCAAATCGCTCACCTGACTGGAAGCGCCGTTCTCAATGGCCCTGCGGGCTCGTTTGATCACTGCTCCCTGGCTAACCAGGGTTTCCCAGCACCCGCGGTTGCCACAATGGCAGGGTTCGCCATCGAGCACCAGGGTCATGTGGCCGATCTCGCCAGCGTAGCCGCTCTTCCCCCGGTAAAGCCCACCGTCAATGACGATCCCGGCACCCAGTCCCACCCCCACGTGGAGGTAGACGAAGTTCTTCGCGTGTTGTGCTGCCCCGAAATAATGCTCCCCCCAGGCAGCGGCGTTGGCGTCGTTTTCCACAAAGATGGGACCTAGAAATTGGCGGGAGAGGATCTCTTTAATGGGCACGTTATGCCACTGAAGGTTAGGGGCGAAGACGATGGTTCCGGAGGCCCCGTCAACCAGGCCCGGGACCCCTAACCCCAGGCCCAAGACCGGGGTACCCGTGGACCACCCCACGGCCAGGGCCTCCCTGATCAGTTCCATGACCCTGGCCAGGACGGCCTCCTGGCCCTGAAGGTGGGCGGAGTCCTCTTGGCGTCGCCAGAGGATCTGGGCCCGGAAGTCGGTCAGGATAACCGCAATGAAGTCAACCCCTATCTCAGCCCCGATGATACAGCCGGCGTGGGGGTTTAACTCCAGCATAATCGCCGGGCGCCCAGCGCCAGAGGGCTCCCGGCCAATCTCCCGCAGGAACCGCCGCTCCAATAGTTCTTGGACCAGGCTGGAGATAGTGGTCTTGTTCAACCCGGTCATTTCTGCCAGCCTGGCCCGCGAGAGAGGAGAGGTGTCGCTCAAGTGGTTCAAAACAATGGAGAGATTGATCTCCCTGACCAGGGCCTGGTCCCCCGTCCGATAAGGCCTTTGCACCGGGACGTCTCCCTGCGGAGTTAGTTGGTTGTGCCAATAAAATAAAGATACCACGAAAAGGGCCCCAAGTCAATAGTCTGAGCAGAAAGAGGAGCAGCCCGGGCAGAAGGCCTACCGGATGGGATAGCCGCCAAAATCAATCGGGAAGTCTCAGTGAACAGGCCAATGGTCCAGGTGTAGTGACTGGTTCTTTACTAGTAGAGTGCTACGGTTCAGTGCCCAAGGTATTATCTGGGGATAAGATGGGCCGCGGAGGCCTTGAAGGTGACGTCCACCTGCTGCCCGAGGGATAGCGCCATGTCCAGGGCGGAGCGTCGGGTGACGGTGGCCACCAGGGGAAACCCACACTCCACCGTAACGGCCACCAGGGCCCCGCGAGGGCTTAGCCGGCTCACTCGGCCCCGCAGGCGGTTGCGGGCGCTGGAGCTCGGGCCACCGTTGTGAGGCGCATGGAGGGTCACATCCTCCGGCCGCAGGCAGACCAGCACCTCCCGGCCCGGCGGCAGGTCTGAGACCACTTCCACCCTGGAGCCGGATACCTGCACCAGCGCCAGGCTCTCCTCTTGGGCTAAGACCCGCCCTGGCAACACGGTCTCCATGCCCACGAAGGCCGCTACTTCCAGATCCACGGGCGCGCCGAACACCACCTCGGGCCGGTCCAATTGGCGGAGACGGCCGTCCATGAGCACCCCTACCCGGTGGCCCAGGGCCAGGGCCTCGTTGCGGTCGTGGGTCACGAAAACGGTGGTGACACCAGTCTCCCGGAGGACGGTGACGAGGCTCTCGATAAGCTCGGCCCTGGTTGGGGCATCCAGGGCGGCGAAGGGCTCGTCCAGGAAGAGCACCTCCGGTTCCAGGGCGAAGGCCCGGGCCAGGCTGGCTCGTTGGGCCTCACCGCCGGAGAGGGCCCGAGCGTGGCGCATGGCCAGGGAAGCGATGCCGAAGCGTTGGAGCCAGAAGTCGGCTCGACACGCCACCTGGGATTGAGACAGGCCGCGCAAGCGCAGGCCCATGGTCACGTTTTCTCGCACCGACATATTGAGAAGCAATGGCTCCTGAAAGACGACTGCCATGCGGCGGCGCAAGGCCACCAAGTCGCTGCCCGGGTGTACGGACTCGCCCTCAAAATACAGCTCACCGGAAGTAAGGGGCACGAGCAAGGCCAGGGCCTGCAGGAGGGTGCTCTTGCCGGAGCCGTTGGGCCCGATGATGGCCAGCACCTCGCCGCGCTCCACCGCCAGGCTGGGGACCTCCAGCACGAAGCGCCCGCCCAGATGGACCACCAGCCCGGTGGCCTGGAGGGCCGGCCCGTTCCTTTTGGCAGTGGCCGAAGGTGGTGGATTCATGGTGCTCGCCCCTGCTGTTGTATGTGGGTAAGGAATAGATTGATGGCATAGACCAGGAGGAGGAGGACGATGCTCAGGGCAATGGCCAGGGCGAAGTTGCCCTTGGAGGTCTCCATGACGGTAGCCGTGGTGAGGACCCGGGTCTGGCCCAGGATGTTGCCACCCACCATCATGGACGCGCCGATCTCCGAGATCACGCCGCCGAAGCCGGCCATTACCGCGGCCAGGAGCGGCAGCCGGGCCTCCCGCACCAGGAGCCAGAGCATTTGCCAGCGGCTGGCACCCAGGGCCAGGAGTTGCAGTCGCAAACGGGGATTGAGGGACTGCATGGCCGCTAGCGTCAGCCCGGTAACGATGGGCGCGGCGATGATGCACTGGGCGATGACCATGGCCATTGGGGTATAGAGCAGGTGCAAGAGGCCCAGGGGCCCGTTACGCCAGAGCATGATGGTAACAAAGAGGCCTACCACCACCGGAGGCAGGCCCATGCCGGTGTTCACCAGGCTGATGACTAGGTGGCGGCCGGGAAATCGGTTCAGGGCCAGGAAAGTGCCCAAGGGGATGCCGATGAGCAGGCTCAAGAAGGTGGCCGAGCCGGAGACCTGGAGCGAGAGCCAGGTCACGCGCAAGAGCTCCCGATCCAGTCCCAGCATCAAGGCTATGGCCTGGCGGAAACCGTCAACGATGAGGTCCATTGGCGATCCTCCCGATCCAACCCTGGGGTTCACCCCGGGGATAGGGGTGACTTGGGCGCGACCTTATCCACCCACCTCCTCGTCCTCCTTGCCGGCGTCCGGGAAGAAGAGCGGCGAGCCGAGCTTGTCCGCGCCAAATTGGCCGATGATCTTCTGGGTCTCGGGGGCCACCAAGAAGTCGGCGAAGGCCCTGGCCCCGGCGGCGTTAATGCTGACCGATTTTTGCGGGTTCACCTGTATGACGTGGTAGACATTCAAGAGTGCTTTGTCTCCTTCCACCAGGATCCCCAGCGTCAGATATTTCTTGTTGGCCAGGTAGGTGGCCCGGTCGGTGATCGTGTAGCCGTCTTTTTCCGAGGCCACGTTGAGGGTGGCGCCCATGCCCTGGCCAGTTTCCTGGTACCACGGCTGGCCTTTGGGGTTGGCGCCCAGCGCCTTCCAAAGCTTCAATTCCAGTTGGTTGGTGCCGGAGTTATCGCCGCGGCTGAGGAAGAGCGACCTGCTCTCGGCGATTTTGGCCAGCGCCTGGCCGGCCGTCTTCGCGCCCTTGACCACGGCCGGGTCGGCGGTCGGTCCCACGATGATGAAGTCGTTGTGCATGACCAACTGACGGCTCGTGCCGTGGCCGTCGGCCATGAACTTTTTTTCCGCGTCCGGGGCGTGGACCAAAAGCACGTCGGCCTCGCCCCGTTCACCCATGACCATGGCTTGGCCAGAGCCCACGGCGATGGGCTTGACCTGGTAGCCAGTCCTTTGTTGAAAAAGAGGTAGCAGCACGTCCAGGAGGCCGGAGTCCTGGGTGCTGGTGGTGGTGGCCAGGATCAACTCTGGGTTGGCTGGCCTGGGGGGTGCTGCGGTGGGCGGCCGGGACGCAGCGGTTGGCTGCGGGGCGGAACAGGCCGCCGTCAGGGACGCCAGGATCACCACCAGGGACAGGATGCTGAGCACAGTGCGCACGGGTCTCCCCCTCATCGTATAATGGCACGCGATAACCCTTGGACAGCGGGGATGTCACAAAACAAAAACCAGCACCCCGCGGAGGGGTGCTGGCCGGGCGCGCGAAGGCGCTTGCCGCAGACCTCTCCTTTCCAAGATAGCGGGGGGCGTCGGCGTTTCCACCGGCACCGTTGGGAAGCCCTTCCTTCCACTGCGACCAGCCACCGTGGGCAAGCCTTTAGGCGGCGTGGTTCGGAGAAGCGCGTATGGGATGGCGCTAATATATCACGGGGCTCCTTTGATGTCAAGGCGAATGCCTTCTACATTATTTCTATACTGGTGAAGAGGCACACTGGCCATTGACGATGCGGTTGGGTTCTGCTAGGATGGAGCAAGCTCACAAAGAATCCAACACCGGCCAAGGCGCGCACCCTTGCTCGCCCAAATGCCCTCGCACTATTCCTTCTTAGGGGATAGGGCCAGTCTGCGTCTGATAGGCAGGAGAGAGAAACGTGGAAACGAGAAGGCTTGGACGGACTGGCCACATGAGCACCATAGTGATATTCGGTGCGGCGGCCCTGGGGAGGGTCTCGCAAAAGGAGGCAGATGCCGCGCTCGAGGAGGCGCTAGAGCATGGCGTCAATCACATCGACGTGGCGCCGACTTACGGCGAAGCCGAATTGCGGTTAGGGCCATGGATGGAGAAGATCCGCCCAGACGTCTTCCTGGGCTGCAAGACAACGGAGCGCACCAAGGCCGGTGCTCGGGAGGAACTGCACCGGTCGCTGGAGCGCCTACGGGTGGACTCCTTTGACCTGTACCAGCTTCATGCGGTTGGCGAATTGGTGGAGTTGGAGGCAGCCCTTGGCCCGGGCGGGGCCATTGAAGCTTTCATCGAGGCGCGGGAGGAGGGGCTGGTGCGCTACCTGGGCATCACCGGCCACGGGTCGCAGGCGCCGGCAGTGCAGGCGGCGGCTCTGGAGCGCTTTGATTTTGACACGGTGATGTTTCCGCTAAATTTCATCCTGTATGCCAACCCAACCTACCGCCGAGATTGCCGGCGACTGCTGGATTTGGCGCGGAGGAAAGACGTAGGCTCCATGGTCATCAAGGCCTTTGCGAAAGGGCCCTGGAAGAACGAGGCAGAGAAAACCGCCATTGAAGGTTGCGCCTATGCCACCTGGTACGAGCCCTTCGATGACCAGGCACACGTGCGCCGGTGTTTAAACTTCGTCCTCTCGCAGGGCGTCACCGGCGCAACCAACGCGGGAGACGTGCGTCTCCTGCCGAAGATCCTGGATGCGGCCGAGCGTTATCAGCCAATGAGCGAGGCCGAGCAGGTGGAGCTGGTCGGCACAGCCTCCGCCTTTCTGCCACTTTTCACTTAGTGCGAGGTCCATTGCCTGGTATTACGGTCGAGAAAGATGCCATTTTGATTGAGATTTTCTGAGGAGATTCGAATGAGCAAGAAGAAGCCATCCAGGAAGCCCCGTAAGCGTATCAAGCAAAAGCCCAACGCCAGGCCTCCGCTTCCTGACCGGCGGGCAACGGAAAGGACAATGTCAGGCATCGGAAGATTGCTCAGCCAGCGTGAGTTCCAATCCCCGGATGAGGCGAATGCGTTTCTGCGAGAGATGCTTGCCTCTGGTGCGCTGGAGGCCCAGCCGGCACGGGGTCCGGTGGAGCAGGCTCAAGATCTCATGTACGATGCCTGGGAGGCCACGGGCCGGCGACGGGTAGAGCTGGCCCGCCGGGCCCTGGAGGTCTCGCCCGATTGCGCTGACGCGTACGTGCTTTTGGCTGAGGAAACGGCCAGAAGCCTGGAGGAAGCGAGAGAGCTTTATGAGCGGGGCGTGAAGGCTGGAGAGCGCGCCTTGGGCCCGCGGATGTTTGAGGAAGAAGTTGGCAGCTTCTGGGGCCTTGTGGAGACCCGCCCTTACATGCGAGCGCGCGCTGGACTGGCTCAATCCTTGTGGATGCTTGGTGAACGGCAGCAAGCCGTAGAACACTATACCGATATGCTGCGTCTTAATCCAGGGGACAATCAGGGCATCCGCTATCTGCTTGCCGCCTGTCTGCTTGAGATGGGGTCCGACGAAGCCTTGGGGAAGCTCCTGGACCAATACGAAGGCGATGCCAGCGCTATGTGGTTGTACACCCGTGCCCTTTGGGTGTTTCGACGCCTAGGTGCTGGCCCCGAGGCAAATGCCAGCCTCAGGACGGCCCTAGAGCAGAACCGGTTTGTGCCCCAGTATCTGTTGCAGATGAAGAAGCTTCCCCGTCATTTGCCGGAGTACATCGGCTTCGGCGACGAGGACGAAGCTGTGGCCTACGTTGCCGAGGCCGGCGCCGGGTGGTGGAAGACCTCCGGTGCGATGGAATGGCTGGTCACCACTCTATCCAGCAAGTCGAACTGATGCATCACGGTTGCTTTGGCGCTGGGACTGTGGTCACATAGACCCGCTTGCCGCCGGAGATCTTCATGATGACGACATCTTTCACTGGGTTTCCATTGGAGTAGTGAGAGATATTGCCAGTGACCCCTGGGAACCCCTTGATCTCTGCCAGGGTGTCCCTTACCTTTGCCGGCTCGTCGGAGTTTGCCTTTTGAATGGCGGTCAAGAGGATGTTGGCCGCATCGTAGCCCAGGGCGGATAACATGTCTGGCGCAGTTCCGTAGACCTCCTGGTAGGTCCTGACAAAGGCTTGGACCGCCGGTCGGTCGTCCTGAGGCGAGAAATGGGTGGTGAAATAGCCTCCCTCGGCCGCTCCAGCGTCCAGATCCGGCGAGTCCCATGTGTCTCCCCCGGCCAGGATGGGGAAAGGTCGTTTTATCGCCTGCGCTGCGACGCGGTTGACCTGGTGAGGGAAGGCAGGAAGATAGACCAGATCGGGATGGGCGCTTTGGACTTTCTCCAGAATCGGGCCAAAATCCTTCTCATCGCTGGGAAAGTCGCCAAAGTGCGTTATCTCGCCGCCCAGCCTCTTGAAGGCATTAGCGAACCTGTCCGCATCGATGGCAGAGTATTCATTCCCGCTCACCCACAAGACCGCCGCACGTTTGGCGCGGAGATCCTTCCAGGCAAACTGGGCCATTACCGAGGAAGGCAAAAGGCCTGAGTAGCAGGCCCGGAACACGAACTCCTTCCGCTTGCCTTCGTCTACCGTCACCCAGGGGAGGGTCGAGCTTGGGGTGATCATGATCATCTGCTTGGCGTTGGCGTACTCTGACACCGGGATCGACACCTTGGAGGTGACCGAGCCGACAAAGAGCCTTACGCCCTTGTCGGTCAGCATCGTTTTCACGCCCGATAGACCGGTGTCGGGGCTGTTCTTGTCATCCTCCACCACGAGGGCTACTGGACGCCCCAGGACACCGCCTTTGCCGTTCCACTGTTTGACCGCCATGTTCACGCCATTCAGCACCGCCTTGCCCCAGGGGGCGGCTTCGCCGCTCAAGGGCGCCAGGACACCGATCGGCAGGGCCTCGCGGGGTACGGCAGTGGCCTCGGGCTTGGCCGTGGGCTGGGGAAGGGTCGGCTTAGCGACCATGGGGGGTGGGGTGGGGACGGGCGTCTCGGTGGCCTTGGGTGCTACCAGGGCGATCAGGCCGCCGCCCAGGGGGCTGGCCAGCAGGCCAAAGGCGGCCACGGCCAGGATCGCCACGCCCGCCAGGGGGATGATCCACGCTGGAAACCGGCGAGCCGCCGGAGGAACGGCGACTTCTGGAGCAACAGCCTTCGGCTGGGCTGCGGTCGGGGCAAACGAAGGCATCTGGGGGTAGGGCGGCATGGCAACGGTTTCAAGCTCCCCGCGTTCCGTTGGAGGGGCCACCTCTGGGACCACCACCGGTGCCGTAGGGGGCCCTCCCATGGCGACCTCGAGTGCTTTCGCCAGCTCCCCCGCGGTCTGAAAGCGGTCCTCGGGGTTTTTTGCCACGGCTTTCAGGATCACCCGCTCCACCCCCTCAGGGAGGTCAGGATTAACCTCTCTGGGCATGGGCAAGGGCGACATGATGTGCTTGATGATGACGGCAGCGGGGGTATCGGCATCGAAAGGGACCCGGCCGGTGAACATCTCGAACAATATCACGCCCAGGGCATAGATATCCGCTCGCTTATCCACCTTCTGCCCCTGTCCCTGTTCCGGGGACATGTATTGCGGCGTTCCTAATAATGCGCCACTCTGGGTGGCATAGGTGGTGCTCTCCAGCATCTTGGCGATGCCGAAGTCTGAGAGCAAGGGCCAGCCTTCCTCGGTGAGGAGCACATTAGCGGGCTTCACGTCCCGGTGGATCACGCCACGTTTGTGAGCGTAGTCGAGGGCCTCGGCGATCTGGGTTATCAGACGGGCGGTCCAGGGGGGATCCAAGGGTTTGCCCAGGCGATCTTTCAAAGTGCCGCCGGTGACGTATTTCATGGCGATGTAGGAGATGCCCATCTCCTCGCCGAAAGAGTAAATCGGCAAAATGTTGGGGTGCTCCAGCTTAGCGATGGCCGTGGCCTCGCGCTTGAAGCGGCCGCGGAAGGCCTCGTCTTCGGCGTAGAACGAGGCCAGTATCTTCAGGGCCACATAGCGGTCCAGGGAGGGCTCGTAAGCCTTATAAACGGTGGCCATGCCGCCGCGCCCCAGTTGCTCAA
Source organism: Chloroflexota bacterium (assembly GCA_040754915.1). GTDB lineage: Bacteria > Chloroflexota > DTOL01 > DTOL01 > JACQYG01 > JACQYG01. The sequence goes on along the minus strand of JBFMCB010000066.1, from coordinate 3,147 downwards.
TGATGCGATAAGGTCCCAAGGTTTTGCCGGTGAGGTCGTACATGTGGCCCTCCCGAAGGTAAGATTTGTCTTGAAGCATAGGTGGCGAGAGCCGGGATAACTGGGCTACTGGCCCGGAGGGCATGCCGATAGAGACACGATGTGCAGTGTGGCCAGCATCAAAGGCCAGAGGAGTTGGAACCGGCGGCCATCCCAGCTACATTATAGCTTGCAGGTTGCAAAAACGCAAATGTATACAAATCTTGTACGTTTCACGGACGGAACTGGTTAGATGTTGACATTGGATTAGTGCTCGCGTATAATTCGGCCAAATTGCGGCATTCTATCTCCCCCGGCGAGGCAAAGATGCTTTCGGAAAGCCAGGTAAAAGAGCTGGTAAAGCAGGTGGTGGAACGCAAACTCGGCAGCATCTCGAAACCCACACGGCCCCTGGAAGCCCCGGCCGGGGTTCCTGCTCTCTCACCTGGCACCTCTGGTGGAAGGCCAGCGAAGCGAACCTCCCGGCCATTGGTCACGGAAGAGCAGGTGTTGGCTGCCCCACCCAATTCACGGCTGACCGTGCCCCGCAATGGCCTGGTGACCCCTTTGGCCCGCACCGTGGCTATGGAACGACACGTAACACTGATTAGCTCGGATACCTCTTCGGCCACCGTGTCGACCCCTTCCCCTGGCGAAACGAGGCCCCTTCCCGAGCCTCTGCCTGGGCCCCAACCCGGCAGTGCCAGGCGCGTGGCGTTGGGAGCGGACCACGGCGGCTTCGAGATGAAGGAGGACTTGAAAGCCTATCTTCAGGAGCTGGGCTACACGGTTAAAGACGTGGGGACCTTCGATGCCAAGCCCGTGGATTACCCCGATTTCGCCCTGGCGGTGGCACAGGCGGTGGCCGGCGGCGATTGCTTTCGGGGGATAATGGTGGACGGCGCGGGCATCGGCTCGTGCATGGTGGCCAACAAAGTGCCTGGCGTCAGGGCGGCCATGTGCTACGACCTGTCCACGGCCCGCAATAGCCGGGAGCATAACGATGCTAACGTGCTGACCCTGGGGGGACGGCTCATTGGGGCAAATCTGGCGCGGGAGATAGCCAAGCTGTGGCTGGAGACGCCCTTCGGAGGCGGTCGCCATCAGGCCCGGGTGGACAAGATTATGTCCTTTGAGCGAAGGGCTGGGCGATAGGCTGGAAGCAATAGCCGCTGGATGACCGTGGTCGCCAAGAAGGCAGTGGTGGTTGACATGGATACGGGAAGGATCGACGTGGATTTGTTGGTTGAGGAGATCACGCGGGAGGTCCTGGGCCTCTTGCAGGAGGGCGGTGCGGGACTTCCTGGCGTGGATCCAATGTGCCTGGCGTGTCAGGGACAGTGCATAGGCAAGTGCTCGGAAAAGGTGCGCAACATCGTGGAGGCTGGGGCCTCCCGGGTGGGCGCGGGGCTCGGAGTGAGCCCCGTCGCCCGGGAGTTGGCCCAATACATCGACCACACCCTGCTCAGGCCGGAGGCCAACCGGGACCAGATAACCCAGCTCTGCCAGGAGGCCCTACAGTATGGCTTTGCTGCCGTATGCATCAACCCCACCTGGGTACGACTTTGCGCCGAGCTGCTCCGGGGTTCTCCGGTTAAAGTGTGCACTGTAGTGGGCTTTCCCCTGGGGGCGACTCTCCTGGAGGTAAAAGCCTACGAGGCCCGCCGTTCTGTGCGCAACGGGGCGGAGGAGATCGACATGGTCATCAACATCGGAGCCCTCAAGTCCCGGGACTACGCGCTGGTGCAGGACGACATCGAGGCCGTGGTCATGGCCTCAGAAGAAGGGGGGGCCATCTGCAAGGTGATCGTTGAGGCGGCACTTCTGACCGATGAAGAAAAGATCAAGGCGTGTACTCTGGCCAAGGCGGCCGGAGCCCAATACGTCAAGACCTCCACCGGCTTCGGCCCCGGCGGGGCTACCACCCACGACGTAGCGTTGATGCGCCAGATAGTGGGGCGCGAGGTCGGGGTAAAGGCGGCCGGGGGCGTGCGCACCCTGGAGGATGCCAAAAGCATGATCGCCGCCGGCGCCACCCGCATTGGCGCCAGTGCCAGCGTCAAGATCATGCAGGAGGCAGCGAGGAAGTGAATTCTTCTACTAGTGCAAGAGGCGGGAAAATGAACTAAAGCCCTGATGTCCCGGAGTTGAACTCCCGGACATCAGAGCACTGAAGCACAACTGGATCACCGAACAATCACAGATCACAATCGAGCGCCATCTAAATCATTCAATTACCTGTAGCACTGGGAGGCCTGAGTTGGTAGACTTGCGTGCTTACATCTTCCTGGACAGCCTGCAGCCCCAGTTGGCGGCGTTCATCGGCTCCACGGCCCGGGGATTCTTGCCCATCGCCAACGATGCCTCGCTCTGGGTGGAGATATCCCCTGGCATCGAGATCAACCGCATCACGGACATCGCCCTGAAGGCGACCGAGGTGAAGCCGGCGGTGCAGGTGGTGGAACGGCTCTTCGGCCTGCTTGAGGTGCATTCGCCGTCCCAGGCCAACACCCGGGCAGCCGGTCGTGCCATACTGGAGGCCCTAGGTGTCCAGGAGAGTGACCGCTGGCAGCCCAAGATCTTCTCCAGCCAAGTGATTCGCCGGGTGGACGACCACCATGCCCAGTTGGTGAATCGCAATCGCAACGGCTCCATGCTCATTGCCGGCCAAACTCTTTACATAATGGAGGTTGAACCGGCGGCTTATGCGGTACTGGCGGCCAATGAGGCGGAGAAGGCAGCGAACATCACGCTCATCGAGGTGCGTCCTTTCGGCAGCTTTGGCCGGCTCTACCTGGGCGGCGAGGAGCGCGACATCGACGTAGGTCGCCACGCAGCGGTGCGGGCCATCGAGGGGATTAAGGGCAAGGTGATGGAGGCCAGGGCGCGGGCGTAGGCGGTGTTCCCTTTCTGATTGCCGATTTTCGATTTGTCCATTGTCGCAGACCACGATCGAAAATCCAAAATCGAAAGAGGGCTGACGGTTGCGTCTGGGCTTTTGACCGGTCTTGCGGTTTACCCATTGAGCTAGCGAATTCATCAATTTTTAAGGAGGACCTTTCAGCAATGGCAGAAGCTCTAGGGATGATCGAGACCAAGGGGTTCGCGGCGATGGTGGAAGCGTCGGAT
>JBFMCB010000065.1:0-15123 GCA_040754915.1 Chloroflexota bacterium | reverse complement strand
CGGCCGAGCGGAGCTCACCACATTTTAGCTAAGGAGAGAGTGAATGAAGAAGCCCATTTTCACCGTTCTCGCCCTCATGGCGGTGTTGAGCCTGATGCTCAGCGCTTGTGGGCCCACCCCTACCCCGGTACCTCCCACCAAGCCGCCAATAGCAACGACGGCTCCACCGCCCACCGCCACCCCCGCGCCCAAGCCGGTGAAGCTGACCATGTGGAACAAGGAGGCCGGCGAGCCGCTGGACTGGTGCATCGCCCAGACCAAGGCCTTCACCGCCAAGTACCCCAACATCACCTTCGAGGTGGTGAACAAGGGCGTGGAGGACCTGCGCAATGACTACCAGACCGCAGCGTTGGCCGGCACGGGCCCGGACTTCCTGTGGACGGTGAACGACCACATCGGGGTCTTTGCAGCGGCGAAGATAATCCAACCCGCCGAGGATGTCTTCGGCAAAGACTACTTCAAGAAGTTCGTCCAGCCGGGCAACGATGCCGCGGTGTACGAGGGCAAGATCTGGGGCGTGCCCATCTCCGTGGGCAATCACCTGATGTTGCTCTACAACAAGAAACTGGTCAAGGAGCCACCCAAGGACACCGACGAGCTGATCAAGATGGGCAAGGAGCTCACCAAGCCCGACGGCAGCCAATACGGCCTGGTGTATAACCTTAACGAGCCCTTCTGGCTGGCTCCCTGGATGGGCGGCTTCGGCGGCTGGCCCCTGGATGAGTCCAAGAAGCCGGTTGTGGCCACCCTGAACACCCCCGCCGTGGCGGATGCCTTGGAGTTCCTCCATGACCTCAAGTACGTTCACAAGATCGTGCCCAAGGAGGCCGACTACAACGCGGCGGACTCCATGTTCAAGGAAGGCAAGGCCGTCATGCTGATCAACGGCGACTGGTCCTTGAGCGGCTACCAGACGATTACCGTGGCCAAGGTGGTTGACCTGGGCGTGGCCCTCATCCCCAAGGTCAAGAAGACCGACAAGTGGCCCTCTCCCATGACCAGTGGCGTCTACTTCTTGATCAACAAGGACACCAAGGGCGACAAGCTCGACGCGGTCAAGAAGTTCATTGACTTCATGGTCACCAAGGACGTCCAGCTCGACTTCGTGAAAAAGGTGAAGGGCCGCCTGCCCGCCTTGACCGAGGCCGCCGCTGACCCGGCCATCACCGGAGACCCGATCCTGAAGGGCTCCTTCGACCAGATGGCGGTGGGACGCCCAATGCCCGTGGTGCCGGAGATGCGCTGCGCCTGGGATGCCATGAGGCCCAACCAGGAGGCAGTGATGGGCGACAAGGTCAAGCCGGCCGACGCCGCAGCCAAGATGCAGACCGCGGCCGAGGACTGCATAAAGAAGCTGAAGTAAGTCCCCGCACAAAGGCGAGGGGCACGTGCCCCTCGCCTTTCCTAACCCCGTAGGAGGCCGTGATGCGCTCGCTTCTTGCCGGCGACATTGCCGAGAAACTCTGGTCCTGGCTCAGGGCGCTCCTCGCCTTGGCGCTCCTGGCGCTGGTGGTGAAATTCTTTGCCACCTATCTGCCCAAGCAGCAATCTCTAACCCCCACCGTGGTGCTCGGTTCGGTGAAGACCGTGGGCGGTTTCGTGGCCCTCATCGCCGCCTTCGTCGTCGCCCTGGAATTCGTCCTCTACGTGGTCCTGATGAAGCTCTTGAAATGGAAGCACGCACTGGCCTATATGCTGGTGGCTCCGGGCATGGTGGGGATCGCCCTCCTGTTCCTCTATCCTTTCGGCTATAACATCGCCATTGCCTTCTCCGATCGCAGCCTCCAGAGGTTCTTGCCGGGCGCGTACAGCTACGGCCTGGCGTATGGTCTCGAGAATTTCAAGTCCGTCTTCACCGACAAGATCCTGCATGACACCGGCTTCTGGGAGGTATTCGCCCGTACCTGGCTATGGACTGCCATCAACGTCTTTTTCCACGTCCTGGGGGGATTGGGGTTGGCCCTGCTACTCAATCGCACCCTCCCTCTTCGCGGCCTTTACCGGACGATCCTGGTCTTCCCCTGGGCTATCCCCCAGGTGATCGTAGCCCTGGCCTTGCACAACGAATTTCATTACCAATATGGCTTCGTCAATAACCTGCTGGTGAGCCTCGGTCTTCCCCGCGTCCAATGGCTTTCTGAACCCGTGCCCGCCTTCGTGGCGGCGACCTCCTCCAACATCTGGCTGGGCATCCCGTTCATGATGGTGATCATCCTGGGCGGCCTGCAGAGCATCTCCCACGAATTCTACGAGGCCGCGGCGATAGACGGCGCCTCAGGCTGGCAACAGTTCAAGAGCATCACCTGGCCGCTCTTGCAGCCGGTCCTCACCCCCGCCACGGTCATGGGAACCATCTGGACCTTTAACGCCTTTAACGTGATCTATCTGATCACCGTGGGTGGCCCCAGCGAGAAAACGGACATCCTGGTCACCGCCCTGTTTAAGGCGGCATTTGAATTCTACCGCTATGGCCAGGCGGCTGCCTTTGCCCTGGTCATCTTCGTTATCCTGTTCGCCGTCTCGGCGACCTGGATCCAGTTGAGCGGCGGCCTGAAAGGGGTGACGGACTGATGAAAGGCCTTATTCGATGGTTTTTCTTCCGAAGCCGAGGTGATAGCCCTTTTAAGCTGCTCTTGATACATCTAGCCCTGATCGTGGCCTGCCTCATCGCCATCTACCCGGTGGCCCGGGTCGTCAGCATATCCCTGCGCCCTGGCGACCGCCTCCTCTCTACCGACCTGGCGCTGATCCCGAAAGATGCCACCTGGTCTAACTACACCCAACTCCTGGCCAGCAAGGACTTCTTCCTCTGGGTGTGGAATAGCCTGACGGTCACTGTCTCAGTGTCCATCATCGGTGTGATCCTGGCCGCCACCTCCGCTTACGCCTTCTCCCGGTGGAAGTTCCCGGGCCGAGCGCCGGCGCTGGTGCTCTTACTGAGCACCCAGATGGTCCCGGCGATCATGATGCTCATACCCCTGTATCTGATGTTTGTGGGGATCACCAGGCAGTTCGGCATACCTCTGGTGGGGAGCTACCTGGGGTTGATCGTGGCCCAGTCTGCCGGAGGGGTCCCTTTCAGCATCTGGATCCTAAAGGGATACTACGATACCATTCCCGTGGACCTGGAAGAGGCAGCCAAGATCGATGGGGCCGGCCCCCTGGGCGCCTTCTACCGGATCATCCTGCCCCTTTCCACGCCCGCCCTGGCCATCGTTTTCCTGTTTAACTTCATGGCATCCTGGGTGGACTACATCCTGCCCCGGGTCATCCTGCCCAAGCCAGAGCTTTTCACCTGGCCCCTGGGCCTGCAGCGCCTCCAGGGACAGTTCCAGACAGAATGGGGCATGTTCGCCGCCGCCTCGGTCCTGGTGGCCATCCCCTCTATGGCCCTTTTTCTGTATTCTTCTAAGTGGCTCATCTCCGGCCTGACCCTGGGCAGTGTCAAGGGCTAGTGGACAACGGCTTCTTTACTGGTAAAGAGCGGGGATTGGGGTTCGAAGCGCAGTCGAACCCTGGTCCCCGCTGTTGTTGTGGCTACTCTTTACTAGTCCATTCTTTACTAGCAAAGAAATCTTTGATTGGACAAAGTCGTTTTGCCGTCGTATAATTCCCAAAGCGTTTGTCCCGACGAGGGGCAACTCTAAATAAAGCAGTGGACGAGCGAAGTCTTCCCTTACATAGATACTGAACCGTTGGTTAGAAAAAATTGCAGGGAGTAACAATGTGAAGAGGATGCGCTGTCTTTTTATTACCTTGCTGACCACCATCGTAACGCTGCTCCCCGCCTGCGACATCGCGCCGGCGAGGACCGGCACACCTGCTCTCACCCCGACAGCGGCGGCTACGGTGACGCCAGCGGAGGAGCCCCTGTACCTGGCCATCATCTGGCACCAACATCAGCCGCTGTACTACAAGGACCCTCAGACCGGGATCTACGCCAAGCCCTGGGTGCGCATGCACGCCGTCAAGGACTACCTGGACATGGCCACGCTGGTGGAGAAATACCCCAAGCTCCACGTGACCTTCAACCTGACCCCCACGCTGATCAAGCAACTGGACGACCTGAACGCCGGGGCCAAGGACATGTACCAGGTCCTGGCCGAGAAGCCCGCCGACCGGCTCACCGACGACGACAAGCGCTACATCCTGCGCCGCTTTTTCGATGCCAATCCCAAGATCATCAAGCGCTTTCCAGGCTATCAGGAGCTGGCCGACCGGCGCCAGGGGGCCGACGATGCCCAGATCGAGGCCGCCCTCAAGAGCTACTCCACCCAGGACTTCCTGGACCTGCAGGTATGGTTCAACCTGGCCTGGATGGACCCTGATTACCAGGCTCAGGAGCCCATCAAGGGCCTCATCGCCAAGAACAAGAACTTCGCAGAAACCGACAAACTGATCATCTTCAAGGAACACGCCAGGATCTTGAAAGATGTCATCCCCGAGCATGCCAAGCTACAGAAGGCCGGCCAGATCGAGGTGACCATGACCCCCTACGCCCATCCCATCTTGCCGCTCTTGTACAACACCGACCTGGCCAAGATCGCCATGGGCGATGCCCCACGGCCCAAGCCCCGGTTCAGCTACCCTCAAGACGCCATCGCCCAGGTCAAGAAGGGCGTGGAGGAGTACCAGAAGCACTTCGGCCAGGCCCCCCGGGGGATGTGGCCCGCCGAGGGCGCAGTAGCCCAAGAGATCGTGAAAATGGTCTCCGACAACGGCCTAGAGTGGATGGCCTCCGATGAAGAAGTGCAGGCGAAATCGTTGGGGATGGACGGCTTCACCAGGGATGGCAAGGACGTGGTGCGAGAGGCCGATAAGATGTACCAGCCCTACCTGGTGCAATACCAGGCCGAGCGGCCGGTGGCCATCATCTTTCGCGACCACCTGATCTCCGACAAGGTGGGCTTCACATATTCGGGCATGAACGGCACCAAGGCTGCCGAGGACTTCCTGAGCCGGATATTGGCCATAAAGGAACAGTTGAAGAAGGAGGGTGCCAGGGGACCTCACCTGGTGACCGTGCTCCTGGACGGCGAGAACGCCTGGGAGTACTACGACAACGATGGCAAGGAGTTCTTGAACGCCCTATACACAAAGCTCACCGAGACGAAACAGATCCAGACGGTCACCCCCTCGGAATATCTGGCCAAACACCCCGCCACCAGGAAGATCGAAAACCTGTGGCCCGGCTCCTGGATCAGCCACGACTTCTCCACCTGGATCGGCGAGGACCAGGAGAACCGGGGCTGGGATTACCTGCGCCGCACCAGGGAGAATCTGGACAAGTACATCCTGGGTCAGAAGCAGGCCGATCAGGCCACTATCGATAAAGCCCTGGAAGCGATGTATGCGGCCGAGGGCTCGGACTGGTTCTGGTGGTATGGCGCCGATCAGGACTCCGGCGATGACGCCTCCTTCGACCAGATGTACCGTAGCACCCTGGCTAATGTCTACGCTATCCTGGGCGAAACCCCGCCCGATTTCGTCTACGTGCCGATCATCGCCCGCATGGCACCGCCGCCCACCCGGCCCATACAGGGAATGTTCACCCCCAACATCGATGGCTATGTGCAACCCTTGGAGTGGGACAAGGCAGGGCTTTACCCAGGAAAGCCGGGAGATCTGGTTGCCGCCAGCTATTTTGGCTTCGACGCCAAGAGCATCTACCTGCGTTTAGATGCGGCCAAGCCCTGGACCGAGATCGACCCTAACCTATTCGTAGGGGTCTATTTCTCCTCGCCTCGAGCGAAAGAGGCCAACAGCTTCTCGCGGTATGGCCAGAAGACCAAGGCCTCTTTGGGCTTCGGGGCCACCCACGAGGTGGCGGTGCAGTTCAAGGCTGGAACGCCTGCGGCCACAGTCAGCCTGGCCAAGGGCGACAATGAATGGGAGAGGTTAGATGCCCAGGTTAGAGTTGGCGCCAAAGATAAAGTCCTGGAGCTAGCTGTGCCCTGGGCGGCCCTGGGCGAGCCAGAAACCGGGGACAACGTCTATCTCCTGGCTACCGTTGCCAAAGATGAGTCCGAACTGGCCAGCGCGCCCTCTGCCGGTGCCGCCAAGGTGGTGGTCCCTGACCTGGGAACCATCCAGGCCATCGTCCAGGTTAAAGATCCCAAAGGCGATGATCGTGGCCCGGGAAGCTATACCTATCCCACCGACGGCGTGTTTAAGCCCAGTGTTTTCGACATCGATGAGTTCATCGCGGGACAAGAAGAAAAGAACCTGGTCTTCCGGTTCAAGCTTCATGGGCCCATCGATAACGTGTGGGGGAGCCCTAACGGCCTTTCGGTTCAAACCCTCGATGTTTACATTGACCAAGACCACCAAGTGGGCTCAGGCTCCACACTGCTCCTGCCCGGCCGTAACGCCCGGCTGGCTCCCGAGGATGCCTGGGACTTCGCGATTTGGGCCGAGGGCTGGACGCCGGGCGTGTACAAACCCGGGCCCGACGGAAAGCCAGTCAAACTGGATGCGGCGCTGAAGATCTCCGTGGACAGCGTGGCTCGAACCGTTACCATGCGCGTGCCGAAAGAGGCCTTCGGCGGCGATCCCAAGGCCTGGGGCTACCTGGGCGTGCTTCTGGGCCAAGAGGGCTTCCCCCAGAGCGGCGTGTGGAGGGTCCGCGATGTGGAGCCCACCGCTGCCCAGTGGCGCTTCGGCGGCGGCCCCTCGGACACAAACCATACCCGCATCATCGATCTGGCCTGGCCGGCGGACAAGAAGCCGACGCAGGAAGAGATTCTGGGCAAGTATACGCCCACCCAGGAGGGCGATCCGGACAAGATCGACTCTAAAAGCTACTGCTTGCTGCCGATGCTGAGGGCGCCGTAGCACAAAGAGGTGAATAGCATTGATGTTGGCGCCGGAGTTCAACCAACAACTGTGCAGGGGAGTGGAGGAGCGCGGGAGCGGGGGAGCGCAGCACCCCAGCACCTCTGCACTCCAGCGCAGTATGGCCGAGCGTTCTGAGCTGCCTCACAAGATTTCCAGCCCTGACTGGGTGAAAGAGGCGATTTTTTATCAGATCTTCCCCGAGCGCTTCTGTAATGGAGACCCGTCTAATGACCCGGCTAACGTGCAACCCTGGGGCACACCGCCCACACCCCACAATTTCATGGGCGGGGATCTGAGAGGCGTGATCCAGCAGTTCGACTACCTGTTGGATCTGGGCGTCAACGCCATCTACCTCAACCCCATATTCCAGTCCAGCTCCAACCACAAGTACAATACCTACGACTACTATCAGATCGACCCACGCTTCGGCGACTTAGCCACCTTCCAGGAGCTGCTGAGCCTGGCCCACGGCCACGGCGTGCGGGTGATCCTGGACGGGGTCTTCAACCACTGCGGCCGCGGCTTCTTCCCGTTCTACGATCTCTTAGAGAATGGCCAGCATTCGCCGTACAAGGATTGGTTCTATGTCAAGGGCTTGCCCCTCCATGCCTACCGGGGAAAGGTAAACTATGGCGTGCGGTGGAACGTGCGCTCGCTCCCCAAGTTCAACGTGGCCAATCCCGCCACCCGCCGTTATCTCCTGGACGTGGCGCGCTACTGGATCCAGCAAGGCGCCGACGGCTGGCGGCTGGACGTGCCCAACGGGATCGCCGATCACGATTTCTGGCGCGAATTCCGCCAGGCGGTCAAGGCTGCGAACCCCCAGGCCTACATCGTGGGGGAGATCTGGTATACGCTGGACGCCACCCCCTGGCTACAAGGGGACCAGTTCGACGGGGTGATGAACTACGTCTTGCAGCAGGCATTGGTAAACTTTATAGCTAAAGAGAAGATAAAGGTCCGGGCCTTCGATCGAAGGATACGCCAACTCTTGGCCCGGCACGATCGTCAGATCAACCTGGCCCAGCTCAACCTCCTGGGCAGTCACGACACCACCCGCTTCCTCACTGAGTCCGGTAGCGAGACGGAGAAACTGAAACTGGCATACCTCTTCCTCATGACCTACCCGGGTGCGCCGTGTATCTACTACGGCGACGAGGTAGGCCTGACCGGCGGGCCGGACCCGGAATGCCGCCGCTGCATGCCTTGGGATGAAAGCCAGTGGATCACGCCATTACGCGACTTCGTCAAGGGACTCATCGCCATCCGCAAGGCTAACCCCGCCCTGCGCATTGGGTCCTTCGAGCCCGTGCTGGCCGATGCAGCCAGGAACATCTACGCCTACCAGCGCCAGGACGAAAGCCAGACCATCCTGGTCGTCATCAACAACAACCCCACCGCCCAGAGGGCCGAGGTGCCCTTGAGCAGGGGCAGCCTGCGGGGGATCAAGGCCTTCGCCGACCTGTTGTCGGGCCAGGAGCACGCGCCAGTGGGGGGAACGCTGCGCCTGACGGTTTCCGGACGGGCCGGAGCCATCCTGGCGGCCCGATACTGAGTAACAGATAGCAGGTAGCAAGGACCCACCTGCAACATGCTACCTTCGAAAGGGAGCTGCCTGTGACATCGCAGCGAGGCGTGCGCCTGGCCCTGGCCGGGCTGGGCTTAGCCCTTGCCGCCCTGGCCTGGGGGCTATGGCTCAGCCGTACCCCCGCACCTCCACCGGCTGCGCCCACCCTATTTGCCAGTAAAGAATCGCCCACGCGCCAGGGCGGGCCGGCGCCGGGGACTCCCACCCTGGGCGACACCTGGACCACCGGGGCCAAGATGGGCATCGGCACCGCCTATACCTACGACTTCCCGCCTCCCGACAACCCCTCGAAGGTGTGGTTCACCGTCGGGGGCGGCAACCTCACCGAGGTGATGTACCCGACGGTGGACATGGCCAACCTCAAGGAGATGAAGTATCTCGTCACCGATGGGGCGTCGTTCCTGTGGGACGAGACCAGGGATGCCGACCACCAGGTAACGTTGTTGGACAAAAGGGCCCTGGCCTACCAGGTGACGTCCACCGACAAGCAGGGGCGATTTCAGATCACCAAACGCTTTGCGGCCAATGCCCGGGCGAACGCGGTGGCCGTACAAACCACGTTCCAGCAGATGATCCCCGGGCGGTATCAGCTTTTCCTATATCTGGTGCCCCATGTTAGGAACTCGGGCAGCCAGGACCGGGGCAGGTTCATCGACCTGGACGGGGGGAAAGCCGCCCTGGCCTGGGACCGTGACGTGTACATGGTGGCCGCCACCACGACGCCGTGGCTGGCCTACTCGGTGGGCCATGTGAGGGACAACGACGGCTACAGCGACCTGAAGAGCGACTTCCGGCTGGACTGGCAATTCGACGAGGCCCGGGGCCGGGTCGCCTTTGTCATGGAGATCGCCCCCGAGAATCCCTGGACGACGGCCATTGGCTTCGGCGACTCGGAAACGGCGGCCAGGCAAGCCGTTGCCCAAAGCCTGGACCGGGGGTTCGAGGAGATATGGCGCGAATACGTGGCCGGCTGGCACCGGTACACCGATTCCCTGGAAAACCTGGGCGGCAAGGCCACCGACCTGTATTACCAGAGCGCCATGGTCATCAAGGCCCACCAGGACAAGACCTACCGGGGCGCCATCGTCGCCTCCCTGGCGCTCCCCTGGGGTTACTCCGTATTGGATGAGGAGGAGAACCGGGGCTATCGCTACGTTTGGGCCCGGGACCTGTACCACGCCGCCATGGGGCTCCTGGCCGTGGGGGACCGGGGCACCGTCGACCAGGTCCTGGAATACCTGGACGACGTACAACAGTTACCATCGGGTGCCTTCCCCCAGAACACGTACGTGGACGGGAAACCATACTGGGGCTCCCTCCAGATGGATGAGGTGGCGGATCCCCTCATCCTGGCCTGGTGGGCCAAGGCCAGGGGTCGCTACCTGAGCCTGGTGAAGCCCGCGGCCGACTTCCTTTGGGCCAATGGCCCGGCCACCAAACAGGAGCGCTGGGAGGAGAACGGCGGTTATTCGCCAGCCACCATTGCCGCCGAGATAGCGGGCCTGGTCTGTGCCGCAGACCTGGCCAAGGAGGCAGGCGATGCCCCGGCAGCCCAGAAATACCTGGCCAAGGCCGACGAGTGGCAGAGAGCGGTGGAACGATGGACGTTCACTACCAGGGGGCTCATTGGCGATGGCCGTTACTACCTCCGGGTGGCCCCCACCGGGCAGCCAGACCTCGCCCTGCAGCTCCATCTCTCCAATGCCGGCGGCGCCCACGACCAGAAGAGCATCGTGGACCCCAGCTTCCTGGAGCTAGTACGGCTGGGAGTCAGGTCGCCCCTGGACTCACACATCACTGCTTCCATTCCCGCCACAGACCTGATGACCATGGTGAGGACGCCCGTGGGCCCTGGCTGGCATCGCTACAACTTCGACGGCTACGGCGAGGCGAAGCCCGGCGCAGGAGTCCCGGGCAAGGGCCATCTATGGACGCTTCTCACCGGGGAAAGAGGGATGTACGAGCTGGCCGCCGGCCGGGAGGCCCGGCCTTACCTGGAAGCCCTGGAGAGGTTTGCCAACGCGGGCGGCATGATCCCCGAACAGGTGTGGGAGGAAACCGGTCAGGGCACCGCCTCAGCCACCCCACTGGTCTGGAGCCATGCCGAATATCTCGTGTTATTGAGATCGGTGGTGACGGGGGTGACCTTCGACCGTCCGGAAGCGGTCTACCAGCGCTACAACAAGTAGAAGGGAACTCACTCATGAAATATCTCTGCGTCCATGGCCATTTCTACCAGCCGCCCAGGGAGAACCCCTTCACTGGGACCATTCCCAGAGAAGTGGGCGCAGAGCCCTATCAGAACTGGAATCAACGCATCAACGCCGAGTGTTACCGTCCCAACGCCTCCTTGGGCAACTTCGACGTGATCAGCTTCAACCTGGGGCCGACCCTGGCTGCCTGGCTGGAAAAGAACGACCCCACAACCTACCGGCGGATACTGGCAGCCGATAGGGTCAACGTGGCCAACAACCGGGTCGGCAACGCCATGGCCCAGGTCTACAACCACACCATCCTGCCCCTGGCCACCCGAAACGACAAGGAGATACAGGTGGCCTGGGGCATCGCCGACTTCCAGCACCGCTTCGGCCGCCTGCCGGAGGGCATGTGGCTGGCGGAAACCGCCGTGGACCTGGAGACCCTGGACGTCCTGGCCCAGTTTGGCATTGCCTTCACCGTCCTGGCCCCGTGGCAGGCCGAGAATCCCCATCTGGACCTGACCGAACCCTACCTGGTCAGCCTCCCCAGCGGACGGGCCATCACCGTCTTCTTCTTCGACGCCCAGTTGGCGAAACACATCTGCTGGACGCCGCACATGACCGAGGATGCCCAGGTTTTCGCCAGGATGTGCCTGCCCATGCGCGCCGATTGGTTCAAGGAGAAGACTGCTCAGGACCAGTTGTTGCTCATCGCCTCGGACGGGGAGTTCTACGGCCACCACAATCGCAACCGCACCCGCTTCCTGAAAGAGTTCCTGGCCGAGGCCGCCCCCGCCCAGGGGTTTGAGATCACCTATCTGGCCAAGTATCTGCGCCATAAACCCGCGGTAAGGGAGACCCGCATCGCCGAGAACACCGCCTGGAGCTGCTACCATGGGCTGAGCCGTTGGAAGGAGAGCTGTGGCTGCATCCCGGCCGATGGCACCTGGAAGACTGCCCTCCGCCAGGCCCTGGACGGCCTGGCCACCCGCCTGGACGATCTCTATCTGCAAAACGCCTGCTTAGCGTTGGATGATCCGTGGCAGACGGTGCGAGACTACATCAAGGTCAAGCTGGGCGACGAGGGTGGGCCGGAACTTGTGGCCCGCCACGCCGCCAAGACCCTGACCGCTGAGGAGACCAGCAAGATCCTCGGTCTCCTGGAGGCCATATATTACCGCCAATGTATGTACACCAGTTGTGGTTTCTTCTTCGATGATCTTAGCCGCATCGAGCCCACCAACAACCTGGCCTACGCTGTCCGGGCCATTATCCTGGCCCAACAAGCCACTGGGGCCTCGTTGGAGGCGCCTTTCCTGGCCGATTTGCGCCGGGCCACCAGCGCACGCACCGGCCAAACCGGCGAGGAGATCTGTTGGGCCATTCTACGCGCGGCCCCGGTGGCTTAGCCGCTCACGGGCGCCGCTTTGACTGGGTGCCGGGAACTGAGCGATGCGCCTCACGTCAGGATGAATTTCTTTACTAGTAAAGACTCGGGGCCGGGTGTGGGGAACACGGCCCTTCTGGTACTGGGAGGATACCATGCAGGAACGTCAGCCTCTGGAGGGCGTGCGGGTGGTGGACCTATCTCGGGTGTTGGCCGGGCCCTATTGCACCATGATGCTGGGTGACCTGGGGGCGGAGGTGATCAAGGTCGAGTCGCCGGAGGGGGACGAGGCCCGCCAGTGGGGGCCGCCCTTCACCGGAGGCGAGAGCGCCTACTACCTGTGCGTCAACCGCAACAAGAAGGGCATCACCATAAATCTGAAGACTGAGGCGGGCCAAGGGCTGCTACGGGAGCTGGTCCAGCGCAGCGATGTATTGGTGGAGAACTTCCGGGTGGGGACCATGGAGCGCTGGGGACTGGGCTATGAGGCCCTGAGGGAGCTGAACCCGGCGCTCATCTACTGTGCCATCACCGGCTTCGGGCCCACCGGGCCCTATAAGGACCAGGCCGGGTACGACTTCATCGTCCAGGCCATGGGCGGGATCATGAGCATCACCGGGGAGCCGGAGGGCCCGCCGATGAAGGTGGGGGTGGCCATTGTGGATATCACAGCCGGGCTTTTCGCCACCGTGGGCATCCTGGGGGCCCTGCACGAACGGCACCGGAGCGGCCTTGGCCAACGCATCGACGTGTCCCTTCTGGAAGCTCAGGTGGCCTGGCTGGCCAATGTGGGTTCCAATTACCTGGTCTCGGGCCAGCGCCCCCGGCGCTATGGTAACGCCCACGCCAGCATTGTTCCCTACGAGACCTTTAAGGCCCGGGACAGCTACATCGCCATCGGCGTGGGGAACGACCGCCAGTGGCAGCGCTTCTGCCAGCTCCTGGGAAGGGAGGAGCTGGCGCACGACCCCCGCTTCGCCACCAATCCCCGCCGGGTGGAGAACCGGGATGTTCTCATCCCTATGTTGCAGGAGGTCATCGCCACCCGTGACGGAGAGGAATGGCTGCGGCTGCTGCGGGAGGCGGACATCCCGTGCAGCCCCATCAACACCATCGACCGGGTGTTTCAGGACCCCCAGGTGCTACACCGGGAGATGGTGGTGGAAGTACCCCACCCCACCGCGGGCAAGGTGAGGCTGGCCGGCATCCCCTTCAAGCTCTCATGCACCCCGGCGCGGGTCTCCCGGCACCCACCCCTTCTGGGCGAGCACACAGCGGAGGTCCTGGCCGACATCCTGGGGTACGGGGCTGACCGCATCGCCAGCCTGAGAGAACAGGGTGTTCTTTAGCTAGTAAAGAAACTTCGGGGCTATTGCGAGAAGGGGAGCCGTCGCATTCCAAAAACGAGGCTCGCCGAGGCCTGCTATTCTTTAACCAGTAACGAAACCGGCAAGAAGATCCGGCCGTCGCCGTCTGGTACTTGTAACCGCTCCATGGTCTGGCCATCGTACAGGCCCACCGCCAGGCGATATTGGCCCCCGGGTAGGGCGGGGGGCAGGTGCAGCTCAACCTGGTCGGCCACGACCTGGCCCTCATCCCAGATGGTGGTGGGGTAGCGCCCGTCCAGGGGCTGGCGGTCCAGTTGGGCGGCGATCTGGCCATCCTGGGCCAGAAGGTGCACGAAGACGGTGTAGTCCTTGTCCAACGGTATCATAGCACGCCAGTAAAGGGTTAACCCAAGGACCTCCCCGGGCCGGAGCATTATAGTATCTCCGACCACCCCCGCGTCAAAGCCCAGGAACTCCACCTGTCCGCCAAGTTCTTTACGAGCAGAGAATTTCGGGGCCAAGGGCCCGGAGGGCGGGATCTTGACCGCCAGGCCGAGCTGATCGTGAAGATTGCCGGAGGGGTCTACCAGCAGGCAGCGCTTCTGGTCCCAGGCCCGGTACATGCCGATCTCCACCGTATATTTACCGGGGGTTGCACCCCCCGGAAGGGCAAGCTCCCAGGTGTCGGTGATGGCCTCCCCGGGCGTCCACAGGAGGGTCGGCCGGTGCCCTCCCTGGGGCTCACCGTCGTAGCGGGATAAGACCCGGCCTTCCGTGTCCTTCAAGACGGCGAAGACACTGTAGTACTCGTCGATCTTCCCCCGGGCCTGCCACACCGCGCTCACCCGCACCGTGTCACCAGGAAGATAGTTGAGCCTGTCGGCCTTCACCTGGGACAGCCAGGCGGGCACCGGCAAGGGCGAATTCACCGGCTCTTGCCCCACCTGAACCGGCTGGCTGGCCTCCAGACGGCCCACGTGAGGATCGTCCACCCTCAAGGACAAGGACCATCGGCCGGCGGCGGCTGGTGCTTGTAACGGTATGCGCGCCACAGAAACGCCAGAGGTGACGATGGGCAGGAAGGCCTGGGCCCTCGCCTCCACCTCCTGCCCCCCAGCAGAACGCCAGCGGGCCTGGGCGGCGACCGCATGGGTGGGCTTAACCACCAGGCTGGCCTGGCCCCGGTTCAGGATCAAAAGATAGGCGTCGTAGGCCGCCCCGGCCCGGGCCTGCGGCGGGAGATAGGCCCTGGCCTCCACCACGGCCCGGGCTGGCGATGGGGCAACGCGATACACCAGGTCGGGGCCGAAGCCGGCCACCAGTGGCAGATCGGAGCCGTATGATTCCAGGGACTGGCGCATCCGCTCCCAGCCTTCCACCCGGTTGGCGTGAACAACCAGGTACTCCACATCCAGGCCCCGGAGGAGGCTCACCGACCGCTCCGAGGGAAAGGACCGCATTTCATAGACCACCTGGCCATGCCTGGGAGGGATGAAGCCGCTGTAGCCATCGGGGGTGGAGCTCCAATGGTAGACAGAGAGATACTGGTTCAGGAGACCCACCTCGGGCTTGCTCATGATCAAGGGAAGCTCCAGGATCACCCGGGGGGCTTGCTGCCTTAACCACCGGTAGACCGGGGGCACCTGGGCTCCCGTCGGCACCGGGGCAGCGTTAGCGCCCGGGAGAACCAGGTTCTCCAGGGCCACTGCCACCACCAGGAGGACCCCCAGCGCCTGCCTCGCCCGGGCCAGCCGCGCCCCCTGGTCGGGGGCCCCACCCCTGTGG
>JBFMCB010000064.1:0-15306 GCA_040754915.1 Chloroflexota bacterium | reverse complement strand
GAAGTAACCTATCAAGCGGGCCGACCATCGGTCGGCCCGCTTGAACAAGGGCTCATCAATGTCAAAGTATCTCGCCAACCGCCTCTTGGCGATGGTCGTCTCCCTCTTGGGCGTGACGATCATCGTTTTCCTGCTCATCCGGCTCATCCCCGGCACCATCGTGGAGCAAATGCTAGGTACGGAGGCCCTCACCGCGTATGAGACCGTGGAGAGCCTGAGGCGCTATTTTGGCCTTGACCAGCCGGTGTACGTCCAGTATTACCAGTGGATCACCCGGGTGTTGGTGGGCGACCTGGGCCGCTCCTGGCGCACGGCTATTCCAGTGTTAGAGTTTATCCTCTCGCGCTTACCCGTGACCCTGGAATTGACCGCTATCGCCATCACCATCGCCTTGCTTATCGGCGTGCCTGCTGGTATCATATCTGCTCTCAAGCAAAACAGACCGGTGGACAATCTGGCCCGTATCCTCGCTCTCACTGGCCTCTCCATTCCTGTCTTCTGGCAAGGGACGATGTTCATCTTGATTCTCTCCCTGTCCTTCCGCTGGGCACCATCTATGGGGTGGGTTTCACCCTTCGAGGATCTGAGGGCTAACCTGAATATGGTGCTTCTGCCTGGTTTCTGCTTGGGGACGGCCAGCGCTGCGGTGATCATGCGCATGACCCGCTCCTGTATGCTGGAGGTGCTTCGCCAGGAGTACGTCCGCACGGCTCGCGCCAAAGGGTTGGCCGAACGGGTAGTCATCATCGCGCATGCCTTTAAGAACGCTATGATCCCCGTGGTCACGGTGGCAGGCTTACAGATGGGCTATCTCCTGGGCGGCACAGTGGTAGTGGAAGAGGTCTTCACCCTGCCTGGCATCGGCCGACTGCTCTTATGGGCCATCTACCAACGCGATTACCCCACCGTGCAGGGAACCGTGCTCTTCATTGCCGTCATGTTCATGGCTGTGAACCTGTTTGTAGATATCCTGTACGCCTTCTTGGATCCCAGGATACGCTATGCTTAAGAGGCCTACTAGCCATCGTAGCACCTCTCCCCTGAGCCGCATCGCCCGCAGCCGACTGGTGGTAGCAGGGCTGATCATGGCCGTGTTCCTTGTTTTCCTGGCCGTTTTCGCCGATGTGATCTCGCCTAGGGATCCCCTGGCAGTAGATGTGGCCGCGGCTCTACACCTACCTAACCCAAAGGAACCTTTCGGCACAGACCGCTTTGGGCGTGATCTCCTGAGCCGCGTCATCCACGGCTCGCGTGTCTCTCTGGGCGTGGGTTTCTCCTCTGTAGCCATAGCCCTGGTGGTCGGAGCCTTCTTGGGGCTTATCTCCGGCTACTTCGGCGGAGCCTGGGACATCGCCATCAGCCGGGTTATGGACATCTTCTTCAGCTTCCCCGTGCTGCTCCTGGCCATCGCCATCGCGGCCATGCTGGGGCCAGGCATTGAAAACGCCATCATGGCCATCGCCATCGTCTATACTCCCTTCTTCTCCAGGGTGGCCCGGGGGCCCGTCCTGGCCGAGCGGGAGAAGGAGTACATCCAGGCCGCCCGGATCATCGGTGCCAGCCATGGGCGCATTCTCTTGCGGCATATCTTTCCCAACGTTCTCTCCCCCATCATCGTCCAGGCCTCGGTAACCATCGCTTATGCCATCTTGACCGAGGCGTCTCTCAGTTATCTGGGCCTGGGTACCCAGCCACCCACGCCTTCCTGGGGTACCACCCTCAACGAGGGCCGCACCTATCTCCAATTGGCTCCATGGATCTCCATCTTCCCAGGTATCGCCATCATGCTGGCGGTGCTGGCCTTCAACCTGGTGGGAGATGGACTACGGGATGCGCTGGACCCCCGTATGCGCTAAAGGGGTTACGTTTTATGCAGATTTTGGACGATATCTACCTAGTCGGTAGTGGTCGCACTGGCATTGGCCTCTCCAATGAGTACGACTGCCACATCTACCTAATCGACGGCGGCGGAGAGGCGGCCTTGATCGATGCCGGTTCCGGCGTGGACGTGGAGCCACTGCTGTGCAATATCGCTGTCCACGGCATCGCTGCCAGCAAGGTGCGCACCATCATCCTCACCCATGCCCACGCTGATCATAGCGGTGGGGCGGCGGCCTTACGCGTTCGCCTGGGCTGCGGCGTTTTGGTCAGCGGCGCGGAGGCGAAGATTGTGGAGACCGCTGACGCCAGGGCTGGCGGGCTCAACGTGGCCCTCCCCTTTGGCATTTACCCTCCGGGCTATATGATGACCCCCTGCCCGGTAGACCGGCGGCTAGGCGACGGCGACACGGTGACCGTAGGTCGCTATACACTACAAGTCATCGCTACACCGGGGCACAGCCCGGGGTCGCTGTGCTATCTGGTAACGGTAGCTGGGCGACAGGTGCTGTTCTCAGGCGACACCATCCAGTTCTGCCCGGTGGCTGGCCAGACCGGTTGGATCAGCCTTTTGAATGCCCCGGGGACCGACCTCAACGCCTATCGTACCAGCGTGCGGCGGCTGGCAAACCTGAATGTGGATGCGCTCCTGCCCGGTCATCGCCTGTTTGCCCTGTGCAACGGACAGCGGGTCATAGATGCCGTGGCCAAGGGCTTCGAGACCCTAGCCATCCCCAGGTCGGTCATCTGACCGATACCCTTCCTGGCCCAAGGTAATTCTCCCTAATGGGAGGTTTGCCCAGTACGGTGGAGGATGGACGGTTGGAAACCCGGCTTCCTCGAAAAGGACACCGGCGATGAACAACCAAAGACTGACCAGGCTCTTTTCTCCTATCACCATCAGGGGCATAGAGCTTAAGAACCGCATCGTCATGCCACCCATGGGCACCCGCTACTCGACCTATCACGGAGCGGTGTCCACCAGGCTCATCGACTATTACGTAGAAAGGGCCCGGGGTGGGGTGGGGCTCATTGTGGTCCAGTTTGCGGCCGTTTCGCCCGAGGGGCGTAGCTCCTGGTACCCCCTGGCCATTTGGGACGATGCTTTCGTCCCGGGACTCAGGCGGCTGGCGAGAGCGATTCAGGATGCCGGAGCCCCGGCGGCCATTCAGTTGGCCCATGCCGGTGGGAACACGGAGATCGCCTACGCGGGCACCCAGCCCGTGGGACCCTCGGCGGTGCCGGCCACCGGGCGCCCGGCGCCCAGGGAACTTACCCTGGCTGAGACCCGAGCCTTGGTGGAGGCCTTTGGCCAGGCAGCACGCCGGGCGATCGACGCCGGCTTTAACATGGTGCAGCTCCACATGGCCCACGGCTACCTGATCAATCAGTTCCTGTCCGCCAGGTTCAACCGCCGCACTGACCGGTACGGCGGCGACCTGGAGGGTCGTAGCCGCTTTGCACTGGAAGTCCTGGACCGGGTCCGGGAGGTGGTCGGGGGCAACACGGCCGTATCTTGCCGTCTAAACGCCGACGACGGTGTCCCTGGGGGGCTCTCTCCAGCCGAGGCCCTGGTCGTGGCGCGGCTGCTGGAGGAGCACGGTGCCGACATCATCGACGTCAGCGCGGGCATCGGTGATACCTTCTACATGAGTTCACCGCCCATGACCCTGCCGCCTGGTTACTTGGTCCCCCTTGCCGCTCGCATCAAAGGTGCGGTCAATGTCCCGGTGGTGGCAGCAGGCAAGATCCACGATCCGTCCCTGGCCGAGGCCATACTCGTCACCGGTCAGGCCGACCTGATCGCCGTAGGAAGAGGCCTTATCGCTGACCCGGAATGGCCCCAGAAGGCCGCTGAGGGCCGATTCGACGAGATCTGCCCTTGCCTGACCTGCAATCGCCCCGAGTGTCACGGCCGCACGATTGTCAAGCAGGCGGACATGAGCTGCGTCACCAACCCTGCGGTAGGCCGAGAAGCGCTCTTTCGCCTGGAGCCCGTCGCCTCCCCCAAGGCTATATTGGTGGCTGGCGGAGGCCCGGCAGGAATGGAGTTCGCGGCCATCGCCAGCCGCCGGGGCCACCGGGTGACTCTTTGCGAACGCGCTGACCGGTTGGGTGGGCAGCTCAACCTGGCTGCCGTCCCCCCGGGCAAGCAGGACCTGACGCGCCTGACTGGCTATCTGGCGGGTCAACTGGCGAAGTACCAGGTGGAGGTCCGCCTCGGCTGCACCGTGACCCGGGATCTGGTACGGCGTCTGACGCCAGACGCGGTGGTGGTGGCCACCGGTGCCCGGCCACTCGTGCCCGATGTCCCGGGCGCAGCGGCCTATGCCGTCACCGCCTGGGATATCCTGGAAGGAAAGGTGGCTCCGGGAAGCAAGATGGTGGTGATCGGCGGGGGCGCTGTAGGTTGCGAAACCGCGGCGTACATGGCCGGTCGGGGGGCCCAGGTCACTATACTCGAAATGCTGCCTGAGCTGGCTCAGGAATTTGTGCCCTGGACCAGGAAACTCCTCATTGACTCATTGGCAGACCTGGGAGTGGAGATCATCACCCAGGCCCGGGTGACGGCCATTGAAAGCAACGCCGTTCATTACGACCGCCTGGGCCTGGGCAACCGGTTGGTGCCGGTGGATACCGTGGTGCTGGCCCTGGGGGCAGTGTCGGAACAAGAGCTCGCCGACGAACTCGTAAGCGATGGTCTTTCACCCTTCGTCCTCGGCGATAGCTTAAGGCCCCGCAGCGTGGCCGAAGCCATGCGGGAGGGATTTGAGCTGGGATACAGCATATGAGGGATGAGCCAACGGCTATGGTCATCGCGGGAGGCCGACTTATCGACGGGACCGGGCGCCCTCCGATGCCAAACATGACAATAGTCATAAAGAACGGCTACATCGCGGCAGTCGGTCCAGCGGCGCAGGTGGACGTGTCGAGGGCCGAGCCGGCGGTTCGCTTAGATGCCCGGGGGCTGGCTGTCCTGCCGGGCCTCATCGACAGCCACGTCCACCTGACCTTCAACGCTGGCCCCAACCACTCTTCCGTCATTCGCCAACTGGCTGAGGACACCGACGAAAGGCTCCTCGTGCGGGCCTCGCGGCAAGCCCAGTTGGCTCTGGCGGCTGGCATCACTACGGTGCGCGACTGTGGGGGCAAGGGTGCCGTCACCATTGGACTCCGCGACGCCCTCAAGGCCGGGCATACCATTGGCCCCCAGGTGCTGGCCTGCGGCATGCCTATCACGGCTAAAGCTGGGCACATGCACTTCCTGGGGCTGGAGGCCGATGGCGAGAACGAGCTCCGCTCAGCCGTGCGCAGCCAGGTCAGGGCTGGGGCCGACTTCATAAAGGTATGTGCCACCGGCGGGAACATGACGCCGGGCAGCGACCCCCGCCGGGCCCAGTACAGCCTTGCTGAGCTCACGTCAGCGGTGACGGAGAGCCATCGCCTGGGCTGCCGGGTGGCCTCGCACGCCATCGGGGCCGAAGGCATCCGGTACTCGGTGGAGGCAGGCGCTGACACAATTGAGCACGTTCACTGGTTGGACGAAATCGGCCGCCATGCCTACGACCGAGGGGTGGTTCAGGAGCTCATCGCTCGCGGGCTCTTTGTAGGGGTGCCCCTGCCCGGCCTGTACCGGGTGCTCCTACCTAGAGCGGAGTGGGACGCAAGCATAGTAGAGGCGAAGCGGGCCGAGCTTCAGGCCCAGTTAGAGCCGGTGCGGCGGGCGATCCAGGATGGCGCTCCGTTCATCATCTCCAGCGACGCCGGGGTGCGCTTCACCCACTTTCAGGACTTCAGCCAGAGCCTGGAGGTCGCCGTTTTGGCCCTTGGGTTGACTCCCATGGAGGCTATCGTGGCCGCCACCCGGACGGCGGCTCAGGCCTTGGGACTGGGGGATCAGGTGGGCACCATCGAGGTGGGAAAGCGCGCCGATCTGGTTCTCGTCGACGGTGACCCTCTGGCGGACATCCGAGCAATCGGCAGGGTTCGTTGGGTTATCCGCCAAGGCCAAGTGGCCGTCCGGGACAGGCTGCTGGTCCTGGCGCCATACCAAGGCGCAGGTGCCGGTTGACTGCCGATCGCGTCCAGTGGCGCTGACGGCCAGGGTTTGTTTGGAGCAGCGTAAAGAAGTCTGGAGGTTCAACCCATGACGACCAAGCGGCGCGAGGCCCTGCGGATGGCGGGGGTTCCGTTCTCGGACATCCGGGTTATCTTCGAGCGCGCCACATACCTGGAAAAGGAGGGTGTGCCCGTCATTCATATGGAGCTGGGCCGCCCTGATTTCGACACGCCACCTCACGTCAAGATCGCAGCCGAAAGGGCACTGGAACAGGGCCTGGTGCACTATACCTCTAACTACGGCTTGTTAGAATTGCGCCAGGCTGTCGCGCGGAAGCTACAGCGCGACAATGGCCTGGACTATGACCCCGACGGAGAGATCGCTGTCACCGTGGGCGTGTCCGAGGCCATCTTCTCGATCATGAGCGCCTTCCTGGATCAGGGCGACGAAGTGATCGTGCCCGGCCCCTCCTGGCTGAACTATCTCCGCATCCCGGCGATGATGGGGGCCCAAGTAGTCCCTTTGCCGCTGCCGGCGGAGAATGGTTTCCAGTTGGAGCCAGAGATGTTGGAGAAAGCCATCACCCCGCTGACCAAGATGCTTGTCCTCATCTCCCCGCACAATCCCACTGGGGCGGTCCTGCAGAAGAAGACGCTGGAGTCGGTAGCTGCCCTGGTCCAGCAGCACGATATCCTGGTCGTCTCCGACGAGATCTACGAGAAGATCATCTACGACGGCCAGGAGCACGTAAGCATTGCCGCCTTGCCCGGCATGAAGGAGCGGACCTTCTTACTCAACGGGTTCTCCAAGGCGTACTCGATGACCGGATGGCGGCTGGGCTACGTGGCCACCGACCGGGAGCTGATGGGCCCATTGATCCGGGTGCATCAGTATGTGACGGCATGCGCCACTTCATTCGCCCAGGCTGGTGGAGTCCAGGCGTTGAACGGCCCCCAGGACTGTGTGGCCCAGATGGTCGCCGAGTTTCAACGGCGCCGAAACCTGGTGGTGAACGCGTTAAATCGGATGCCGGGCCTTGCCTGTCACATGCCCCAGGGGGCATTTTATGCCTTTGCCGACATATCCGCCTTTGGCCTGAGCGGCCCGGAGCTGGCGCTCTATCTGCTGGAGAAAGGTGGAGTGGCCGTGGTGCCCGGGGAGGCCTTCGGTGATCATGGCCGAGGCTACTTGCGCATCTCCTATGCCAATTCTTATGACCAGCTCTCGGAAGGCCTGGAGCGCATGGGGAGGGCGCTGGCGCGCCTATCACCAACGGGCAGAGCCTGGCAACGATGACGAGGGGCTGGCTTTTTCCTTCGCTCCTCGCTGCGTGTCTGGGGTTGCAACAGCGATGGTAGGATGAGGCCTCGACACAGTTCAGGATCTTGGCCCGACCGGGGAGCCCTACCTATCAGAAACAACAGGGGTGAAAGATGAACGCGTATTTTCGCCCGCAGGGAATCATCACTGCTCTGGCTACGCCTTTGCGTCGGGACCAGACGGTGGACGAGGACGCCTTGCGACGGCTGGTTGAGTACGTGCTGGCGAATGGGGTCCATGGGGTGTTCGCGGTGAGCACTCAGGGGGAGTTCTACGCTCTCTCCACGGCCGAAAAAGAGCAAGTCACCGCCGTAGTGGTGGACCAAGTCCGTGGTCGCGTTCCGGTCTACGTCGGCACTGGGGCCACCACCACCGCCGAAGGCATTGCCCTGGGAACGCGTGCGGCGGCCTTGGGGGCGGATGCCCTTTCCGTTATAACCCCGTACTTTGTGAAACCGAGTCAAAGGGAATTGCTCGCGCACTACCGTGCCATCGCCTCGGCGGTGGATCTGCCGGTGGTGCTGTACAACAACCCGCCTCGCACCGGTGTGAGCCTCAACACCGCCACCGTGGTAGAGCTGGCCAAGCTGGACAACGTGGTGGGCATCAAGGACTCCAGCGCCGACCTAGTGCAGACGATGGAATACATTGACGGGTGCCCAAAGGATTTCTGCGTTCTGGCCGGCAACGACGCCCTTATTTGTGCCACGCTTTTGATGGGCGGCGCGGGGGCCATTGCCGCCTCGGCCAACGTGGCGCCCAGGCTCGTGGTTGATCTTTATGAAGCAATGTGCCGGGGCGATGTGGCCACGGCGGTGGAGCTTCAATACCGGCTGCTGCCGCTGCGCCGGGCCTTTAACCTGGGCACGTTCCCGGTGGTGATCAAGGAGGCCATGGAGCTCATTGGCCTGTCCGCTGGACCGGCTAAGAGCCCGGTAGGAGGCCTGGACGAGGAAGCCCGAGACCAGTTGCGGCATGTCCTGGACAAGCTGGGCCTGCTAGGGTCAGCGGCCTGACCCGCTGGATCGTGGAGAGAACGAACTCCAGCGCCGGTTTTCACTCGAAGAGGCGTTTTCGCCGTGAGGTGAAAAAACGTCTCAGCGTAGGTCCGCCATCTCACCGGCGCTTAGCAGTTTCCCGAGGGTCGTCGCCACAAACGTGACCCTCCGCCACCTCCTGCTGACCACCGGCCTGGGCAGCCTTTGCAGCTCGCCGATGGCAATCCGATAGTAGTCATCGTCGGCCCTGGGATGAGTGGGTTCGCCGGGGAGCAGATCCCGGCGCCTGGCGATGCTGATCCCCCTTACTTCAGCGTAATAATTGATGGCCCACTTTTCCTCTCCGAAGACCCTGGTCTGATATAGGGCCAGGTAGTCCACCTCCAGGTCTTTGGGCGCCCTCTTCACCGGGAGGCGATACCAGTGCTCATCCCGGGCGATGGCGAAGTCCCGGGGGTTATTCATGATGGCTACCAGCACCTTCTTATCTTCGTCAGGCGGCATGGGATTCCCCTGCGGCGTCCTTCGCTCTTTACCGGTAAATAAATTGTAGCAGAACTGGCGTGCCTAGCCAAGGGCATCGGGGAAAGAAAAAGGGCGACGAAGACTCTTCGCCGCCCCTCACACGCCATCGCGGTGGCTAGTCCAGTTCCTTCATCTGGATAAAGTCCCCGTGCCAGGTGTGGTACCAGACCTGACCACTCTGCCCATTCACGCTGAGCATACCGTTGACCTTGCCGCCCCGCAAGACGTGGAGCCCGTAGTACCCGTAGAAGGCGTCCACCTCTTCGTCGGCCTGGGTGCCTGGCAGGTTGGCGTCCAGATACTGCTGGGCGTAGCGCCGGGCCTGTTCCGAGGTCACCAGCATCTGGGCCGTAGGGGAACCGCGCCGGAACCAGCCGCCCATTATGCCTCCGCCGCCCATCATGCCGTACTTTGCGTTCCACATCATGTTCGGTCCCATCTCCGGGGTGACAATGCCAGAGTACTTGTCGATGAGCACCTCAAAAGCGTGAATGCCGGTGCTCTTCTCCTTGTACTCGGCGTAGAAGTTGTTCGTGAACTCCATCACCTCGGTGGGCTCGATGCCGGTGTAGCCCCGGGATGCCGGGTAGGCCTTGGCGATGTCCACGGCCTGGTCCAGGGTTATGGCCGAGGACCTCGGTGGGACCGCCTGGGCCCACCGGCCCATCATGCCGCCGGGCCCCCATCCGCCCGGGAACCCGCGGCCTCCCCCCAAGCCCCATGGGCCCGGCCCTTGGACGCCAGGCGACCACGCCGCCGTCCGGCTCAAGCCCCGGCCCAGGGCCACCAAACCGGCCGCCCCGGCCACCAAAACCAGCCCCACCAGGGCGGCGCTGGCGACCAACATGAACCACTTGAATGCGCTTTTCATTTCGTGCCTCATTTCCAGTTGGCGGGGGACGGGTTGTCCCCCGCCTATATCCAACCGATGCCAAAAGGCATCGGAGAGTATTGGCCCAACCGCGTTGGGCCACTTGCCAAAGACGCCGGGCCTAAGATGCCGCGGCCTGGCGTTCTCTTAAAGAATCCAGGCCTTGGCTCTAGCCCAGCTTGTTTCCGCAGTACGGACACACCTGCCAGTCCGCCTGCACCGGCTTCTGGCAGCTCTTGCAGGTGGCGCTGGGCTGAACCGCCGCCGCGGCCCCGGGTACCTGGGGCAATCTGAGGTACTTCACCAACCACACGATGCCCAGGGCCAGCAGGACCAGGAACAGCACCGGCAGGCCCACCATGACCGCCATGGACAGGAGCCCGAAGAGCCCGAGACCGAATCCCGGCCCTCCCATCATCCCGCCCGGATACCAGCCACCCATCATCCCACGGCCACCCATCATGCCGCCCGGTCCCCAACCGCCCCCGAAGTAGCCGGGTCCGTAGCCGCCGAACCCGCCGAATAACAACGGCAAGAGGGCGATGCCCGTACAGAAGACCAGGAGCACCACCAGCCCGAAGACCAGGGCCCCGAGCCAACCACTTCTACCCATTGTCGAAACCTCCTCCCAACAGACTGGACAATTCCTGTCCGATTAGTGTCCTGATCATAACGCATAAATGTGAAGAGATTATGAAGAAATCAGGGGATTTGGTTTAAGCCGCCAGATCCGTCCCTGGCCCTTTGGTGTACCGCATAGACAATCGAAACACCCGTGCCGATGCGGCGACGGGTGTCAATAGCGATAGGCAAAACTGACAGAGACCTTCCTACGTCTCGACGAGCCTCTTCACCCAGCGCCAGAAACGGGCCAGAAGGTTATCGTCGGGGACAGGTGGGATGATGCTAGTGGGTGGCGTGGGCCTGGTCGGCACGGTCATCGAGGGGACGCTGCCCTCCGCCACCTGGTAGGCCACGCCGTCCAGAGCTACGATCACCTGCTTCCCTAGGGCGAAGTACTTGCCCCATTGGGGATAGGCCGCCAGGAGCTTGAAGTAATCCTCGCTACCGAAGCCCACCCTCACCAGTTTCATGCCCTCCCGGTAGGTGGAGTCGGTCCAGACCCCCTGGCGCAGGATGAAGGTCTTCTCTCCCACCGGCTTGATCTCCGGGCTAGTGGCGGTGGTCTCGGCCTGGCGCAGCTCCTTTTGTCCCTGGCTGTTCAGCACCGCCTGGGGCCCCGAGACAGGCGCGGGACTGGCCATCATACGATGCAGGTCCTCGGCGGCCTTTTCCGGCCCGCCGGCGGCGAAAAGGTTGTGGCGCTCGTCTACCAGGAAGGAGGTATAGGGCGTCATGATCCCGTAGCGCAGGCTCAGGGCCACGATCTCGTCTACTAACTCCTTGTTCTGCCCGTGCAGCCGGATCTGGGTCAGGAGATAGCCGATCTTGCGCGTTGCCCAGAGTCGGGGGATGAAGTCGTTGGCTTTGCTCTCCTTGGGAAAGACCACGTCTTCGTACTCGAAACGCTGGGATCGCTCCCCCAGGCGGCCAGCCAGTGTCACCGTTGTGGCCCCCTCGTTGCGGTAGCGGCCAAAAAGCATCAGTTGGCTTCCCTGGAACAGGTCCGGCAGCGGGTCTGGATACAGGTCGTAGATCCTGATCCGGCCGAAGTCCAGCTCCAGGTCCGACAAAACCGGCAGGTTGATCTTGGCGTAAAAGCCCGATAGACTGGCCTCCAGATCCTCGCCGGGGCGCACGTATTCGCTTGTGCCCCGGTGGTTCTGGGCCAGGGTGTCCAGGAGGGTGGTGTTCACGTCGTCGCCCACGCCGAAGACGAAGAGCCGGGTGGACGGCCCGGCCACTCGCTTGACGCTGTCCAGGATCTGCTGGGGGTCGGTGAGGCCGGCGGTGGGCAGGCCATCGGTGAGAAAGATGATCATCGCCGGCCGCCCGGCGTCCGCGTCTTTCATGGCCTCGGTGAGGGCCTGGCCGATGTTGGTTCCGCCGCTGGCCGCCAGGCCATCTACGAAGCGCTGTGCTTCGCCCCTCTGGGCCGCGGGCACCAACCCATCGGCGTACCGGGTCACCGCGGTGTTGAAGGCGATGACGCTGAAGCGGTCGAGGTCGTTCAGGTTATCCAGCACGTAGCGCAGGGCCTCCTTAGCCTGGGACAGCTTCTTCCCTTGCATGCTGCCGGAGGTGTCCAGCACGAAGATCACATCCTTGTCGAGGATCTTCACGCGTTCGAACTCGTACTTCGGTGCTACCAGGAGCAGGAAGAACCCATCCTCTCCTCGCTCTCGATAGGTCAGGAGGTTTAAGCCAAAGTCCTGGGGTGAGACCGTGTAATATAGCAGGAAGTCCCGATCGGGTTTGACGTTGGTTTGCTCGTAGCTGGCCTCGGCGGCGTAGGCGTCGGTCTTCTTGATCGCCACCGGGTGACTGGGCGAGTACACGGCCTTGATCTGCTCGCGGGAAGTGATTCGGACGTGGATGGTCACCTCTTGCAGCGGGCGAGAGGAGAATTTCTCGGTGTTCAGGGGGTACAGGTAACGCACCAGGCCCTGGTCGGCCGAGAGCACCTGGCTGTACTCGAGCTGGACGCGTTTCTCGCCCCGGGCCGGGATGGGGAAAATGCTGGCCCGGAAGGCGTTGCGGCCCACGTATTCCAAAAGGGCGGGATCCCGTCGGCCTCGGACGATCTGCTCGTAGATCTGCCGGGCCTGGTTTTTATCCAGGATCTTGCCCTCTAGCCGCTGGCCGTCCACGTACATGGCGAAATCGGAGATAGCGGCCTCTTCGGGCAAGGGAAAGACGTAAGTGCCCTCCAGGTCGCGGTCGGTGTCGTTCACGAAGACCTGGTCCACCCTGGTCACCGCTACCTGGTTATCGATGGTCACCTGCACCCGGTGGTACTTCACCGCCAGGTAGGGCAGGATGACGGGCGGCAGGTGCGGAGGCGGGTGGGGGATGATGATGCCGTCGGCGCTGGCCACCCCCGGCGTTGTGAGAAAAAGGGACGCCGCCATCATCACCAGGGCCACAAATTTTGTCTTCATGCTCTTGCTCCTTCATCCTTTACCAGCAAAGAAACCGGGCCTCGTCGCTCTTTCCCTTCAATAGACGCCGCTCGACGTCGGAAAGTTCCCCTTCGAACGGTTCCGCTGGATTTGAAACCCTTAGCTCGAAACCATGGTGCTCTGATTGACAGCCCCTTTGGCCAGAGGTTATAATCGCCTCGGTCGACGTCGGCGCTGACGTAGAGCTAGCTGCGCGAGGAGGAGAACGATGGCTGAGCCTATTCAACGCAACCTGGGGTTCGAGCTGGTCCGCGTCACTGAGGCCGCGGCCATGGCGGCCGGCCGGTGGATGGGCCGTGGCGACAAGGAGGCCGTGGATCAGGCCGCAGTGAACGCCATGCGCTACGTGTTGGGCATGGTGGACATGGACGGCGTCATCGTCATCGGCGAGGGGGAGAAAGACCAGGCACCGCGGTTGTACAACGGCGAGCAGATCGGCAACGGCCTACCTCCCAAGGTGGATGTGGCGGTGGACCCGGTGGACGGCACCCGGGCCCTGGCCAAGGGTCTCCCTAACTCCATCTCCGTGGTGGCCCTGGCCGAGCGAGGGGCCATGTACTATCCCAAGAACATCGTCTACATGGACAAGATCGCCGTCGGCCCCGAGGCCGCTGGCCACATCGAGATCACTGCCTCCGTGGCCCGCAATCTCAAGAACATCGCCAAGGCCAAGAAGCGCGAGGTGGACGACTTGACGGTGGTGGTGCTGGACCGCCCCCGCCACGAGGAACTAATAGGCCAGATCAGGGCGGCCGGGGCCCGGGTCAAGCTCATCTCCGACGGCGACGTGGCTGGCGCCATCATGGCCGCTATGGAGGGCACAGGCATCGATGCGCTCATGGGCATCGGTGGCTCGCCCGAGGCCACGGTGGCCGCCTGTGCGCTCAAGTGCCTGGGTGGTGAGATCCAGTGCAAGCTCTGGCCCCGGGATGAGGCGGAGAAACAGAAGGCCCTGAAGGCCGGGCTGAACCTGGATCGTGTCCTCTCCACCGATGACCTGGTGGCCGGCCACGACGTGTTCTTCGCCGCCACCGGCATCTCCGATGGAGAGCTACTGCGAGGCGTGCGCTACTTTGGCCGAGGAGCCAAGACCCATTCTATAGTCATGCGCTCCCGGTCGGGCACCGTGCGCATCATCGAGGCGGTGCACCACTTCGAGAAGCTCATGAAGATCGCCGAGCTGCCCTATGACCATACCCCGGATTAAGCCCGCCGCTAAGTGGTGTTTTCTTTAGAGTCTATCCTAATTATTCTCTGCGTTCTCTGCGCTCTCCGCGGTGAGAAAACGGCTGGGGCAACTTTTGCCGCAGAGCACGCAGCGATTCTTTCCGGATCTGACAATCGGCAATCGAAATCCGTTTTCGGCCTCGGGAGAAAAATCCGTGCCGAAGCTCATCGAATGCGCCCTCAATTTCAGCCAGGGGAAAGATAAAAGCGTCATTGAGAGAATCGTGGCCGCCGCCCAGGACGTCCGGGTCCTGGACATCGCCTCCGACCCGGACCACAACCGCACCGTGCTCACCTTCCTGGGCGAACCCCAGGCGGTGGGCCGCGCAGCCCTGGCTGTCTCCGCCAAGGCCGTGGAGCTCATCGACCTGCGTCGGCACCGGGGCAGCCATCCCCGCATGGGTGCGGTGGACGTGATCCCCTTCGTGCCTATCCGTGGCGTCCCCATGAAGGAGTGCGTGTCCCTGGCCCGGGAGGTGGGCCGGCGCATCGGTGCGGAGCTGGCGGTGCCAGTGTACTTGTACGAGGCGGCGGCCACCGCGCCTCACCGCCGAAACCTGGCCCAGGTGCGGCGGGGCGAGTTCGAGGGGCTGGCCCAGAAGATGCAGGACCCGGCCTGGAGGCCGGACTATGGGCCCGCCCTGCCCCATCCCACCGCCGGTGCCGTGGCCGTGGGTGCCCGTCCCTATCTGGTGGCCTTCAACGTGAATCTGGGCACCGACCAGGTGGAGACGGCCAAAGAGATTGCCCGTTCCATCCGGGAGAGGGATGGCGGCCTGACCCACGTGAAGGCTCTGGGGATCAAGCTTGGGGAACGCAATCTGGTTCAGGTTTCCATCAACCTGGTGGACCCCTATAGCACTCCGTTGTGGCAGGTATTCGAGGCGGTCAAGGTCCAGGCTGCCCGCCGGGGCGTTTCCGTAGTGAGCAGCGAGATCGTGGGACTGGTGCCCCTGGGGGTCCTGGCCGAGTCTGCCCGCCACTACCTCCAACTAGAAGGTTTCCAGCCCGACCAGATCCTGGAGGCCCACCTCCTGGAAGAGTAGGCCGTATTCTTTCAAAATAATAGCGTGCCGCCGTGTCGGCTGGTCGGGCCATAGCGCCAGGTTTATCCCTGGCTTTTAGGCTCCGTTAGTAAGACCCTCATCTCGTTCGTGGGGGCAAAGCCGAAACGTTCGTAAAGCGGCCGCCCCTGGGGCGTGGCGTGCAGGGCAGCGGCCGAGACGCCCTGGGCCTGGAGCCAGGACAGCATCGCGGCCATGATGGCCCGGGCTACCCCTCGCCGGCGCCACCCCGGGAGCGTATACATGTTCATGATGTATCCCACCCGGCCGTCCAGGTTGT
>JBFMCB010000063.1:0-15314 GCA_040754915.1 Chloroflexota bacterium | reverse complement strand
TCACCAGCACTTCGAATACCCGCAGGAGCGGCATATCGAACATCCCTCGGCCTGCTCCAGGAGGCCGCCACATTCCGGGCACTCGGGACACATGTCGGTCTTGGGGTCGTCCCAATTCTCGGCGTACTCCTTGAGCTCGATGTCCTTCTCCACGATGTGAATAGCCTTGCCGTTCTTGAGATACCGCTGCAAGACCTGGCCGATGGCGTCTGGGCAGGAGAGCACCATGCCTCCGCTCTGCCAGTAGGGCACCGGGCAGCGTATCCCCCGGAGTTGCTTGAAGATGGACTCGATATCTATGCCCGAGCGCAAGGCCAGGGAGACCAGCCGGCCGATGGCCTCGGTCTGGGAGGCCATGCAGCCTCCGGATTTGCCCATGCGCACGAAGATCTCGCAGAGCCCCTGATCGTCCTCGTTAACTGTTATGTAAAGGTTCCCGCAGCCCGAGGTGATCTTCTCCGTGGTGCCGGTGGTGACGGAGTCCCGGGCTCGGGGCGAGCGCTGTTTCCTCCGCTTCCTGGGCGCCTCCGCCTCCTTTTCGCTTTCCCTCTCCCCCGTCCCCATGGTCAGCACCTGGGATTCCCGGGAGCCGTCGCGATATATGGTCACGCCCTTACACCCCAGTTGATAGGCCAACAGATAGACCTGGCGCACGTCGTCCACCGTGGCCTGGTGCGGAAAATTCACGGTCTTGGATACCGCGTTGTCGGTATGCCTCTGGAAAGCAGCCTGGATGCGGATGTGGGCCTCCGGCGACACGTCGTGGGCGGTTACGAAGAGCCTCTGCACCTCTTCCGGCACGCCCTCCACCCCACGAGCGGTTCCCTTAACGGCGATGGTCCTCATCAGCTCCTCGCTGTAGAATCCTCGTTCCCTAGCAATGCCCTCGAAGTCGGGGTTGATCTCCAGGAGCTCATCCCGGTCCAGCACATTTCGCTTGTAGACCAGGGCGAAAATGGGTTCAATGCCGCTGGAGCAGCCAGCGATGATGCTCAGGCTGCCAGTGGGCGCGATGGTGGTGGTGGTGGCGTTGCGCACTTTGGGCGCCCCGGGGACGTCGTAGATGCTGCCGGGAAAATTGGGGAAAGCCCCTCGCTGCTCGGCCAGAGCCTGGGAGGCCAGCCGGGCTTCCTGGGCGATGAAAGCCATCAGCTCCTCAGCGGTGGTCACGGCCTGGGCCGAGTCGTAGGGTATACCTATACGGATCAGCATATCGGCGAAGCCCATGACGCCCAGGCCGATCTTGCGGTTGGCTTTGGTGGTAGCCTCGATCAGGGGCAGGGGATAGCGGTTCACGTCGATGACGTTATCCAGGAAGTGCACCTCCGTCCGCACCACTTGCCCCAGCCGGGCATAGTCAACCTTCCCGTCTTTCACCATCTTAGCCAGGTTAATGGAGCCCAGGTTGCAGGACTCGTAGGGCAAAAGCGGCTGCTCGCCGCAGGGATTGGTGCTCTCGATCTGCCCGATGTGCGGCGTGGGGTTGGACTGGTTCAGACGGTCCAGGAAGACGATGCCCGGGTCGCCGTTCTTCCAGGCCATCTCCACGATGGAGTTGAACACTTCACGAGCGCTCATCAGGCGGGCCGTCTGGCCAGTGTGCGGGTTTACTAGAGGGTACTCCGCGTCGTTCTCCACCGCTTTCATGAACTCGCCGGTTACGCCTACCGAGATATTGAAGTTGTTCAGGGCCCCGTTATCCTGCTTGGCGGTGATGAACTCCATGATGTCCGGGTGGTCCACCCGCAAGATGCCCATGTTGGCCCCGCGCCGGGTGCCGCCCTGCTTGATGGCCTCCGTGGCCGAGTCGAAGACCCGCATGAAAGACACCGGGCCACTGGCCACCCCTCGGGTGGAGCCCACAATATCCCCTTTAGGGCGCAGGCGGGAGAAGGAAAAGCCGGTGCCTCCGCCGCTTTGGTGGATGAGGGCAGTATACTTGATGGCCTCGAAGATGCTCTCGATGGAGTCCTCCACCGGCAGGACAAAGCAGGCCGAGAGCTGGCCCAAGGGCCGGCCGGCGTTCATCAGGGTGGGGGAGTTGGGCAGGAACAAGAGGTCAACCATGGTCTGGTAGAATTCCGCGGTCACCCTGGACACGTCGGCCGAGGGGTCATAGATCAGGTCCGCCTGCGCCACGGCCTGGGCGACCCGGTTGAACATCTCCTGAGGTGTCTCGATGACCTTGCCCTCGTTGTCCTTGCGCAAATACCGGCGTTCCAGGACGGTGATGGCATTCTCAGTCAGGAGGGGTACGCCGGCGGCGACCCCGGTGGAGACCGGGGCTGAGGCAGCGGCAGGAGGCATGCTTCGGCGCCGTTGGCGGCGGCGCAGGAGATAGCTCATGGCCGACTGGGTCTGGCCGTTTTCCAGCAACACCTCAGTGATGAGCTCGCGAACCTCCTCCACGCTGGGGACGCCGTCGGGGGAGGGACGTGCTGTCTCCAGCCCAGGCAGCGGCAGGGCCGCGCCGGCGTGTTCCCGCTCCAGCCGCAGCAACACCTGCTCGGTGAGCTCTCGGGCCCGTTCCCAGGTGATCTCCTCGCCCGCTCCCTCGGCTGCGGCCAGTATCGAGTTCGTGATACGCTCGCGGTCAAACGGAATGACTCGCCCGTCGCGCTCGACAATGTAGCTGATGTTCATGGCCATCCTCCGTCCGCCAGAACAGGCCTCTGCCATGATGGCAGCGCCCGGGTGCGGCGCAGACAATCCAGGCCAGGCGGAGCAGTACCAGCCTGGCCTCGGTAAAGCCTATTAAAGAGTCAGGGGAAGCTGGGCCTTGGCCTCCTGGGCGTGGAGCCTCCACTGCCGGAGGCCCTCGATCTCCTCGGCCAGGGTGTCCACGTCCTGAAACCGGCGGTAGACCGAGGCGAAGCGCATGAAGGCGATCTCGTCCAGGGGTCGCAGGCGCTCCATCACCAGCTCGCCGATGAAGCGGCTGGGGACCTCCGGCTGGGCCAGCCTCAATATCTCGCCCTCCACCTGGGTCACCACACTCTCGACCTGTACGGCGGAGACGGGACGTTTGTGGCAGGCTCGCTGGATACCCTGGTATAGTTTCTGCCGGTCGTATTCCTCCCGCCGGCCATCCCGTTTCACCACCAGGAAATTGGCCACCTCCGGGCGTTCGTAGGTGGTGAAGCGCTTGCCGCAGGAGAGACACTCCCGCCTGCGGCGGATGCTTTCCTCCAGCTCGCGGGAGTCAATCACCTTAGACTCAGGATGAGCACAAAAAGGGCATCTCATGAGGCCATCCCGCTCTTAGAGGTTGAGACACAACAAGGGATTAGGGGACCAACCATTTCGATTCCTGGTGAAAAGGCACCCCCATCCCTTGTCCGAGCCAGACTGGTGAATGCACAACCCCTTGTGGGGTAATCGGGTATTATCCCACAAAATATTGTGGTCTTACTATAGCACAACAGGGACGGGATTTCAAGGGGGAAAGCTTAAAGATTCCCCTCTTGTCCCGGAGTTGCACTCCGCAGCCTTAAGGCTGCACTCCGGGACACCCTGATGTCCCGGAGTTGAACTCCGGGACATCAGGGGGACAAGAGGAGACATCGGGGGTAAGCTTCGCTTCAAACCGACAAGAAAGAGCAGAACGCAGGGCGGGTCGGTTGCGGCGGCGGGCAAGTTCAGTGGCAGTTAGCAGAGTCCTCCAGGAACCTGGTTTCTGGGGAAGTTAACCCCGTCCCAGGAGCGTCTGCAAGATGGCCACCGCTGCCTCCTTGTCCAGGGGCTCGTTATTGTTGCCGCATTTGGGGCTCTGGACGCAGGAGGGGCAGCCCTCATCACAGGGACACTCACGAATGGTCCGCAGCGTAGCCTCCCACAACGCCTCCAGGGACTCAAAGCCCTTGGCGGAGATGCCCACACCGCCGGGGAAGTTGTCGTAGATGAACACCTGGGCCCGGCCGGTATCGGGGTGCGCCAGGGTGGACACGCCGCCGATGTCGTTGCGGCCGCACAGGGCGAAGAGGGGCAACATGGCGATGGCGGCATGCTCCAGGGCATGAAGCCCTCCGGCCGGGTCCTGGCCCCGGCCCGCCAGCCCGGCCATGGCCTCCGCCGGAACGTCGAACCACAAGGCCCTGGTGTCGAAGGTCTGGGGCGGCAGGTCTAATGGCTCCTCGGAGAGCACAGTCTCGGTGAACTGCTGCTTGCGTTTGAAGCCCACGATCTGGGTGGTGACCTGCACCTGCCCCCAATAGGCGGTGGACCGGGGCAGCCGGCGCTCCTTGAGTGCCTGTACGATGCGCACGTCGGTGAGGTCCTTGGTCTGGGTGTAATAGTTCACGTCCACCGGGACCACGCTGGCAGTCTGGGTCCTTAGATCCAGCTCCTGGACCAGGTAGGTCTCCCCCTGATGCAGGTAGATGGCCCCCGGATGCACGAAGAAGAAGGCGGTCTCGGCATTGACCGTCCCCAGGAGGTCTCTGCCCCGGGACACGTCCACGATATCGTATTCACGCGAGGTGGCGGTCCTTAGGTTGACCTCCTGGGCCGGATAGTCATCTTGAGCGTAGAACCAGCGCTCGCCAGAGGGGCGTAGTATTCCCTGCTGCCCCAGCCCCTGGATGACGGCGCCCAGAGTCTCCCCATCGCCCCAGACGGCGGCGTCAGCCCCAGACAGGGGCAACTCATAGGCGGCACAGGGCAGGTGTTTTCTCAAGATGTTCTCGTTGTTGGGGTCGATGAGGGCGTGCTCGTGGGGCTTGCCAAAGAACTCCTGCGGATGACGCATCAGGTACTGATCAAGGGGGCCGTCCAGGCCGACCAGGACCGAAAGGGAGGGCTCTAGCCCCCGGCCGCTGCGCCCGGCCTGCTGCCAGGCCGAGGCCACGGAGCCCGGGTAGCCGGTGAGCACGGTGGCGTCCAGGCCGCCGATGTCCACCCCCAGCTCCAGGGCGGTGGTAGAGGCCACTCCCAGGAGATGACCCTGGAATAACTCACGTTCGATCTGGCGGCGCTCTTCCGCGCGGTAGCCGGCGCGGTAGGACCTGATCTTGCCGGTGAGTTCCGGGTCGGTCTTCGACAGGGCCTCCCGGGAGTAGAGCAGGATCAACTCGGCCACCTTGCGGGTCTTGGCGAAGATGACGTTACGGACGCCTTGCTTCACCAGCTCGGTGAAGAGCAGGGTAGCCTCGCTGTTGGCGCTGCGCCGGGTGCCGGTTTTGGAATCGAGCAAACTCGGGTTCCAGAAGACGAAGTCCTTAGGTCCCCGGGGCGAGCCGTCCTCGGAGACCACCTGGCAGCCCTTGCCGGTGAGCCGTTCCACGTGCTCCTGGGGGTTAGCGATGGTGGCGGAACAGCAGATGTACTGGGGACGGGCGCGGTAGAAGTCCAGAATGCGGTTCAGCCGGCGCAGCACGTTAGCCACCTGGGAGCCCAGGATGCCGCTATAGTAGTGGGCCTCATCGACGACCACGTAACGCAAATTGGCGAAGAACCGGGCCCACGAGGAGTGATTGGGGAGAATGCCCAGGTGCAGCATGTCTGGGTTGGTGAGGATGATCTGGGCGGTCCTTCGTAGCTGGGCCCGTTCCTGCTGGGCGGTGTCCCGGTCGTAGGTGCCGGCCTTGATGAAGGGCAGGTCCTGGGCGGTGAGCTCCCGGAGGTTTCGCAATTGATCCTGGGCCAGGGCCTTGGTGGGATACAGATACAATGCCTTGGCCCGGGGGTTTTGGAGTACCTCCTCCAGGACCGGCAGGTGGTAGCAGAGGGTCTTGCCAGAGGCGGTGCCGGTGGAGACCACCAGGTTGGAGCCGGCCCGAGCCAGGTCCAGGGCCTGGGCCTGGTGCGAATAAAGCCGGTCGATGCCCTGCCTCTTGAGGGCCCACTGAAGGGCGGGGTGGAGGGGCTTCTCCGGCTCGGCGTAGCGGACCTGGCGGGCCGGGATATGTTCCACGTGCACGATCTGGTCACGGTAAGCGGGCAGCGACCGCAAGTGGTAGAGAAAGCGCCTGGGATCCACGGACCTCGACTCCTGGGCGGGTGTCCGCCAGGGCCAATATACACTGGAGGACTGGGGGGTGTCAAGGCGGAGGGAGGTCCCTAAATCAGCGATTGATTTGGGGGCTATGCAAGAGTAGCTGTAGGCTGTATCATGTGGGCAAGAACTGGGCGAGGAGGGAAAGCTGTGGCTCATGATGTGGAGCAGACGACGTTCTTGCCGGAGGAGGTGTTTGCATTCGAGATCGAACGCACCGACGAACCCCTGGTGGCCAGAGGAGGCCTGGTTCTCCCTCACCAAATGGCACAGGCCCTGGGTCTTCCCAAGAAGATCGACCAAGAGTTGCCACCACCGGGAAGCGGCCGGGGCCTGCCTCCCTCCGCTTACGTGATGGCGTTGCTACTGATGCTGCACGGGGGAGGCCGGGCCCTGGAGGACCTGCGGGATCTGCAGGGAGAGGTGAGTTTGCGCAGGCTCTTGAAGATGAGGCATCTGCCGGCGTCGTGCACGGTGGGGGACTGGCTACGGCGGATGGGTGTAGATGGCCGGGGGCTAGAGGGGCTGGGTCGAGTGAATGGCTACCTGGCAGAGCAGGTGCTGGCCAGGAAGGGGGGAGCTGGGTACACCCTGGATGTGGACGGCACCATCATCGAATCGGAGAAGGCGGGGGCGCAGTGGACCTACAAGAAGGTCAAAGGCTACCAGCCGGTGGTGGGTTTCGTGCAGGAGAGTGAGGGCGAGGGCGAAGAGGAGAGGGTGCGGGTGCGAGGGCTGGTGATAGAGGAGGAGTTCCGGGACGGGAATGTGCCCTCTGGAGCGGATGCGGTGGCCTTTCTGGAGCGATGTCGAAGGGGGATGCCTGCTGGCAAGAGGCTGGAGGCGGTGCGGTTAGACAGTGCCTGGTATCAGGCGGCGGTGTTCAACTGGAGCAGGGGGTGGGGACTAAGGTTGGTGGTGTGCGCTGACCAGGATGTGGCGGTGAAAGAGGCGGTCCGCAGCATTGGGGAGGGCGAATGGAGGCCGTACCGGGGAGATCGGGAGATTGCGGAGACGGTGCACACGATGGATGAGACCGAAGAAGCCTTTCGCTTAGTGGTGGTGCGCTGGCCTAAGCCGCAGCCGGAGCTGTTTGACCCGGAGCCCTACTTCTACCACGTGCTTGCCACCAACGGCGAGGAGCAAGCGGAAGAGGTGGTGGAGTTCTACAACCAGCGGGGGGAGGTCGAGAACTGGATCAAAGAGCTGAAGGATGGCTTTGGCATGGAGTGGATGCCGTGCGGGGAGACCTACGCCAACGCCGTATTCTTCCGCCTGGGCGTGATGGCCTACAACCTCTTCCTGGCGATGAAGCTGCTGAGTTTACCCAAAGGGTGGCATCGGCACACCGTTGGCACCGTGCGTTGGCGGCTGTACCAGATAGCAGGGCGGGTGGTGTGGGAGGCGCGTCGGGCGGTGTTGATGTTAGCCACCGCGGTGGAGAAGATGTTGGTGCTGTTGGGGGCCAGGAGAAGGATACGGCAAATGGCCGTGACCTGAGAAGGCCTGCTTGGTGAGAGGCGTTAGAGCCGCAGGCCATGTGGCCTGTGGTATAGCTAACGCTGTCTTGTGTGCCCTAAGGACGATGAGTTGGGGCATTGGCCTGGTCCTCGACCCCCCTTGAATCGCCTCGCAAGCCCCTAAAACCCAACTTTTCTCCCCGAAAGGCACACCACTCTGCCCCATCGCTGATTTTGGGGAGGTGAGGGTGTTGAACGAAGATCCATGTTCCCTGTGGGACAAGTTGGCAACTTGTCCTACGGACGCCCGAACTTGTTTCCTGATGTCCCGGAGTTCAACTCCGGGACATCAGGCTGCCGGAGTCGGGTTTGCCCCGCTGCGGGGCTGGGACTGCAGCCTTAAGGCTGCACTCCAGTTCTCGCGTCCGACGTGCGGGCTTCGTTAAATACCCTTTAGGCGGTTGAAGTTGACAAGGGCCAGGGTTTTGCTGTAGAATATATATCTAGATAGTTATATAATTATTTTTCATCATGAGGTTAGGCCGATGAGTGAACAAGATATCGCTGGCCTGGCGGTGAAGGCCAAGCTGTTTCGGGGCCTGGCGGACCCCTCTCGGCTGGCTATCCTGGAGGTGCTGCGGGATGGGCCGAAAAGCGTTATGGAGATCGTTGGCCGCACCGGGTTGTCCCAGCCGAACGCCTCGGGGCACCTGGCCTGCCTCAGGGATTGCGGCCTGGTTAAAAACGAGCAGCGGGGGCGATACACCTATTACTCGATCGCTTGCGACAAGGTGGAGCCCCTTTTGGTGACGGCGGAGGCGATCCTGGCGGAGGTAGGGCTTGGGATTTACCTCTGCACCAGGTATTAGCCCTAGGGAACTCGCTTCTAAGAGATGGTGGCCGACCCGGTAGGCCAGAGATGGCCCACATGTGCGCCGGCTAACGCTGTTTGTATAAGGGTTAAAATGCCAGATCAACAAGCCGTTGAAGTCCCCATCAAAGGAATGGACTGCGCGGAGTGCGCGCTGCACGTCCAGCAGGTCATTGCGGCGTTGCCCGGCGTTGAGTCGGTGAACGTTTTTCTGTCTTCCGAGAAGGCCGTCATCCGGCTAGACCCGGCGCTGGTGGATTTGCCGGCCATCCGCAAGGCGGTAGAAAGCCTAGGCTATTCCGTCCCAACCTTGGCCGCGGCCCGGCCAACGCCGCCCCCTCTAGGTGATTTCACCCGTCACGTCTTGGCTTTGCTTGGCATCGTCTTCGGCGTCGTGCTATTCATCGTTGTAGTGGGCGAGTGGCTGGGGCTCTTTGAAGCATTCACCCGGCGTGTGCCGTGGCCCGTTGGCCTGGCCGTCGTTCTGATCGGGGGCTATCCCGTGTTCCGCAACGTCGTCCGCGCCACCATCAAGGGGCAGATCACCTCACACACTTTGATGACCCTGGGTGCCCTGGCCGCGCTGGCGGTTGGCGAATGGGCTACTGCCGTCGTCGTAGTGTTCTTCATGCGCGTGGGCGACTACGCTGAGAACTTCACGGCCGAACGCGCCCGCCGCGCGGTTAAAGACCTCACCGCCATGGCTCCCCAGATGGCCCGGGTGGAACGTGGCGGCATGGAGCGCGAGGTGCCAGTCGGCGAGGTGCAGGTCGGCGAGACAGTGATCGTGCGGCCGGGTGAGAAGATCCCGGTGGACGGCGAGGTCATCGGCGGGCAGGCCACAGTGGATCAGGCGACCATCACCGGTGAGTCCATGCCCGTTGAGGTTGGGCCAGGGGCCAGGGTCTTTGCCGCCACGCTGGCCCGTCTGGGCAGCCTGCACGTTCGGGCCACCCAGGTGGGCCCGGACACGACCTTTGGGCGTGTGGTCAAGATGGTGGAGGAAGCTGAAGCGCACCGGGCAGAGGTGCAGCGCATCGCCGATCGGTTCTCGGCCTGGTACTTGCCCATAGTGACAGCCATCGCGGCGCTCACGTTCCTGGTCCGCCCCGATCCGCTGGCGACCGCGGCGGTGCTGGTGGTGGCGTGCTCGTGCGCCTTTGCCTTGGCGACCCCGATCGCCATGCTCGCCTCCATCGGCGCCGGCGCCAAACGTGGCCTGCTCATCAAGGGTGGCAAGTATCTGGAGGCCCTGGCCCGGGCGGACGTGCTGCTTATCGACAAAACCGGGACGTTGACGCTGGGCCGGCCGCAGATCACTGACATCCTGCCCCTGAACGGCATGTCCCCGGATGAGGTTCTAGCCATGGCTGCCTCGGCCGAACGGTACTCGGAGCATCCGCTGGCGGAGGCGGTGCGCGCCGCCGCCAGAGGGCGTGGCCTGCCCCTGGATGAGCCGGAGCAGTTCGAGGCCCTCCCGGGCCTGGGTGTGCGGGCCCGCGTCAACGGTCGCAGCATCGCCGTCGGCAACCGCCGGATG
Organism: Chloroflexota bacterium; assembly: GCA_040754915.1. Lineage (GTDB taxonomy): Bacteria > Chloroflexota > DTOL01 > DTOL01 > JACQYG01 > JACQYG01. Next base: position 5,451 of record JBFMCB010000063.1, on the reverse strand, counting down.
ATTGCAGTGGTGGCAGGGTTTAACCTTGCCCCCGCGTTCGAGAGCGGACTGGAAGCGCAGGGCAAGACCCTGCTGTTTGTGGCTTGTGAGGGTGAACCGGTCGGTGTATTGGCGGCCGCCGACACCTTGCGGCCAGAGGTCCCCACTGCCCTTGCGGCGGTACGCGCTCTGGGAGCGAGGCATATCGAGCTGCTCACTGGAGACAATGAGAGCATAGCGGCCGCCCTGGCGGAGAGCCTGGGCGTAGAATATCGCGCCAACCTCTTGCCTGAGGACAAGATCGCCGTTGTGAAAGGACATCAGGCCAGTGGCCATGTCGTGGTTATGGTGGGCGATGGCGTGAACGACGCGCCGGCACTGGCGCAAGCCGAGGTGGGCATCGCCATGGGGGCAGCCGGAACCGACGTGGCGATCGAAGCCGCGCACATCGCACTGATGCGCGACGATTGGAGGCTCGTGCCCGAAGTCTTTCGCATCGCCCGCCGCACGATGCGCGTGGTGAAGCTGAATATCGCGTTTACCGCGGCCTACAACCTCATCGGGCTCTCGCTGGCGGCCCTGGGTTTCCTGCCACCCATCTTCGCCGCCGCGGCACAATCCCTACCGGACCTCGGTATCCTCGCCAACTCGTCTCGTCTCCTCCGCCAAAAGTAACCTCACCACGCTCTGAGAGACAATGAGAAGCAGGCATCGCCAGGTGAATGCCCCGAGGCTATCCTGGCACCCCGGCCAGGTAGTGGCCCCAGGTGCGGGCGAGGAGACGGTGTCCCGGCCAAGGGGAGGGTCCGATGTCCACGAAGCCGCACTTCTCGTACAGCCGGAGAGCAGCCGGGTTCTGGGCGTGGGGCGGGACCAGGAGCTCCTCCGTCCCAGTGGCGGTGAAGTAGAAGCCCAAGAGGGCCTGGAGGGCCTCGGTGGCATAGCCCTGGCCCCAAAAGGCTGGCGCCAGCTTAACATCGGTCATGCACGTTATCCGGCCCGCTGGGGCGGTGTAACCGGGAGCCGACCAGCCTGGCGGCAGCTTTCCGCCACCGCTCTCGCCGATGCGAGTGCCCTCGGGCAGGAGGATCAGCCAGTGGGTCTCCTCTGGTGCCTGGGGGTTTTGGCCGGCTTCCAATCTCTCGAACCAGCCCTTGATGTCCGCCTCTTGCCATCCTTTGCCTTGAGGAAAGCCGGCGTAGTGCATCACCAGCGGGTCGTTCCAAAGGTTCAGCAGGAAGGCCAGGTCGCTCTCCTGCACCGGCCGCAGGCGCAGGCGCGGTGTGACGAGTTTCTCCACGGGACAGTTGTAGCTGCACATACAATAACCATCCTGATGTCCCGGAGTGCAGCCTTAAGGCTGCGGAGTGCAACTCCGGGACATCAGGAAGTAGGCGAAGCTGCCTTCTTTAGAGTGCTGCCCCATCCGACTTTTGCTCCCTCTTCCAACCACTGGGGCAACAGGTCCCAGAGGGGATATGGTTGCAAATTGACTCTGGCCAAATCGTTTAATGGTTGCCACAGGAACTCGAGATGTTCCTCCTGCGACTCTGGTGCTCTTGTAGATGAAAGGCTCGCGCATTCCACCGCGAATACCAGGTTGAGTTCGCATTGAGGGTCGGCCTCGGTCCCGTAACCATGCTCTATCGCTCCCAGGAATTGTTGCACTCGAACTGGCCGGCCTATTTCTTCTCGGATCTCGCGAACGAGCGCGGCCTCAGCAGATTCCCCGAATAGGATATGCCCGCCCGGCAAAAACGTGTTGGTCGCGCCTTTCCGGTGGGCCAGAAGGACGCAACCGTTGTGGATCAATACGCCCCTTGCGAGTAACTCGATCGATCTCATTGTTTCTATACTAGCGAAGCCTCCTAGCACGCGGGATGACCGCGGATGAGGCTTTAGAATTCTGGGCTGATGCGAGTATAGGTTGGACTTGGGTGCTTTGTCAAGTTCCGGGTGAAACAGATTGTTGAACAAAGATCAATGTTCCCTGTGGGACAAGTTGGTAACTTGTCCTACGGACGCGCGAACTTGTTCAGTTGAGGCCGAAGCGCTTGACAAATCGGGCACAATGCCGTAGAATTCAATAAATTCACTAATAGTGTGTCTGCGCTCAGATGATAGCGCTGTGGCGGTGACTTGCGGGCACCGCGGACATGCCAGGGGTCAAGATCGCCCCTCGCCTTTCTGCACCTGTTCTCTAGTTCCTGCAGGACGCTATCCTAATCCAGGGGATACGCTCAAATCACAGGCCAAGATGGCCTCGCTCCATATACCTGATACCCGCGTACCAGAGGACCCTAAGCATAGTAATTGGCTCCTCTTCGAAGGCTCGGGGAAGGGGGTGGTTTTGGCCAACGGGAAAGAGGGCGTGTCAGGAGTGTCTTCCCGGGGCGACCCGGGGCGTATCTGGGCGTGACCTAAGTTGAGGGGGATTGGCTCCCGCCTCCTCTCAGGCGACAGATATGGCCGGCATAGCTAGAGACTAACATCAGGAGGTTTTCCGTGAAGAGTCTAAGGTTATTGAGCCTCGTCATTCTGGCTACCATGTTGGCGAGCGCGGCCTGCGCTCCTGCGCCTGTCGCCTACGAGGACAAGATCGGCGTGTTAAAGATCAAGTCTGGCGAGCCGATCGTCATTGCCTACTGGTTCGTCGTCGCCGGACCGGACGCCTCGTTGGGCACCGACACCAAGCGCGGCATCGAGATCGCCATTGACGACAAGGGTGGCAAGCTTCTCGGCTTCCCCGTCAAGCTGATCGGTGAAGACTCGGCCTGCAACGCGGAGGGCGGCGTGGCGGCGGCGACCAAACTTGCGGCCAACCCGGCGATCGTGGCGCTGGTCGGCTCGAACTGCTCAAGCGAGGCCCGTCCCGGCGTGCCGATCATCACCAAGGCCGGCATGGTCACGGTCTCGCCCTCCAACACGGCACCCTTCCTGACCGATCCCAACCGTGGGCCGGACTACGCCGGATATCTGCGCACGGCGCACAACGATAAGGTGCAGGGTGCGGTCGCGGCGGACTTCGCCTACAAGCAGCTGAAGGTCACGAAAGCCGCCACCATCCACGACGGCAGCCCGTACGCCGAGGCACTGCAGGCGGTCTTCGCCGAGACCTTCAAGAAACTGGGCGGCACCATCACATCCCAGGAGGCGGTGGCCCCGACCGACACGGACATGCGCCCGGTGCTGACCAAGATCGCCGCCGGTAAGCCCGAGTTCCTCTACTATCCCATCTTCATCGCCGCGGGCGGGCACGTCACGCGCCAGGCGGCGCAGGTGGCGGGCATGGAGAAGGTGATCCTGATGGGCGCGGATGGCATGTTCTCGCCGGACTTCTACAAGGCCGCAGGTGACGCCGCGGTCGGGATGTACCACTCCAGCCCCGACTTCTCGGCGTTTGCCGCCGGCTATAAGGACTTCCTGGACAAGCATCAGAAGAAGTACGGGGAGAAGCCGCTGGCCCCGTTCCATGCCCACGCCTACGACGCGACCATGATGATCTTCGCGGCCATCGAGAAGGTTGCCAAGAAGGGTCCGGACGGCACGCTGTACATCGGCCGCCAGGCCTTGCGGGATGCCCTGTTCGCCACCAAGGACTTCAAGGGCCTGACCGGGAATCTCACCTGCAACCCTTACGGTGACTGCGCAGACCCGCGCATCGCGATCTATCAGACTACGGCGGATAACGTCAAGAAACTGGTGATGCCGGAAACACCGTTCTGGAAGCCGTACTAAGCGGCGTGCCCTTTTGGGGCCAAGATAAAGATGAGCCGGGCCGCGGCGCGCGCCCGGCTCATCTTTGAATTTAGCGTCGGAGTGACTTCATGCTGCGACGAGTCCTGGAACGTCTGAGCCTGACTGATATCTTCATGTGGTTGACCGGCGGCGCCGTCGTCGCGGTGATCGTCGTCGGTTCGGCTGCTACCCTGTCCATGGGAAAATACAGCGGCCGGCATTGGTTTGATTTCATCATTTTCGGCCTGGCACAAGGGAGCATCTACGGGCTCATCGCCTTAGGTTATACCATGGTCTATGGCATCTTAAGGATGATCAACTTTGCTCACAGCGAAGTCTTCATGAGCGGACCCTTTACCGCCTGCTACGTGGCCATGGCTTTGTCCCAATCGGGTTTCCTGGAGAGCCAGCCCATCCTCAGTTTGGCGATCATCTTCATGGTGGCCATGGCTGTTTCCACGGTCATCGCGGTCCTCCTGGAGCGGATTGCCTATCGCCCCCTGCGCGCCGCTCCCCGCCTGGTCCCTCTGATCACCGCTATTGGGGCCTCTTTCTTTCTGCAGTACACCTTCCGGGGACTGTATGGCTCCGGCTTCCAGGCCTACCCGGATATACGGATGCTCCAGGGGGCATGGCTTCTCGGTCCACTACGGGTCCTGAAGATTCAGGCGGTGGTGATCCTGGCGGCGGCGCTGCTGATGGCGGGGTTATATCTCTTTGTCCAACGCACCCGCATTGGCAAGGCCATTCGGGCGGTCTCGGAGGACAAGGAGATCGCCGCCCTGATGGGGATCGACGTTGATGGGATGATCGTGAGGACGTTTGTCATCGGCGGAATGTCGGCCGGCGCCGCCGGTGTGCTTTACGCGCTGATGTACAGGCAGGTGCACTTCTTCATGGGCTTTATCCCGGGGATCAAAGCCTTCACCGCAGCGGTGCTGGGCGGCATCGGCAACATCCCGGGCGCGATGCTCGGCGGCGTATTCCTCGGTCTCTTTGAATCGTTGGGGCCAAACCTATTTCTGGATGGGCTGGGGGTCCCGTCCCCGAACCAACTGAAGGATGCTATTGCCTTTATCATGCTGGTGTTGGTGCTTATCTTCCGGCCGACAGGCATTCTGGGAGAGCGCCTGGCGGAGAAAAAGGCCTAGGCCCGTTCATCACCGGTTGAGGGCAGGAGGCCGATCATATTGGCCGTTATGTGGGAAGGCCACACTGCTGCCGCTCAGCGCGGTTGGGCTTCTACCCCTCGTCTCTTTGGGAGAAGGATTGTGATGGAAAAACCTCGCTTCGATTGGTTGCCGGCGGTGAAGATCGGACTCGTGGGCGGTGCGATAGGCGTATTGCTCGCCCTGGTCGGAATGGTGGAAGCCTTTAGTATACGCGACATCGTGAACGGCATCGTCTCCATGGGCCAGATGCTCATGCTCATCAGCATCGCGTTCACCGGCTATATGGCGGCGCGACGAACGACTCAGCCCCAACATCTCGGGGTCCTGGGCAGCAGTCTGCTCGCCGGGCTCTTGTTCGGGGGCATGATGGCCCTTTTGCTCATCGTAGGCAGCCTGGTCAACCTCCGCGCGGTATTCATCAACGCCTCGCCGACCCTCTATGAGCTCCTGGCTTTTGGCCGGGGAACACAGGCTGGCGCTCTCCTGCTCCTCGCCGAGGGAGCCCTGGTCGGCGTTGCGGCCGGCCTGCTTTACTTGTTGCCCGGTCGCTATCGCCAGGCGC
>JBFMCB010000062.1:0-15388 GCA_040754915.1 Chloroflexota bacterium | reverse complement strand
ATAATGACAAGCACTCGCCGCCCGAACATTGCCGCAAAAAGCGCGGCAGCGTCGGGCGGCTTCAGCATTTAACGCCATGGGGCGCGATCAATGGTTGAGTGATAGGATCAGAGATTTCTGCCGTAGGCAAAGCAACCCATGAGTGTGAGGAGGTGAGACAATGCCACACATGACCCCGTGGGGAGAGATTCCAGATGACGCCGTCGTCCAGCTTGGCGCACACACGTACGCCTACTATGGCCCCCGTAGTGTGTTCTCGAACTCCGCCTTCGTCGTCGGAGAGACAGCCACTCTGGTGTTCGACGCCAACGATGTCTGGTGCGGACGCCACCTCCGGGCAGCGCTCGACAAATACGCTGCCGGTCGCCCCCTACGGTTTCTGGTTCTGAGTCACACGCACAGCGACCACGCACACGGCGCCCATTTCTTTGCCCCGCCGGCCCGGGTGCTGGCACGCGAGTGGGCGCGGCAACGCCTTGTCTACTGGTCGGAACGCGATCTACAGCCGTTCATTGACGAGACACCACAATACGCCGAGGAATACCGCAACATGCGGATCGTGGTGCCCGATGAGAGCCTCGAGGAGGTGCGGAGGCTTGACCTCGGCGGCGTCCACGTACGGCTGGAGCCCGTTCCTATGGCGCACACCCCGGGCGACCTGCTTGCTGTGGTCGAGGAAGATGGCGCAGCACTGTGCGGCGATCTCCTGTTCAATCGGTATGCTGCCTACATCGGTTCTGGCAGTCTGGCAGGCTCGTTGGACGCACTTGAACATCTGCGGTCCTTGCAAGTCTCTATTTACCTGCCTGGGCACGGCCCTGCTTGCGGGCCGCAGGCTATTGATGAGATGGGCGCTTTTCTCGTGGACATGCGGGAAGCGGTGCGGGCTGGCCGAGCACAGGGGCTATCCGACGAGGCGCTTGTAGCTGATGTCTGCCAGCGTATGGCCCGCTGGCAACAACTGCCTTTCTTCAATGAATCGTGGATGATGCCGGACAATATCCCCGTCGTCGTCCGCGAGTTGGAAGCCGTCGCGACCTAGCCCTGGCAAGTATTGTAACAGGCCGACTAGTGCTGCTCTGTCATGTCACGTCCTGTGTCACTTCGCGCGGTAGGTGTGCTCCGCCGTTCGAGCGTTCCAAGCGATGCACACCCTCTGAATGCAGAACGAGATGGCACGAGCGGTAAACACTCGCCTTGCGCCATGCGAAGCATTGGCGCAAGGCTTTACGTTCCCAGACACGCCGCTGTAATCCGAGCGTTGCAGGCCAATCGCGAGTTATGCGGCGCAGCACGTATCAAGTTCTCAAGTGACATTCAGCCACTCGTGACTAGAAAGGACACCTACCATGAACGAACAATACAACTACACCATTAACTTAGACGTGAAGTTTGGTTTCTTAGAGCTAATCGATGTACCGAGCCTCGTCGCCGCCTGCACGGAGCAATGGTTCAATCAAACCCTTTGCCAGGTGAACGACTGTGTGGTTCGCCTTGGCGTCATGCAAGGGGAATTCCACTGGCACAAGCACGATGAAGAGGACGAGTTCTTCTTCGTTCTGCAAGGCAAGTTTCTGATTGATTTAGAGGGTAAGACGATAACCCTTGAGCCCCACCAGGGGTATGCGATTCCGAGAGGGGTGGTCCATCGAACGAGAGCACCAGAACGGACGGCCATCCTCATGGTGGAACGGAGTTCGGTAAAGCCAACTGGAAACTGAGTCGGTCACGCCTCGTATGAACCAGACCCAAGCGAATGGATTAACTTTAGAGTAAGGAGAATGTGAGATGAACAATTATCAATGGAAAGAAAAACTGGTGGAGCGAACGGTCACGTACACGCTTGAGATGCACGGTCAACTCATTGTCATTGAGAACGTTCCCGCGCGAGTAAATATTGAAACAGGTGAGCAGTTATTCTCCCCTAACACAGTAGAACGCCTGCAAAAAATGGTTCGGGAACAAAGGAAACCCAAGCGTGTGATTCAAGTCCCTGTATACGAATTCACCTAGACCAAACACGCACGAACCGCAAACACATGCCCTCGACAACGGCACGCGCGCGGCTTTTCACGATGCTGTTCGGTTGAAGCGAATGTTGTTGTCATTTCGGCGTGCCGCTGCGGGGTGCTCCACGTTCCTCGCCATGCTCTCTTGAGTCGCGGTTGACATTCCATTTCCGTAGTAGTATAGTGGTGGTATGAAAACCAAGACTTCTATTACCTTATCGGACGATGTCCTGAAAGCGATTGACAAACTCACAGGCGAGTCCAAAAATCGCTCCGAGTTTATCGAGACTGCCGTCCGCGCGTACATTGCTCAAATGATTCGCAGGGAACGGAACGCGCGCGACTTGGAGATTATCAATCAACGCGCTGACCGCCTGAACCAGGAGGCACTTGATGTCCTAGCGTATCAAGGGGACATATGAAACGTGGCGAACTCTATCGCGTGGCGCATCCGTCGGCGAGAGACCCCAAGAAATCTCGCGTCTTCGTCATCATCAGTCGCCAAGTGTTGATAGATTCTCGTTTTTCTACAGTTATCTGCGCCCCTATGTACTCCGTCCATGACGGTTTGTCCACTCAGGTACTCGTCGGTAGCGAGGAAGGCCTCAAACACGATAGCAGTATCCATTGTGACGAACTGGTCAGTCTCCCCAAATCTGTCCTGACGAATTTCGTGGGCAGGCTTTCTCCTCAGAAACTGGATGCACTGAATAGAGCACTTCGCATCGCTCTGGAATTGCCAGAGTAACTTGGCTTTGTCCCGATAATTGAATACCCAGAACGCACGAGCGGGGAACACACGCCCTCGACAACGGCGTCCTTCGCTTCGCTCAGGACAGGCTCCCGGGCTTTTTGGCGCGGCGGTTGGGGCTCATTCGCAGCCCGTTGGACAAACTGACGCTGAAGGAGGAAGGAGACGTGTATGAAGTTATAGAGCCGCCGTTTTGGAGAAGTGCGTGTACAGCGCCCAAGAGAGCCGTGACATGCGTCTATCACGGCTCAGATGAGTGATATACGCAATACTGCGTATACTAACAAGTTATGCGAAATAGTGACTGCTCCGTTGTACTTAAATTCGACGTCAGCTAACATAATCATATGAAAATTATTTTTTTAGGAACAGCAGCAGCGACTTCATGTCCTTTAATGTTTTGTAGATGTGAAGTTTGCGAAAAAGCTCGAAGACTTGGTGGTCCTGATTTTAGGAAGAGATCATCTTTACTTATCAACAAAGATTTACTGATTGATCTTGGTCCTGATATCATGTCCGCTTCCTTTATGCATGGGATTTCTATAGCAGATGTCAGGTATTGTCTTCAAACTCACTCGCATTCAGATCATTTTGATGCATCTCATTTAAGTACTCGCATTCCCGAATATGCAACTGTGAATGTACCCAAACTCGAATTATACGCTTCAAATGCCACTCTTAATAAAATGTCAGAAATGATGAGAGCTGAAGGGTATATCAGCGATATTCTTGATCCTAAAGAACAAAAACGTTTGAACATCAATGTTTTTCCTGTCACCGCTTTCCAATCATTCAGGGCAGGTAGGTACCAAATTTCTGCATTTCCAACAAATCACGACAAATCAGTCGATTCTCTTTTATATTCTGTCGCAGAAAATGATTTTACAATTTTTTATGGTACTGATACCGATGTAATCTCTGAAGAAACATGGAAAGGTTTTCATAACAAAAAATTGCAATTTGATATTGTTATCCTTGATCTAACATACGGTCCAAACATTGATGGAGGTGGGCATTTGAATGCTGATCAGTTTATCGAGCATATACAAAGAATGCGAGATGAGAATTTGTTAAAAAAGAATGCTCGTGTTTTCGCTACACATATATCGCATGAAGGAAATCCCATACATTCAGAAATGGTTGAATATGGCAAGAAGCATGGCTATGAAGTCGCTTATGATGGATTAGTTATCTAAAAGCGCGGCGACAACCGGAGAACCGGATAACAGGCTCTTGTATGATAATATTCCTATAGGACAACGGTCATATAGGAGGCGTGTCATATAGCTGACGGCAGATGGCAGATTCTTTTAGTTAAAGAAAGAGTGATATTTTGAGCAAGAACGGACTTAGGTTTTGGTTGGGCCTGGCCATCAGCGCGGTGGCGCTGTACCTGGCCTTTCGCAATACAAGCTGGCCGGAACTGGCCGCGGCGCTCCTCGGTGTGAACTGGTTTCTTCTGTCCGCCGGGCTCGTAACCGAAGGGGTTAGCTTCGCGGCGCGGGGTTGGCGTTGGCAGGTCCTTCTGCTGCCGCTTAAACGGGTACCGGCCTGGGAGACCTTCGAGTACCTGATCATCGGCTACATGGGGAACAATCTACTGCCATTCCGGCTGGGCGAGATCGCCCGGGCAGTGTTGTTGGCCCAGGAGCAGAACCTGAGCAAAACGGCCTCCCTGGCCACGGTGGTGGTGGAGCGCCTGTTAGACGTGTTGTCCCTGATCGTCTTGATCGTCATCGTCACCCTGCAGATGGAGATCCCGGCCGAGTTGAAGGGGAGTCTGGCAGCCCTGGAGTTGATGGCCGCAGCCGCCCTGTCGGGACTGTTATTCGCCGCCTGGGCCGACCAGAGGCACCTTGACCGCCTGGAGGCGCTCTATTCGCGCCTGCCGTTGGGCTTTGGCCCTGTTTTCAAAAGGCTTTTGGGTTCCTTCATCCAGGGCCTGGGCGTTTTGCGCAGCGCCAGGGGCATGGGCCTGGTGGTAGTCCACTCGGCCCTGGCCTGGCTATTGGGGGTGGTCGCCACCTATCTGTTCCTGGCCGCGGTGGGGGTGTGGCTACCCTGGTACGGGGCAGCCTTCGTCCTGGCGGCGGTGAACGTAGGCATCTCGGTTCCCTCTTCTCCAGGGTACGTGGGGGTGTTTCACTACGTGGTGGTCCTGGCCTTGGCCCTCTGGGCGGTGCCCCGCAGCATCGCCCTGAGCTTCGCCCTGATCTTTCACGGGCTGCCCTACATCATCACAGTAGCACTGGGACTTTTCTTCTTGTGGCGCAAGGGCCTGGCCCTGGGCCAATTGCAAAAGGCAGACCTGTCTCCTCAATAGAACGTGGTGCGGAGCACTGGCTGAAACAGTTCCTTGCGGTGCGCACACACCGGATCAACCGGGCATTGAAAGCACTCCGGCTCCGCCACCTCCGGGCAGCGATGGCGCGCATTGAAGAAGAACCAGTCCACCGTCCCCATGCTCTTCCCCGAGCCAGCCACGATCTGGCGAATCGCTCCCCGGGCTAACGGCGCAGAGCGCGCTAGTTTGGGATAGGATAAGGATTCGCGTAACAAGAGCAATAGGCACCCGCGTCATTCTTAGGTCACGAATTTCTCCCTACGCAGGCCACGCCCTCTCGCTTATCAATAGGTGACGTGTGGCCATAAGCCTAGAAGAGACAACACTCACCAGCCCCTTTGATACCTTATACCCGACCCGCTCGTTCTGCTCGAGAAGGTCCCTCAGTCGAGCACCATCAATAGCGATGGCCTTAACCCCTTCTAAACATATTGCGGACAACGTGTAGATGTAGGGTTCGGCAAGCGCTGACCAACCAAATACATCGCCCTTGCCGGCGATGTCAACCGTAGCCCGCCTGTGCGCCGAAGAAGAAACCAAAGGAACCTTCATCTCTAGGGCCACCTTTCCCTCCTCCAGCAGATAGATATGCTTGGCAGCCTCTCCCTCATCAAACACCATCGTCTGCGGTTCATACTCCTTTTCAATGCAAAGCTTCGCTACTTCGTCAAGTTCTGCCTTGCTAAGGCCTGCGAATAGTTTGCTCTTAGTTAGAGCTCCGTGCGATACCATTTTCTACCTCCGTATTGGCCACCTTTTGCGCTCAGCTCAGCTTCGGCCTTGCCCGTGCCTTTCTTCCGGCGCTACGCCATAATTTGGCCCAGAAGAAACAACCCAGTAGGCCAACAATGCCTCCCAAAAGGCCAAAAACTCCTAACAGTCCCAAGAAGACGCCCGCTAGGGCTAGGGGGCCAGTAAAGAGGAGGAAAAAACCTGCGATTATCAAAAGAAGGCCAAAGGCGCTGCCTCTCACTGACACCCAGGCAATCCTTTCGCTCAGAGGCACTTTCCCCCGCGGCACAAGGCTCACGAAAACAAGCGGTAACTCAGCCCCTGCAAGCAGGTCACGGATGGTGAGAGGCTTGGTCTCAGTTGCCGTCCGCCTAGCAAGACATAGGGTAAACCTCCGATCCATGACCTCCTCTTGATAGAATTCATCGTCCACTTTGGTAACCAATATCACCCGCGCCTGGGGCTCAATGGCCAGTATCATTCGCCCCGCTTCAAGCCCGCTTGTCCTTGACAGAGCAACCTCCGGCAATCCCATCCTATAGGGCAACCGAAAATCCACAAGGGCAATCCTGGGTCTAAGCTCCTTGGCCAACTTTATGGCCTGCATGGCATTTTCCGCCTCGCCAACAGCAAAGACACCCTCTTCCCCTGCTATTTCCTTTAATAGCCTACGCATTCTGGGATATTCAGAAGCAACCAGCACTGTTACCTCACCCATAGCCACTCTCCTTTCCGCACTACGGATGCACGTGGAGGTGCGTGGAGGGACCGGTGATTACCACCAGCACCAGCAAAGTACCCAGCACCACCACGACTGCCATTCCGACCAGAGGAACAAGTCTCGTTTCCGTACCCTCGGAGATGCGCAGCAACTGATACATAACGCGGAAGTAGGTGACCCAAACCAGCACCACGCCTCCGACCAAGAGCAAGAGCCAAGAAAGCAAGCCGCCGGGAAGTCGAAGAGAGGTCATCGGAGCAGACCCCGTGGCCTCTAGGGTTGAGCCTAGCCCCACAAAAATCTCTGGCCCGGGAGCGGGAAGCTTGATGCCAACCTCTGGTTGGTAAAAAGGTCGGCTGCTCTCGGCTAGGTTGATCGTGGTGGCGGTCTCGGTGGCCTTGCGGCCGCCTCCTTCATGACGAGCCACCACTCGTATATCACCAGTCAGCCGAGGGGTATACTCAAGAACGGCGACACCATGGTCATTGGTCATCGCCTCCCCGATCTCCATCAGGCCATTGACAAAGAAGTCAACTTTGATGAAAAACTTAACTGGGGTACCTCCAACAGGTTTACCTTGGCCATCTTCAACGAGGGCACGCAGGCTTAGTGGGCGGCCAGACCGGGCCTGGGCTGGTGCATCCAGCCGCCGGGTGACGCCTGCTGCTTCTGCGGCAGGTTTGGCAGTTGGCTGAATTACGATGCGCCCTCCCAGTAGGTTAGAGTGGCCCAGGCAAGGCAGAATACACATGAAGGAGACCTCGCCTGCGCCGGTGGCGGTGAACCGCACCGTAACCTCTCGGTTCTCCTGATCCAGGATGCCGGTATCAATGTTGTATCCGGTGACGAGAATTTGGTGAGGATTATTCTGAGTGAGGTCTCTCTCGCCATACACGAAGGTGATCTCGACCTCTTGCCCCTCCTCTGCCTCGAGGCGAAATTCTCCGGGGGTGTTGTTGAATCCATTGCGGCTGACCTCAACCCGGATGGGCTCCTTGCCCCGAGGAGCGCCTGCAGGTAAGGGAGGCGCAGCAGGGGGGACCGCCAGGCTCTGAATGTAGGCTACCACCTCGTCCAGCTCGGCATCGCTGATGGCAGTAACCGGGAACGCTGGCATCCCCCCACGCCCCTGGCGGATAGCGGTCCGGATTTCGTCCGCTTCGTAACCTGGGGTGTTTAAGGCCGGGCCTACTCCTCCAGAGCCAGCCGGCCCGTGGCAAGATGCACACTTGCTATCGAAGGCCTTTTGGCCTTCGGTTTTGTCGTGGGCTAGAGCCATCCCCGATATGACCAGCGGAGGCAGCAGCACCGAGACGAGAAACAGACGCACAAGCCGTTTACTCACGGCGCCCCTCCTGGCTCAGCCCAGGGGGACCGAGAAGCTGAGCCGGGCGCCAAGCGAGCCGGGGCCACTACCTCCTCCTCATGGTGCTGTTCTGCCACCTCCCAAATGGAGATTATGGGGAAGACCTTGACAAAGAGAGCGAAAATGAGCATAAATGCGGCGAAGGCCGCTACGGTGATCGACCACTCCACCCAGGTGGGCGTGTAGGCGCCGAACTCAAAGGGCATCAGGGGCACCTGGAGGCTGGGCACCACGATAACAAACCTCTTGACCCACATCGCCACATTCACCAGCACCGCCGCGGTCACGATCCTGGGGATAGTCTGCCTTCCAGAGCGAAGGAGAAGGAAGCCGGGTAGTACCAGTCCGCCCAGAACGAAGAACCAGAACCAGGGGGCATTCTTCCCCAGCATGAGGAGGGTGAGCAGGTGTTTCTCCTCCACCTCCAGCTTGTAGCCCACCGTCAGGTACTCGGAGAGGGTGAAGTAGAGGTAGAGGAGCAGCAGGGCCATCAGCATGTAGCCCAGGTAGCGGAAGTGCTTCTCGGTGATATACTCCTCCAGGTGGTAGAGCTTGCAAAAGATAGCCATGACGATGAGAATCGAGGCGATGCCTGAGAAGATAGCCCCCACCACGAAGTAGGGCCCGAAGATGGTGCTATCCCAGCCCGGACGTAGCGTCATGGCAAAGACCCAGGAGACCACAGTATGAACGGACACGGCGATGGGGATTATCAGGACGGCCATGATACCAATGGCCCTCTCCAGCCGCTGCCGTTGCTCCGGGGTATTCCTCCAGCCCACGGCGAGGGAGGTGTAGAATCGGTGCTTCAAGGCGGAGGCATCGGGCCCCAGCCGATCTCGCATCAGGGCCAGGTCAGGGATTAAGGGCAGGTAAAGGTAGATGATGCTCCCGGTCAGGTAGGTGGTGATAGCAAGGATATCCCAGATGAGGGGTGACTGGAAGCGCCCGTAAAAGAAGAGGTTGAGAACCCGGTCCGGGCGCCCCATGTCTATGAAGGGCATTGTCGCCCCTATCATGAGCGCAACCACCGTGATCACCTCAGCCATGCGGGTGACAGGGGTGCGCCAGCCAGCGTGGGTGACCCGGAGGATGGCAGAGATGAGGGTCCCCGCATGGCTGATGCCGATAAAGAAAACGAAGTTAACAATATAGAGCCCCCACATGACCACGTCCCGCATCCCGGTGACGATAAGGCCATAGCGGAGCTGGGTGGAATAAGCGTAGAGCCCCCAGGCAACCACCGCCAGAAGAAACAAAACGAAGGCATAGTAACCTTTGCTGGTGTAGGTGAGGTGGTGGAGCACGCTATGCTCCAAGCGCTCGCTGTAATCCTCGACTACCCTTGCCCTCATCTAGAAGTCCTCTCCCCAGGGCCACACACCCGGTCGGCGGTTGAAGCCATCCTCTCCCCAGGGCCATGTCGGTGGCTTAAATTCGCGGGGAACGTTGGGCTTTCTGCCAAAGCGCTGGCCGTAGCCGGGCAGGTACCAGACCCGGGGCTGTGTGCCCAGCTCCTCCTTGTAGCGGTAGGCGTTATTCTCATCCGTCAACCTCGATAGTTCCACCACCTCCACCCCGTTGCTGGCGATGCTCTCGTTCAGGTCACCCATATAAAGGGCTTTCATCGGACAGCCCTCAACGCAGGCCGGTAGCTTGCCATTAGCCAATCGGTGGGCGCAGAACATGCACTTGATAACGGTCCCTTTCTTAGCCGGGACGGGGTACTCCGGGGAGTATTCAGCAAAGGCAGCCTCAGGGGGGAGCTTGGGGGCGCCCCAGTTGAAGAAGCGCCGCTGGTAGGGACAGGCCGCCATGCAGAGACGGCAGCCGATGCACCGGTTGTGGTCGATGAGGACAATGCCCTCCCTGTTGTGATAGGTGGCCCCTACTGGGCAGACATTCACACAGGGAGCATTCTCACACTGGTAGCAAGGTGTTGGCATATAATAGCTGCCTCCACCGGGGAGCTTTCTCTCGTAGACCTCGATCCACTGCTCCCCCTTGGGAACGAAGTGCGCCCTGATGCAGGACTGGGTGCACTGGGGTGGCTGGTTGATGGTGACGCAGCCCTCGCACCTCCTCAGGTCGATGACCATGCACCAGTGGCGCAGCTTTTGCTTTGCCCCTGGTGCATTTTTCGAAGCGCTGCCCGGTTCCTTGGTCAGGCGCAACACTGGCACTACCGGGGACGCCGTGACAGTCAGCAACCCCGTCAGTGCGGCCGACCTTTTGATGAGCTCACGCCTGGTTAGGCCCTTGCGCCCAACCGGCACATCCTCAGACTTCTCCAATTTCGTACCCCTGCCAACTTTCTATCTAATACTAGGAACTATCCACCACCCGGGCCAGCCCAGAAGCTCACCAGCACCGGCCTTCCCCGAAATTCCAAAAGGCTGAGCCATGAAGTCCCGCTGGTGCTCTGGCCCTTGTAGAGGTTAACCTGGAAATGCAATGAAAACATCTACTTTCCTTGTTGTTATGCTTCACCCTCCAAGCATACTATTAGCAATAATACTATATAAGATAGTATAGCGCGCCAAAAAATCAAGTCTCTAGCTGGCCCTTTGCAAACCGCAGAAGCACTGCTCCCAAAAACAGACCTGACAATGCGAAGATTGCTACAACCATTATCGGATGCTCATGAAGCTCTGTACAGCAAAGAAATTTGAAACTCAATGCCATGGCCAGCCCTTGGAGAGCGATAATAGCAACCCAAAACTCTCCTCCGAAGTTAGCTAGTCTTGGCCTCTTCCTTAGGGTGACCTCCCGAGTTTCCCCCATGAGCAGGGTCACACGCTCGCCCAGAGCACCCGAATGAGGGAAAGCGTTCAGCAGGCCACCGTCAAGCGCCCACCGGGGCTTAACCCTTGTCCACAGGGCCTGCTTCCCTGCCTTAAGCAAGGCGCTCGCTAAGGCCAGACGCTTACCTGTTACCTTGCTGGCTAATTCATCGCAATCCATCTGTATATTCATTTCTAATCTTCGCCATATCTGCCACAATGTGGGTATATAGAAGGCAATGTTACGCAATAACTGGGCTATCCAAATCGCTAGCTCATCCCGCCTCCGGATATGGGCCAGTTCGTGGGCCAAAACCGCCTCCTTTTCCTCCTCGTCCAGATTCGAGATTACCCAGCTCGAAACTAATAGGTACTGAGCCACTCCCATGACCCCACCAAGTAGTGCTACCGGATAAGCTGAATTGGCGATGCGTAAGGTAGGACGGCTCACCCCGAGCCGGGCTGCCACCCGGTCAGCCAAGCTTATCAGGGCCGGATCCGTTGCCTTGGGATAACGCCTCACCAGGATTGTTAGTAGAATTCTTTGGACTAGGGAAAATACTGCAGCACCCACTGCAATTACTGCTGCCGACCAAGCCATGAGGTGGATTACACTATGGTCATCCCAAAGGTGACCGTCCCATCCTGGAATCATCTTCCAACAGAAGCTGATGAACATCAGGCCAAGGATCAACGCCGGGGTGGCTAGAGCAAAGAGGTAAAAAGGCAAGCGGCTTCGCCATGTTCCAGCGGACGTTAGGAATCTTAATTGCAGGTAGCTACCCCCAGCAACTATCACCAGGGTCAGAAGGGCGATGAGTGTATGCATCAAAGACCCCTAAACTTTGCCCTCTCTGCGTTGCCTCTCGACCTCGCGCAGTATGCGTTCGAGCTCCTCTCTATCAGCAGCATCTGCCGAAGATAGGAAGTAGGACAATGCTGCTCCCGACAGGTCAAGGAACAAGCTATCCAAGAGCCAGCCGACCAAGCTATCGGTAAATTCTTTTTTGGTCAGGAGCGCTCGATAGATATAGGTCTGGTTGACCTTCTCGATGCTAAGCAGGCCCTTCTTGGCCAGGCGAGACATTGTGGTCATCACTGTAGTATAGGCCAAAGACCGCCGGGTATGAAGAATTTCATAAATGTCGCGAACAGATATCCCCTCTCCCACAGGTCTCTGCCAGATAAGCTCCATTATTTCAGCCTCCAACTTGCCAAGAGCTTTGCGAATACCGGACCGCTGCGGACGAAAAACGAAATTCTTGAACTTGTTCATTGCATTACATACACGATAGCACAGAAACCTACTACTGTCAATAGGAGCCCACCGGTGTTTCCAGCTGGCCCGAAAAGGGGAGAAAGGGGGACGAGAAAGGGGGACAGGCTACTTTTTCATCCCATCTCAGTAGAACGTGGTGCGGAGCACTGGCTGGAACAGCTCTTTGCGGTGCGCGCACACCGGATCAACCGGGCATTGAAAGCACTCCGGCTCCGCCATCTCCGGGCAGCGACGGCGCGCATTGAAGAAGAACCAGTCCACCGCCCCCATGCTTTTCCCCGAGCCAGCCACGATCGGTCGAATCGCTCCCCAAGCGGCGCGGCGAACTGCCCATTCGTCGCTCGGGTCGAGCAGTCGCCGCACGATCAACGCTTCTCTTAGATCAGGATCGAGCACGTCGAGCAGGCCCATCCGCAGGCAGGAACGCATGTGGTGATAGTCGATCACCGGGTCCACCGCCTCATCCGCAGAAAAACGTAAGAACCCTTCCGGACGTTGGTGCAGGATGAGCGCCAGCAGGTTAGCCTTCTTGCGGAGCGGGTCTTCTTTGTAGCCGCCAATGTGGTCGAGGCTTTGCAGAAATGTCTGGAGGGGAGTCGCCGTTGTGTTGGCCCGAGCAACCAGGATCTGCGGCGAGAGCCCGAGGGCCAACATGTCGTGCCCATAGGCCTGGGCTTGAGCCAGGTGGAGATCGAGCGATGGCATTGGGTCGGAGCCATCGTCGGCGCGAAAAATGAACACGAGGTCATCTCGGGTCAGGCTGGCCTGGCGGGCCGGTGCATAGAACTCGGCATCCCTGGCCAACGGGCGTAGATAGGCATGCCAAAGATAATCGGAACCCTTGCGCGGCGCGCCTTCGATCGGCGCGAGCAGCGGCCGGCCGTATCTTCCACCCCTGGCCTCCCAGAAGCCAAACTGTTGTAGGGTCGCGGCAAAGTAGTAATCGAGCGCGGCTGGGTGGCCAACCGGCGGGCACTCGGGCCCAACAAACTTGAAAGGCTCTACCTCGGGGAGCGTCGCGATGATGCGGGCCACGCGCGCGATCTGGTCTTGATTAAGTGCGACGCGCGGATCGTGCGGCACTTCCGGGGGCGAATCATCCCGTAAGAGGGCTGCTGGGCCGATGGCCTCGATGACCTGGGCGGCCAACGCCACTGCCTTCCACGCGGCGATCACCGGATGTTCGCCGCGCGCCAGGCCGGCCAGAGTGGCACCGCAAAAAGTATCGCCGGCACCGGTTGGATCGAGCTCGTTAGCTTTGAGACCGGGGATCCGAGTAACATGTTGCCCCTGATACACCAAAGCGCCGCGTTCGCCAAGCGTGATGAACAAGAGCGCGCCAGGGCGGGTCCGGGCGACCTCGATCGACCCAAACAGACCGGTGGCTTCGTTTTCATTCATGAAGAAAATATCGGCCTGGTCGAAGAGAGCGCGGATGTTCTCCGTCTCGCTATAAACGACCCGGGCGTAGGTGCCGACGGAGATGCGGGTTGCGCCGCGCTGGCGGCAGGCGTGGAGGAAATCCAACTGTCGCCGGGCGGTGCCGAGGGCGGCGATGTGGACGAGGCGATAGCCGGCGAGATCGGCAGGCAGATCGTTTGGGGTCATCCGGGCTTCGGCGCCCCAGGAGGCATTCAGTAACTCGGCTTTCCCGCCGCCATAATGAGCGATTTCAAAGCGCGGCAGTTCATCTGGAGCGACGGCCGGGCCAAGCCATTCGATGCGTTGTGCGACCGGTTGAAGGGAAACAGGAACCGGGCTGGGGCGGGGGGCGAGCATCGTCGCGCGTACCCCCGAGCGGGAGGCGGCAAGGGCGGTATACATGCCTGCTCCCCCGGCCGAGGGCGAAGTCTGGCCAGCGAAATGCAGAATGTCGAGCGACGCGCCTCCGATCACGAGCAATTCGGTCATCGGTGAAACTTCCTACTCCTGATGTCCCGGAGTTGAACTCCGGGACATCAGTGACAGGCCATAGTGTTTGAGTACCTTGATGTTCGGACGAGATTAGTTAAACGGTGCTGGCCATCAGCCATTCTGACGTCAGTAGGTCGTGTAGATGAAGGATACGACTTTCGGAAAGAGCGTATCCACAAGCAGCCGGCAGGCCGGCGCAACGTCAACGTCGGGGTAGGCGGAGCGCAACTCCTCCGCCGTCCGGTAGCCGAGCAAGAGCGGGATGAATGCGAGCGGCGGGAAATTGATCGCTTCGTTGCTGGTAAAGCCCAGGTTGGCGACCTCCGTCAGCCTGTCCGTCACGAAGCGCAGCACGATGGTCTCGCGGTAGAGGCACAGCCGCACGTCGCGGGTTAGCCCGGCGAACGGCGATCCGGCGACCCGGCGTTCCAGTACGGTGCTCAGCGCCCGTAACAGCGCCGCCACGTCGGGAACGTGGACCTGCCAGGCGTACCTACCCAGGTCGTGCGCGCCTAGCGAACGTGCCAGCCGCATCAAGGTGCAGTTGGCAGGTAGGTTGAGCCGGATGCCGGGTTTGGTGCCCGCTTCGGCCAACGTTTTCAAGTGATGGAGAGCCACCAACGCAGCGTCAAATCCCAGGCGCGAGACTTCGTTCACTACCAACTCGTTTCCGAAGTGATGCTTTGGAAGGCGCATGTAACCGGCGATCTGCCCATCTGCACCCTGAATAAGCCAGTTCTCGCATTCCATCTCTGTCCCGTCCGTGTGCGCCAGCAGATATTGCCAGATGGCTTCGTCGCGCACGGTGTGGATGGCGAGGTCTCGAGCGGCCTCGCCATAGAGCCGCATCAGGGCGGGGAGGTCGTCCAGCGTAGCCAGGCGCAAGGTGAACGATGCATCTGGTGGATCGGGCACGTCGCGTTTTTCCAGCCGCAGGCCGCCTTCTAATGGCAAAGCGTATTCGTAACCGAACTGGCGATAATAATACGGGATGCCCTGAATATGAGACAGCAAGTAGCCACCTTCCCGCAGCCGGCGCTTGAAATAGTCCACCTGGGCCCGCACCAACCCCCGCCGCCGATAGGCTTCCAGTGTGCCCACGATGCCCATCTCGCCGGCGGGTATCTCGACGTCCTCATAGCACCAGGTCCAGGGAATCAGGCAAAGGGACGAGACGATCTGGCCGCTGCGTTCGTCCTCGACAAAGACCAGATCCCTGCCCCGCGTGTTCGGATGATGGTTGAACAGATTGCGGGTCATTGCGACGAGCCCTGTCCCATGGATGACGCCGTCAAACTCTGCCACGCGCTCCACGTCACGCTCGTCGGCGGCGGTACGCATCGTCAGGCCATTGCCCAACGGTTGCCGGTAGGGCGTTTCTGTCAGATCCAGCATGGTTCCTCCCTGTGTCGAAAGTGAGGGCGGTTTCATTGCCGCTTAACACCTGGAAGGTGTTTAGGCCACGTCTCCTGATGTCCCGGAGTTGAAC
>JBFMCB010000061.1:0-15595 GCA_040754915.1 Chloroflexota bacterium | reverse complement strand
AGGCTGCTGGTGTATGTGGTGGAGATTGAAGCGTTCCCAATACAAGAAGCAAACGGGACAGGAGAACAAGGAAGCCTTGAAGCGGATAGTTGACTCAGGCGAAATTCCAGGTCTTCTCGCTTATGCTCATGGTCAGCCCATAGCTTGGTGTTCGGTAGCACCGAGAGAAACATATCCCGCGTTGGAGCGATCCCGAATACTGAAGAGAATTGACGATGAACCCGTTTGGTCTGTGGTTTGCTTTTTTGTGGCAAAACCGTTCAGACGTAAGGGGGTCACGGTGGAGTTGCTGAGAGCCGCAGTCAAATACGCCAAGAAGCACGGGGCAAGGATTGTCGAAGGCTATCCGGAAGAACCGAAGAAAACCAGCATGCCCGAGGCCTTCGCCTTTACTGGTTTGGCCTCTGCCTTCCGCAAGGCAGGATTTGTGGAAGTACTGCGGCGGTCAGAGACCCGACCGATCATGAGATACTTTACTGGAGAGCAGTAAGGGGACATTAATGGCGTTTCCCCGGCCTCGCACGACGGCAGGTTGCCGCAGCAAATCATGTCTCGCTCGGAATTCAAGCACAAGCTTCCCGGCTACATCGCCTCGGGACTGGTAATTCTCACGACCACGCTGTGGACGTTCTGGGGCGTGGCGGAGATGTATTACGAGGGCTGGGGGGCGCCGTTCCCCGCGCCATTGGCCTACCTGATCCCTGGGGCGGTCTGCCTGGCCATCACGTTGGTCGGGCTGACCTGGCCGCGGTTCGGGGGCTGGCTGATCATTGTGATCGGCGGAGCCTTTACCGCCTGGTTTTGGGGGCTAGCTGCCCGTCGGGGCCAACTGACCCCGGGCGGGCTGTTGAGCATGTTTCCTATCAGCGGCATGCTGGTAGTGACCGGCGTGTTGTTTCTTTTCGAGGGGAGCTACCGGCGCCGACGCGCCGAAAGGTGGACACCACCCAAGAGGTGGTTCAGTCGCAATCTGCGCTATGTACTGGCGCTCGGATGTCCATTGCTGGTGGCCCTCGCTGTCTCGGTCTATCATCTACCCATCCTCCTGACCCGTGTGGACGACGGCGACCGGAGCCCGCGGCTGATTGAAGGAAATGGCGCGGCGTTGGTTTGGGCGCCAGAGGGGCCAGGTTGGTCAATGCCAATTGAGGGCAGGTATTTCCCAGGATGGGCTGACATCGCCCTTTACGGTGTGCCGCCAGTGGGCTTTCAAAGACAGGGCAAGCCGGGACATGAAGATTCGCCGCCCACGGCGGACGACATGCGGGCTACTGGCCTCTGCCGTTATTTGAGCGCAGATGGCCTGACGTTGATGTCCGAACCCCAGGATGTCTGGCGCATGCCCACTACCGATGAGATCGTCCGCTCACTCGTTCGGCATGGTAAGAGCGCCGGGTGTGCCTGGAGCGGCAAGTTGGGTCACGGATTCGAGCGGGCCGATTGCGAAATCTTGCCCGATAAGGAGACACCCCTCTGGGTCCCAAGTTGGCCGCCGATCTACTATTGGTCGGCCGACGAATACGACAAGCGTCAGTCCTACTACGTCAGCTACAACGGCGGAATCGATCATCAGCCAAAGTCCTGGGGAAACCCGCGCCACGGCTACCGCTGCGTGCGTGAGCCATGAATGGATGCCAATCAGTTGAACCTGGGCTTGGGGGCTGTACGTCTGGGGATGGGTTGAGCGCGCCGCTAATGGCGAATCTGATTGGCATCCTCGTCGTGATCGCGATCCTCGGTTTCCTTGTGCGCGAAGAGGAGGAAAAATGAGTTTCCTGCCAGGCCGGGATATTTTCCTCAAGCGGTCGGAGTTGAACGCGCCATCAAATGGCTTGCTGGCAATCGCAGTGCTGGCCGTCGCCATTATTGTCGCGACCGCGTTTTTTCGCGCCTTCGACGGATTGTTTGTGGGCTCAACGCTGGTGAGCCAGGCGATTGTCATGGTGTCTGGGCTGATTCTCATCTCGCAGTTGATCGTGCGCCGATCCGCTTTCAAAGCACGGTGGGCAGAGCGCGCGTTTTCGGTCGCGTTTCGATGGTTTGCGATTCCCGGGCTCACCCTGGTCGGCGTTGGGATGGCGCACTTCGCTTGGATCGAAGGCCCGCGGATTCTGCCACGAGAGATCGCGCTGATTCCATTTTTGTATTTGCTCGTCACCGGGATTTTGTTGTGGTTGCGGGCGATTCTGGCGCTCGGTATCGACAATCTCTCGATGATGTACGTCTACTTCCCTCACGAAGGGAGGCTGGTTGATTCCAACATTTACAGTATACTGCGGCATCCGGTCTATTCAGCGGCGTTGCGCGTTGCCTTCGCGCTGGTTATTTGGAACGGCAGCGCGTTCGCTCTGTTCGCCGGGATGATGGCACCGCTGACGATGACTGCGTGGCTGCGCTCCGCCGAAGAACCGGAATTGATCGAACGTTTCGGCGACGGGTATCGCGAGTACCGGGCGCGCGTGCCGGCGTTTTTTAATTTCTATCCGCGGACGTGGCCAGTGTTGTGGCGGTTTTTGCTGATAGGTAAATGAGACGTGAAAAATAACGGACGCGAGAACTCGTTCTCGGCTATGTTAACATCAACGGCACGATGCTCGTCCAGATCGCTGTCCTGGCTTGGCTGTTCCCGGGAAAGCCACTCACCTGGCAAGAAGGAATCGGCATGATCGTGGCAGGACTCGGCGCACTAATCGTCCAAATTCGTCGGCTGTAGAAGGAGATCAATAATCATGTCCAAGTCAACTCCCAATCCGTTAGAATACTACGCCCAGCCGGGGCTAATGACCGATCCAAAAGAGCATGCCAGGCTATTGGAAGGCCTGCCCACCGGTATTTCCGCGCTTTGCCAGGTGGTACAGGGCACCCTGGTCCACGTCTTTTGGGCAGAACGGTATGGTTTGACGCTATCGGAAGACCGAAAGAAAGAGGCTGAGATCCGCACCGTGGCGAAGAAGTTAGCGCGTATTCAAGAGCTCGATGATCGCCCGCTGACCGTAGCGCGCCCGCTGGAAAAGCGGCTGGTGGGCAACTGCCGCGATTTTGCCACCCTATTGTGCGCCATCTTGCGCTACCAGGGCGTGCCCGCTCGGGCGCGCTGTGGCTTTGGTGCGTATTTCCTCCCCAATCACTATGAGGATCACTGGGTTTGCGAGTACTGGAAAGCCGAAGACCAGCGCTGGGTACTGGTAGACGCCCAACTCGACCAGTTGCAGCGCCAAGTTCTTCAAATCCAATTCAACCCGCTCGACGTGCCCCGGCATCAATTCCTGACCGGGGGAAAAGCCTGGCTGATGTGCCGCGCCGGCCAGGCTGACCCTGACCTTTTTGGCATCTTTGACATGCGCGGGTTGTGGTTCATCCGTGGTGATCTCCTGCGTGACTTGTTAGCACTGAACAAGATCGAAATCCTGCCCTGGGATGGTTGGGGGCTTATCACCAGGGATGAGAAGAAAATTTCCGATGAGGAGAGGGTGTTTCTGGATCACGTGGCTGCACTGACCTTGGCCGGTAACGAAGCCTTCCCCCAGATACGCTCCACCTACGAAAACGACGCTCGTTTGCGTATGCCGCCTGACTGGCAACCCTAGTAGTGCCCATGCCACGATGCCGATCATGATCGCCGGATCGACCTTCGACGTGCAAAAATTCAGCTTTGCACCTTCACGATCAAAATCAATGGACTACGAACTAAAAGGCGACGAACATGAGCGCATTTCAGACGGACCTGGACCTCCTCCAGGAATTCGATCGAGGGCTAGACCCTCAGCACCCCGAGCGCAGCAGGATTCCCGCCCTCATTCTGGGCTATGGAGAGATCACCACCGTCTTTGAGATCCAGGCTGAAGGATTGCGTGGCCTGGCTTTCAAGCGTCTCCCTCTGTTCTGTAGCCTGGAAGAGGTGGAAAAATATCGGGCCGCCTATGAGGAGTACAATCGTCTGTTGGAAGAGGAGATTGGCCTGCGCCTCCCACCCCATAGCCATGCAGTCTTCCTCAGCAAGGCCGGCCGCCCTGTTTTCTACATTATCCAGAAACAGTTGCCTTCCTTGTCCATCGGCAACCTGGCCCTGTATTGGCTTCCTCACGAGATGGTGCTTGTCCTGGTCAGGCAGATCCTCCAAGAACTGCGCAAGGTATGGGATTTCAACCGGCGGCAGGATCGCCTTCAGGTTGCCATTGATGCCGCGACCTCCAACTGGTCCATTGACGGCTTCGACCCCGAGAATCCTCGCCTGGAAAAGGCTTCCCTTTCGTATGTGGATACCAGCACCCCGCTCTTCCGGGTTCAGGGGATAGAGCAACTGGATACAGAGCTCTTTTTGCGCAGTGCTCCCTCCTTCCTGGTGTGGGTGCTGCGTCTGCTGTTCCTGAAAGACGTAGTGGATCGTTACTACGACTTTCATCGGACGACCGTGGACCTGGTGGCCAATTTCTACAAGGACCAAAGGCCCGACCTCGTCCCTGACATTATCGGCGTGGTCAACGACTTCCTCACCGGAGAGGCCGCGGATTTAGGCATTAAGCCCATTGGGGAGGAGGAAGTCCGCTCTTACTATCGGGAGGATGCCTTCATTTGGTCTCTTTATCAGTCCATGCGCAAGTTGGACCGCTTTATCCGTACACGGCTCTTGCGTAAGGAGTATCCGTATATCCTTCCAGAGAGGATTAAGAGATAGCGAGGAGGTGGCCATGTCTCTCATCGGGCAAGACCCCAAAGAGAAGATCATCGCGCGGTTCGCCCATCACGTGTCCAGCGGGAAGGCGGAGTTCTTCGCCCAGGTAGGAGTTGACTTCATCTTCGGGAAAAGGGAAGGCGCTTACGTCTGGGATGTGGCCGGGGGGAGGCTCATTGACTGCCACTGCAATGGAGGCGTTTTTAACCTGGGACACCGTAATCCTCGCCTGATCGCCGCCCTCAAGCGGGCGTTAGAGGAGCTGGACATCGGCAACCACCATTTCATCAGCGAGCATCGGGCCTTGCTGGCCGAACGCCTGGCTTCTCTTTGCCCTGGGGACCTAAAGCGGGTGGTCTTCGCCGTAGGAGGAGGGGAGGCCGTAGACACGGCGATCAAGCTGGCCCGTGGCCATACCGGCAGGCCGAAGGTGATCTCCGCACGGGGAGGATATCACGGCCATACCGGTCTTGCCCTGGCCGCCGGCGACGAGCAGTACCGCAAGCCCTTTGAACCCTTGGCCGCAGGCTTCGTCCAGGTGCCCTTCGGTGACCTGGAGGCCCTGGAGGTAGCAATGGAAGAAGACACCGCCGCAGTGATCTTCGAGACCATCCCCGCTACCATCGGCATCGTCCTGCCGCCGGAGGGCTTTTACGCTGGCGTGCGCCGATTGTGCGACCGCTACGGTGTGGTGATGATCATAGACGAGGTGCAGACGGGCCTAGGGCGGTGTGGTGATGTCTGGGGCATCAACACCTACGGAGTGATCCCGGATATCATCGTGACCGCCAAGGGGCTTTCCGGTGGATTATATCCCATAGCCGCCATCATCTATCGAGAGCACCTCAATCGCTTCTTCCACGAAAACCCGTTTATCCACCTCTCTACCTTTGGGGGCGCGGAGGTGGGATGCTACGTTGCCCTGGAAGTCTTGAACATCTTAGGGGAGCCAGGGTTTCTAGAGCACGTGCGACGGATGGCCGGGCTGTTCCAGGAGGGTTTCCACCGGCTGCAGGAGAAACACCCGGACCTGCTGGTGGAAGTTCGCCAGCGGGGGTTAATGATGGGCTTGAAGACGGCTAACGAAGCCTATGGCCCGTTGATGACCCTGGCCGGCTTCAGCCACGGCCTCCTCACCATTTACGCCAACCACGATCAGTCGGTGAACCAGATCCTCCCACCGTTGATCATCCAGGAAAACGAGGTGACGAAGGTGCTGGAGGCGCTGGATCATATGCTCACCTGGTTAGAGGAGGCAACCCTGGCCTCAAGAGACGATCAATAAACTGCGATTGGACTGCCAAGACGCGAAAAACAGAAGAAAACACAAAGACCTTAGCGCCCTCTGCGCCTTCGTAATCAGATTAGGGAGGGAAATGATGTCCCTTCATTCCACTTTACCTCCGGTCACTTGTTCGACTGCGCCTGTTGCGCTTTTTCTCCGGATGTGCTATCGTTCTAGAGGAATAGGCTGATGGCTGCCATCTGCTATCTACCACCAGGAATTTGACATGATAAGCACCGGGGTCGATATAATCGAGACTCACCGGCTCCAGCGTGCCGTCGAGCGTTGGGGGCAACGGTTCCTGGCTCACGTGTTCACGCCGACCGAGATCGCTTTCTGCCGGGGCCGGGTGGCCGAGCTGGCTGTCCGCTTCGCGGGCAAAGAGGCGATCTCCAAGGCCCTGGGCACCGGCCTCGCCGGCATCTCCTGGCGGGAGATGGAGATACTTCCCGACGGCCGAGGCAAACCCCTGGTGTTCCTCCACGGCCGCGCTGCTCAGCGGGCCCAAGAAATGGGGCTGGTGGAGTTCGCCATCAGCCTCTCCCACTCCGACGACCACGCCATCGCCTTCGTGGTGGCGATCGGAAACTCCTTTCCTAGCAAATGACTCCAGGCTTCACGGGCGTGACTGGCGCTTTTCTTTACCGGTAAAGGAATCGCCGGGACCGGAGCCGTCGCCCTCCAAAAAGGGCTGGGTGCAAAGCACCCAGCCCTCTCTTTTGTCTCCGCGGCGATGTCTTTAGTCTCCAGGTCTCCGGCGCCAGGTCTACCGCCGCCTGGCGCGAGGCTTGGCCGGCCTGGGTGTTGGTATCGGCGCCTTAGGGGCGGCCCTCGTGACGACGCCACGAGGGGCCTCCGGCCCCTTGGGGACTCCTGAGATGCCGCTCGGAACAGCCCGCGTCTCCTCCCGCCGGCGCTGGAAGGCGATCACGGCGCCCAGACCCAGGACCAGGAGCCCGGCCCACAGTAGATTGATGGCCGGCTTCCGGAAGACCTCCACCGTCAATGATGCCGCCACCGGTGCGGGCTTGACCGCGCCCGGCTCTCTGAGCCCCAACGCAATCGTGCCCTGGGTGGCGTTGATGGCCTCCAGGGAGACCACCAGTTTCCCATCGGGCAACGCGGCTTCCCGGTCCTGCCGTTTGCCGCTCTGGTCAAAGCCCAGGGTGGGCGAGATCGTCCAGGTGACTCCTTGCCTGGTGACCTCTAGCACCGCCGAAACCGCCGTGGGCCCGGCCTGCCCACCGCTGTGGGGCGGGAAATCGAACCGGAGAAAATGCAGGGTGTATTCGCCGTAGGGCTTGGACTCGCCCTTCTGCAGCTCCAGCGCCCCCCGGTCCGCAGGCAAGCCTCCCGGGACGTAGTCTCCAGGAGCTATGTACAGGTCCTCTAGCAGGTACTTCTTCACCGAGGGCGTGCGGTATATCTGCTCCTCACTCTTGGGAAAGAGCCTGGGCTCCGCCACGAATCGCTCGGTCCCCCGGCTCACCTGGATCGGCAGCCAGTACCAACCGGTGGCCGAGGGGCCCTGGATAGGCTCCAAGGCCAGGCTGTAACCGAAGGCCTGGGCGGCCTTGCCCTCCTCCAGTTTGACCACGGTGGACTGGCTATAGACACTAGAGCCCACGATGCCCACCAGCGTCAGCCCCACGCCGATGTGGGCCAGGTACCCGCCCAGTTTCCAAAGCCCACCCGACCGAACATCGGCCAACGTCTGGACATTCACCGCCACGGCAAAGGTGGCGAAGAACACGCAGGCCAGAACCCAGGGAAGGGTGAAGCCCATCAAGGCGACAGCGATGGTAACCAACGCCGCCAGAGCGCCGGGTATACTCAACTTGCGAAAGAGGTGTTCTTTTGAGCTTTCCCTCCATCCCAGCACCGGGCACAGGGACAGGACCAGGGCCAGGAGCAGGGCCAGGGGAGCATTGGTGGCATTATAGAACGATTCCGCCACTTTGGACGGCTGGCCGAGGAGGCCGGTGAAGATGGGCGTAGAGGTGCCGAGGGCGACGATGGTCGCCGAAGCGGCCAATATCAACACGGTCAAGAGGAAGGCGAAATCCCTGGATATGACCGTCTCGTAGATCTGCCGGGCGGGGATCTCGTTCCAGCGCTTGACCAGAAGCCAGGCGGAGGCCGATCCGAACAATACCATAAAGGCCAACATGAATTGCCCGTAGCCCTCGTTGCCGAAGGTGTGCACCGAGAAGTCAGACAGCACGCCGGAGCGGGTCAGAAAGGCAGCATAGGTGACCAACAGGAATGTGGTCACCGCCAGGACCAGGTTCCACCGCCGCAGGCTGCCCCGGGCCTTCTGGACGATCATCCCGTGGAGCAGGGCGGTCCCGGTGAGCCAGGGCACCAGCGAGGAGTTCTCCACCGGGTCCCAGCCCCAATAACCGCCCCACCCCAGGGTCTCGTAGGCCCAGTAGCCGCCCAGGGCCAACCCGATGCCCAGGAAGAGCCAGGCGAAGAGAGTCCAGGGCCAGGCCCGCCGGTGCCAGCCATCGTAGTCCCGGCGCCATAGCCCGGCCAGGGCGTAAGCGAAGGGCAGGGCCAACCCAGCGTATCCCACGAACAGTATGGGCGGGTGCAACACCATCCACGGGTTCTGGAGCAGGGGATTCAGTCCTGCCCCGTCGGGAGGCACCTCTCCCAACAGGCGAAAGGGGCTCCTGACGAAGAGCATCACCAAGAGGAAGATCTGGACCAGCAGGAAGAAAAGCATCACCTGGGGCTCGAAGTCATCCTTCCTTCGCAAGAGGAAAAGGCCGTAGGCCAATCCCAGGGCCAGCCACAGGAGGAAGCTTCCCTCTTGCCCCGCCCAGAAAGACGAGATGAGGTAAAACGGTTCCAGGTCTCGGGAGCTGTTGTAAAAAACGTATTCCACCTGGAACTGGTGCCCCAGGATCAGATGCAAGAGATAAACACAAGCCAGGAAGGTGGCACCGGCCAGGACGTAGAACGCTCCCCGGGCATAGGGGAGCATCTCGGTCCGTCCCCGGGCACCCTGGAAATAGTAAACAGCGGCCACCACGGCCGCCAGCAAGGCGATCATCAGGAGCATGGTGCCCAAGATCATTTGCTCTGGCCTCCCGCCGGCCCCTGCTCCTGGTACTTGGAGGGGCATTTCACCAGAAGCTGCTTGGCCTGAAATACGCCGTTTTGATATTGACCCACCGCCACCACGCCCGTGGCCTGGTCAAAGTTGGCGGGCTTCAATCCCTTGTAGACGATCTCCATCCGGTCGCCCCTATCGTCCACCAGGGTGAAATGGAAATTGTTCTCGGCATCGTAAGAACCCTTGCCATCAATGTAGCCGTGGACCTGCACCGGGCCCCGGCCGCTACGGGCCTCGGCGAAGGTCACGTATGGCGTCAACGATTTTCCCAAGGCGCTGACCCCAAAGACGAGGGCGGCGATGATCACCAGGCCGCCCAGGATATAAGACAGTCTCATTTCCTCTCCAGCTCCTTGACCTTGGCGTCCAATCGCCAGAGGTAGGCGAAGATCCCCAGCCAAACCACCAGGGCCACTGCCATCACCACGTAAAGCGCCGTGGCTGGGTCCACCAGAAGTGCTGTAACCGGATCCATCTAGCTTACTCCTCTTTGTAAAAAAGCCGGTGCTGCCAGCGGGTTATGGACAACTGCAAACGATACAGCCAAACGAAGATGCCGGTAAAACCGGCCAGGGAGCCCAGGAACACCTGGAGCATCTTACGGTTCATGGTAAGCCCGCCGGTTTTGCTGAGGAAAGCCGCCTCGGGGTGCAGGGAGAAGTAGATGCGCGGCACCACGAAGACCAGGAAGGGCACGGTGAGGAAAGCGATGATGGAGTATACCGCTGCCAGCCTGGCCCTTCTCTCATCATCCTCAACGGCGGTGCGCAGAGCGAAATAGGCGGCGTAGATCAAGAGCAATATGAAGATGGAGGTCTCCCGGGGGTCCCAGTTCCAGAAAGAGCCCCAGGTGATGCGGGCGAAGATGGAGCCGGTGACGGTGGCCAGCAAGCAAAATAAAAAGCCGAGCTGGGCCGCCACGTTGGCCCGGTCATCGTACGTCGTCTCCCGGGTGCGCAGGTACTGGATGGCGCTGACCATGGACACCAGGAAGGCCAGCACCGCGACCCATGCCACCGGGATGTGAAAGTAGATCACCCTGGAGGCCTCCCCCAGGCCCAGGGCCGGCGGCGCATACAGGAACGCTGCCACCAGCACCCCGCTCATCCATATGCCCAAGAACAACTTAAGCCCGGTGGAAACCCTCTCCGAGATCCTCAACCAATCTCCCTCCCTGCTCTTTCTGTATACTACACCCGTTACACGTTTCCGATGTCCCGGAGTTCAACTCCAAGACATCAGGTTAAAGAAAGCCAATATCACGGCCTGAGGGCTGATACTCACGACCCTGTGTCGTGGGGGTTTGCCGACAGGCGCTTCACCAGCCGAGACGTTCACTCGTTCCACACATAGGGGAACAGCAAGAGCGACGCCGTCACCATCACCACCAGGTAGGAGGCCAAAAGCCGCAGCTCTGGCATGCCATCGGCCAGGGCCGAGCCTTCCAGCGCCAGCCTGGTCCCCCGGATGGCCGTCACCAGCAACGGCAAGAGCACGGGGAAGGATAGCACCGTGAACAGCGCCCCCTTGGCCCGGGCCTTGGCGATGATGGCGGCGATGATGGTGGAGGCCCCCACCAGGCCCAGGCTGCCCATCAGCAAAACCGCGAAGAAAAGCCCCACGTTGGCCACACCCATGCCCATGAAGGCCACGAACAGCGGCACTACCACCAACTCCAATAGCGCCAGGAGCACCAGGTTAAAGGCCAGCTTCCCCATGAAAACCACGTTGGGGTCCGCCGCCAGCCGCAAGGCCTGGATGGTGCCCGACTCTTCCTCCCGGATGAAGGCCCTGGCCAGCCCGGACATGGCTGCGAAAAACAACACGACCCAGAACAGCGCGGCCAGGACCGCGCTGTTCACCGCGAACTGGCCAATGGAGAAGCTCACCATGGTGAGCGTGGTGACCGCGAACATCATTAGCGCATTCAGCGCATACCAGGTGCGGAACTCGCTTTGCAGGTCCTTGGCCAGGACCGCCCAGGCCTCAAGGGCCCAGACGGAGAACCTGATCCCCAAAGGATACCTCCTGAGGGTCGTTGGTGGCCAGGACCAGCATGCCACCGGCCGCTATTTGTCTGGCGATGACCTGGGCCATCATAGCCCTGCCGACATCGTCCAGATTGGTGCCAGGCTCATCCAGGGCCAGGAGCAAAGGACGGTGTAGCAGGGCAAAGGCGTACTTCAGCCTCTGCCTCATCCCGGAGGAGTAGGCCGCCACCATGTCATCGCCCCTTCCCTCCAGACCTACCTGCCGCAATAAACCCCGGAGCTCCTCCTCAGCAACTTGCCGGCCACGCACCCTGGCGAAAAAACGCAGGTTCTCCAGCCCACTGAGCTCGCCGTAGAGCGCCAGGTCCGGCGCCACCAGCCCCAGGTGGTCCCGAGCCTCTATCGGCGAGAGGGCCCTATCGCCCACCGTGACCACCACCTGGCCGCCGGTTGGCCGCACCAAGCCGCAGACGAGGCGCAAGAGCGTGGACTTTCCCGAGCCATTGGGCCCAGTAACAACCAGGCACTCGCCTCCCTGGACCCTGGCGTTAAGGCCCTGGAACACCTGGCGCCGATTGTAGCGCTTGGTCAGGTCCCGCAGTTCTAAGGAGAGCATTTCTTTACTAGTAAAAGAATGCCGCCCCTGGCCAGCCCCGGGGCGCGGCGCTATTATAACATCGAATTATTTACTCGTAAAGAACCAGCTCTCCCGGCTCCCCAGTGTGGCGGCCCGGTTTCGACCGGGCTTCGGCCCTGAGCCCGTTGATCTGACCGTCGGGACATTGGCTAGCCCAATAGCCGCTGCGCCAACCCCGCGTAAACCTGGGCGGCGGCGAAGACATCGGCCAGGCGGATTTGCTCGTCTACAGTGTGAGCGAAGCGCTCCTCGCCGGGCCCGAAGCCCACGGTGGGGATGCCGGCGACCCCCGCGGTGTAGGCCCCGTCGGTGGAGAAGGCCCAATGAGTGATGGCCGGCTTGTGTTCCAACACGGTCTCCGCCGCCGCGGCTATGGCCTGCACCAGGGGGTGATCCTCGGCGATGGTCCAGGCGTTGAAGACCCGGCGGGCACGCAGGGGGTAGCCGTTGTAACTCTGCGCGTTGTAGTCCATCACCTCCACCTCCGCCTGGATGCCCTCCCGCGCCGCCAGCAGGGCGATCTCCCGCACGGCGCCGGCCTCGTCCTCCCTCAGGGTCAGGCGGCGATCCAGGTAGGCCGTGCACACGTCCGGAATGACGTTCAACTCGTTGCCGCCGGCGATGACGTTCAGGGTGATGCTCCCTTTGCCTAAGAAGGGATCGGCCGGCAAACGACTGTTCAGTTGCTCCACACCCAGGGCCAGGCGGGCCATCTTGTAGATGGCATTCTCCCCTCGCTCCGGCGCACTGCCGTGGGCAGCGCGTCCCCGCGCGGTCAGGCGTATAGCCATACGGCCCTTATGCCCCCTCGAAACTTGCAGATTTGAGGGCTCGCCCAGGAGCACAAAGTCCGGCTTGAGGCTCTCAGTTTCCATGAGGAGGCGCATGGCCAGACCTTCGCAGGTCTCCTCCTGCACCACGCCCACCACATACAGCGTGCCCGAGAGCGGCGTTTGCGTCTGGATCAGCAGTTTGGTCCCGTGTACCATAGCGGCCAGGGCACCCTTCATGTCGCAGGCCCCGCGACCGTACAGCACGCCCTCTTCCACTACCGCGCCGAAGGGGTCGTGCCGCCAATCGCAGCGAACGCCGGCGCCCACGTTGTCCATGTGGCCGTTGTAGACCAGAACCGGCCCTTGCCCCGTGCCCAGACGACCGACCACGCTGCCGGCCTTGTCCACGTGCACGTCGGCCAGGCCCACGGCGCGCATCTCGGCGGCCAGGCGTTCCGCCACCGCGCCCTCCCGGCCGGTAGGGCTGGGGGTGCGCACCAGGTCGCACAGGAAAGATGTCAGCGATTCCTGGTCTGAGGGGGAGAGTTGGAACATAGCGATTACCTCCCGAAGTCGTAAGAGCTAACGTCGCCTCTGGCCGCGACCAAATCCTCACCGCGAAGACGCAAAGGGCGCGAAAACTTCTTAAAACGCTTATCCCCTTTGCGGTCTTCGCGTCCTAGCGGTTCAAAGGCTCTCGCGGATCGCACAGATGTTGCGGCGTAACGTTGTAAGACATAAAACGGCGGTGCTAATCCAGCGGGCTGCGCACCGCCAGCCCGCCCCGGTTCAGGACGTGGGTGTAGATCATAGTCGTTTTCACATCCTTGTGGCCGAGGAGTTCTTGCACGGTTCGGATGTCATAGCCGTTTTGGAGTAGATGGGTGGCAAAGGAATGGCGGAAGGTGTGGGGACTGACGAGCTTGTTGATCCCCGCTAGGCGAGCCGCCTCTTTGACCGCTCTTTGCAACGTCTTCTCGCTCGTGTAGTATCGGCGCACCACACCGTTGCTGTCGGGTGACAGCCGTGCCGAGGGAAAGACATATTGCCAGCCCTCTTCTCGGTCGGCATACGGGTATTTGCGTTTCAAGGCAAAAGGCAGGTCAACCGAGCCATGTCCGTTTTTCAGGTCCGCCAGGTGTAGCTGCTTCACACGCTGGAGGTGTTCCTCAAGCGGTTTGACGAGACTTTGGGGAAGCATGGTTACCCGGTCGTGCATGCCCTTGGCATCACGCACAACAATCTCGCCTTGGGCGAAATCAATGTCTTTGACGCGCAACTGGACACATTCCGAGACCCTCAGGCCACTGCCATAGAGAAGCTTTGCCATCAATTGATAAGTGCCTGACATGCACTGGATGACCCTGAACACTTCGTCCTTAGTTAACACCACGGGCAACCGCTTGGGCTTGTGGGCACGTAGGGATTGGATAGGGCGCTCGGGTTCCTTTTGTAGTACCTCGCGGTACAGGAACAACAAGGCACTGAATGCCTGATTCTGTGTCGAAGCGGCCACGTGTTCCTCTACGGCCAGGTGAGTGAGAAACGCTTCAATGTCAGCGCTGCCCATCTCTTGGGGATGGCGTTTGTTGTGGAATAGAATATATCGTCTGATCCAATGAACATAGGATTCTTCCGTGCGGGGGGAGTAATGTTTGCACCGGATGGCGTCGCGAACTTGATCGAGCAGTTTCTTGGGGCGGTTTTCCATGCGCTAGTCCTCCCGGTTGACTTTTGGAGCAGCCTGCCATATACTGATTACGAGATAACCGCATGTAACGGCTGTCGCAGGACATCCCGTTTACGGATATTATACGACAATACCGTCGCAGAATCAATAGTTAGGCAGCCCGCCGCTGCTATTCCAACGCCCCTCTTAAGAGAAGGGCCTCGTCGCGATCGGGAGGCAAGTGCAACAGTTGGGAGAAGCTTGAATGCCCAAGGTCTCCATCAATCTCGTTTTCGACGCTTCATCCGAAGGTAGGATCTATGAACTTTGGAGGCGCCTCGAGGCCCAAGGATTGATGGTGCCCGGTTTGACAGGATACCGCCCTCACATAACCTTGTCTGCCTACGAAGCTGAAGCGCCTGACGATCTGATCGGTGATTTGGCTGACGTTGCCCATCGTCACAGAGGATTCCCCGTGAGACTCGACACGGTCGGGTGTTTCGTGGATCACGCCGTTCTCTACCTCGGCGCTCGTGTGTCGAGAGACCTGCTTGGGCTTCACCACTCGGTCCACGAGCACGTCGCCGCAACCTCGGCTGCTCCTCCTGTCGCCGAGTTCCTGTACCCAGATCAATGGGTCCCTCATCTAACCATAGCAACGGGCAGGTCCATTGAGGAACTGCCTGCCGCTCTTGAGATCCTGCTCCGTTCTTACCTGCCCATCGAGGCGCGGGGGACTGACATCACAGTCAGGGTCCATCCGAGTACAGAGGACTACTTGGTGCTCAGCCTGGGGTAGTCCCACGCCGGCTCATGCATAGCGAAGCAGTCGAGGGAGCGGGCTGCCTAACAACTCGCTGAAGCCGACTCGGCTAGCGTGCGAAAAGGGCAGGGTGCCTTGCCCGCCGGGATGTGCGATAATGGGTCGTCCGATGCCCGAGTCGCCGAGCGGCTTAGCTCGAGGCCGTTAGCCCGCTTGTGGTTGTCACAGCGTTGACAACTTTGGTCCGACAAGTCGCAGGAGTTCACCGCTACACAAGTGGCGTGAAAGCACTTCACACTGTCTCTCTAAGCTCAAGGAGAGTGAGAAATGAACATCAAGAGATTGCTGATTGATTTTGGAAGAGCAGTACGGGTCAGGTCTTGAAATATAAGATATTCGCCGCTGTGCTCCGTCTATGGCCAGGCCGTTACGAATAGAATGTCCGGGGGCCGTCTACCATGTGACCTCGCGAGGCGATGCACGAAGCAAGATCTTCGCCAACGACCAGGACCGAGAGAGCTTCCTCTCGGTCCTGGATTCTGTGGTCAAAAGATACAACTGGCTTTGCCATGCCTACTGCCTCATGGACAATCACTGCCACCTCATGATCGAGACCCCAGACG
The DNA here is from genome assembly GCA_040754915.1 of Chloroflexota bacterium. Classification (GTDB taxonomy): domain Bacteria; phylum Chloroflexota; class DTOL01; order DTOL01; family JACQYG01; genus JACQYG01. Next base: position 58 of record JBFMCB010000061.1, on the reverse strand, counting down.
CCAATCTCTCCATGGGTATGCGCCAGCTGGGCGGCATCTATACCCAGGGATACAACCG
>JBFMCB010000060.1:0-15623 GCA_040754915.1 Chloroflexota bacterium | reverse complement strand
GACTGGGGAGCGGCTTTGGGCACAGGGTACGGCTACTGAGGCACTCGTCTCCGAAAGGGCGAGAAACAGGCTGGCCGAAAGTACCCGCCGTGTTGGAAGTACAGCGAACCTGTCCTCTACTCTACCTTGCTTCGCTCGCTCCGCGTGCGGCTGAAGCGCAAACCGTTAGCCCACCCATCGCAATTCGCAGTAATCAACCGCGCCCGCAGTGTCGTTGCCCGCTATTGAACAAGCAAAGGGACCGATGTCTGGAGATAAGCTAAGGCGGGCTAATCAACAGTTGGGCTGCCCAGCCAATTAGGAGGACGAGATGAATGTAGAAGAGAACGAATTCCCGACTGGAATATTCGTGCACGAAAGTCGACAGAATTTGACATTGCAGTTCAACGACGACGGGAGTTACATTGTCCGAGTAAATGACCTAGTGGACGCCACTGGGACCTACGCCATCAATGGCAACCAGTACACGGAGGATACTGACTATCTCCTTTGCAGACATGCACGAACTGCAACCTATACATGGACTTACGATGGCAGGAGGCTGACTTTCCAACTGGCAGGTGAGGATAATTGCACTGAGAGACGGGAAAGTCTAGATGGCGTGACATGGATAAAGCAGGAGTAGGTTATGTCTCAACGTGTTAATGCCGCCCAACACGGGCGTCCTCTTACAGCGCTTGTGCTGCCGCAGGCCGAGCCGCCGATGAGTCATCGAGTTAGCAGGTCTCAATAAAGCCCTATGTTTAAGCGACACTCTGAAACTGTCCCCAAGTCCATGCAACCGGCCTATGCGGCCATTGTGGCTCTGACCGAGCCTTTCTGCCATCAACACCTCAACGACGAATACGCTACTCTTTGCCGCGCGCTGGCAGCCGCGCTTGCCCGCAAACGTCCATCACCACTAATGCGTGGCAAGCCAGAAATCTGGGCATGCGGTATCATATACGCGCTCGGCACCATCAATTTTCTATTCGATAGGTCCCAGACGCCGCACATGCGGGCCGATGAGCTATGCGCGACTTTCGGAGTGAGCCAGAGCAGCGGCGCGAATAAGGCTAAACTTATTCGCGATATGGTCGGCATATTCCAACTTGATCCACGTTGGTCTCTGCCCAGCCTGGTAGATCAGAACCCGTTAGTGTGGCTATTGGAAGTCAATGGTCTGATTGTAGATGTGCGCCATATGCCCCGTGAAGTGCAAGAAATCGCCTACCAGAAGGGGTTGATTCCTTATATTCCGGCAGATCGCCAATGAAGTTGAACTGTGCAGGAGCCGGTCACGGGAGCAGCAGAGCGAACACGCGTGGTAGCAAAAAATAGGCCACCCAACACTGCATGCAGCCGACCGCTGCTCCGCTGCGCTCCGCAGCGGCTGAAGCGCGTGCCGTTATGGGCCGCGTCAGGTCAGTGGTATCTTGCTGGCGAAGGGATGTTGTCAACGACAAATGGTAGAGAGGCATAGGCCAATTTGTGGGAGGTAAGGCTATGGATACGGCATTGCGCCAGGACTTGGAAGCAGAGATGTGCAAGGGGGGACAGGCCTCCGTGCGGAACCTCGCCGCCGCTGAGGCCGCCATTCTCCGGGGACAGTTCAATGTGGCTAAGGTGCTACGTGCATTGGCACATAGCCAGCGCCTACAGGCGATGGAAGCCGCCCGGATGCTGGCTAGTGAGTTAGATCCAGTCGATCTGTTTCGCACCGTTCTCGGAGAACTGGAAAGCAGCGTAGACTACGACAGACTTGAGCCCAGCGCAGATTCTACCATCAAGGCAAAGTTGGGACGCTCTGCAATTGTCCAGCAGCGCAGCAAAGAGCTGCTCCTGCGATCCCTAAAGAGCTTGGAGACTCATGGCGACATCATGGAAAGTGATGTAGCACAACACCTGTGGGGATGTTACGGCTGCGGATTGATTGCTGAAGGCGATCGGCCGGATGCGTGCCCGGTTTGTGGTTCACTAGCGCCCGAGTTTGAATGGTTCGGGCCCTTCTACGCCACCACCCACGAGCATCTGGGCCAACTTACCCCTTCAGAGATTTTGACGACCCTAGAAGCTGTGCCGGACCAGCTGGCAGCCATCTCCCAGGTGGATGATGATTTGCTGGCTCGTAAGCCTTCCACGGAAGAATGGTGCGTTAAAGAGATACTTGGGCACATGCTGGAGACAGAACTGCTCTTTCTTCAGCGTGTCAAGATCATACTGGCTGAACAAGGCGTGCCAAACATTGACACGCCAGTGCCGCCGTGGAAGTTACAGGAGGGCAAAGGATACGAGAAAATGCCGGCCGGTGAGCTCTTGGATCGCATGCGTCAGGTTCGTTCAACAAGCCTTGAGGTTGTGCGCCGCTTGGGGCCGAAAGAGTGGGCCCGGCGGGGTACGCTCCGGGGAACCGCGACCACCTTGCTTGAGCGGGGGACATGGCTCGCTAATCACGACCGAGGCCATCTGGCCCAGATTCGCCGGCTGTGCGGGAACTAGACGTCACATAACTGCTCAATGGAGCGGACGAGCGGCCATACGCAGCGAAGGGCCGATGTCTCAGCCCAAACTTTATCTCGCGTGGCAACATGAACTCAGCCCGCTCGCCGCTCATCTCGCGTCCATTAGGCAACACTGTAGCAAACCACTAATCGCATTTAGCAGTAAGTCCACCGGTGATAAAGTAGAACAGAAGACGATATCGGTTTCCAGGTGGAACCGAAAAGCCTATGGAGAGTAAAACTGAATGGCTGTTCCCATCATTCGAGCATTGTCACCAGCCCTCGTTGAGGATTACCTGCGTTTCTTTGACCACGACGCATTCGCTGACAACCCTAAGTGGGCAACGTGCTACTGCTACTTCTATCACGCGCCGCACGCGCAGAAGGATTGGGGAGCGCGAACCGGCGCAGAGAACCGGGCCGCTGTACGTGAACTCTGTTTTAGTGGTCGGATGCATGGTTACCTCGCTTACGTGGAGGGAAAACCGGTGGGATGGTGTCACGCCGCGCCGCGCCGCGAAATCCCCAACCTGCAAACCATCGAGGAACTTCGCGTGGACGATGTGGACCAGATTGGCGCGATAGTCTGCTTCATCGTAGCAAAGCCTTACCGGCGTCAGGGCATTGCGCGGCGGCTGCTGGATGCCGCTTGCGACGGGTTTATTCGACAGGGCTTGGTCATCGCCGAGGCTTATCCGCGCAAGGGGACAAACGCCGACGACGCGAACTACCACGGCCCGGCGCGGATGTACCTAGCTGCTGGGTTCCAGCCATTCCGCGAGTTTGAGGACTTTATCATGGTACGTAAGCCGCTCGGTTAGGCGGCTAATCAGGCTCCATACCCAGTATCGGACGCCCAAATCCCAGTGGCGGCCCAACCCCTCTTTGCAGCCGGCCGTGCTACCGCGCCGCCCTAGCGAAGGCTCTGGTTATTCAGGCGGGTCTTGCCCACACAGGGGTCTTTAGTTCACCACGCGCGGCTGATGCGCGGGCCGTTACACGACCCGCCAGTCGCCGTGTTGCCCGAGCCTATCTTACAAAGAACGGCCGCCCGTGCCGTCGGCACGGGCGGCCAAAGTGTGTTATGAGGTATCCGTCGTTCACACCGGTACGAAGGGGGCTGTCGTAGAGGAGCACCGGTACCTGGCCGGCCCTGGCTATGGCCACGAAGTAATCGTACAACTCGTCCGCACTGGGGCTGATGAAGAAGGGCGTGATGGCGGAGACGGCGTCTGCGCCGGCCATCTGTGCCAGGCGCATTGTACTAAAAAATGGCAAGGCGGGAAGGTGTTCAGGCAGGCCTCCCCTGGACAACGTACACCCAACAATTGACTTTTGAACCCTGCCTCTGTACAATACGCTCCAACCCGGTCAGGATGAGCGAGGATCGCCACTTGTCCACTGGCGCCGCGGTCAAGAGCATCCGGGAGCACTCCGTCGCCCACCGCCTGGGCCTCCTCCCGGGCGATCAGATCCTGGCAATCAACGGCCACCGCCTCCACGACGTCATCGACTATCGCTTTTACCAGGCTGAGGACGAGCTAGAGCTGGTGGTCCGGCGCGGCGACCAGGTTCAGGCCTTTCACCTCCACAAGGCGACCGACGAGGACCTGGGCCTGGAATTCCCGAGCCCCACTTTCGACGGCATACGGCGCTGCCGCAACAACTGTCCCTTTTGCTTCTTAGCTGGGATGCCCCGGGGCCTGAGGCCATCGCTCTATATTAAAGATGACGATTACCGTTACTCGTTCCTGTTCGGCAACTTCATCACCCTCACCAACCTGACCGAGGCTGACTGGCGGCGATTGGAGGAGCAGCGCTTGAGCCCCTTATACGTGTCCGTCCATGCCACCGAGCCAGAACTGCGCCGCCAGCTCCTGGGGTGTCGCCGGGCCCCCGATATCCTGGAACAGATCCGTCGCCTGGGCACGCTGCACATACGCATTCACGCCCAGATTGTGGTCACGCCAGGGCTGAACGACGGCGCCAATCTCGCCAGGACCGTGGCCGACCTCTCGGACCTCCATCCCACGGTCCAATCCATCGGCATCGTGCCGGTGGGGTTGACCCGGCACTGGCCCGGCACCCGCTTCCCTCTCCGGACGATGACGTCGTTGGAGGCCAGAGCGATTGTCGCTGAAACCAGGAAGTGGCAAGGGCAGTTCCGGCGTCGGTTTGGCACCCGCCTGGTCTGGGCCAGTGACGAGATCTACCTCCTGGCTGGAGCCAGGATTCCCGGCGGCCGTGCCTACGAGGGCTTTCCTCAGCTCGAGAACGGCGTGGGCCTGGTGCGTTCGCTACTCCTGGACTGGCAGCGAATAAAGCGGCAAGGGCTTCGGCCCGGTCGAGTGACGCCATCGCCCCAAGGCCCTAACCTGGTCACTGTGGTCACCGGCACGCTGGCGGCGCCGGTCCTGGCACCAGCGCTGGCCGAGCTACAAACGCTGCTCGATAGGCGCGGCAAAGCCACGAGATTCCGGCTGCTTCCGGTGGCGAATCGTTTCTTCGGGGAGACGGTCACCGTAGCTGGCCTGCTCACCGCCACGGACGTGCTGGAGTCGCTCAAGGGCCAACATCTGGGCCAGGCGGTATTCTTGCCCCGGGCCATGTTCGACTCGGCCGGTGAGGTGACCCTGGACGATGCCACCCTGCGTGACTTCCAAGAAGCACTTAGCGTTGAGGTGCACTACGCCTCCCAGGTGAGCCAGATTGTCCAGGTTCTTTGCCAGGCTCCTTTGCCGTGAATGCTCTCGTCGGTTTAAGGTGTAGCTTCTCTAGTAAAGATCTCCAATGGAGGTAAATACAAATGTGCGGTATTGTGGGATACGTGGGGCCGAGACAGGCGGCGCCGATCCTTCTTGACGGCCTGCAGAGGCTGGAGTACCGCGGCTACGATTCTGCTGGCATCGCCGTCTTCCAGGAGGGACATCTGGAGCGCCGGCGTTGCGTGGGCAAGCTGGCCGGCTTACGGAAGGCCATAGAGGAAAGCCCGGTCACCGGCACCGTGGGCATTGGCCACACCCGCTGGGCCACCCACGGCAAGCCCTCGGAGACCAACGCCCACCCCCACGTGGACTGCCGGCGGGAGACGGTGGTGATCCACAACGGCATCGTGGAGAACTACCTGGCCCTGAAAGAGGAGTTGCTGGCCCGAGGCCACGTCTTCGCCTCGGAGACCGATACCGAGGTGATCCCCCATCTGGTGGAGCAGTACCTGGCCGAGGACCCCCAGGCTGGCTTCTTCGCCGCTGCTCGCCGAGCCCTGGCGCGGCTGAAGGGTGCCCACGCCATCGTCCTCATGGGCGCCCAGGAGCCCGGGGCCATCGTCGCCGCCCGCCTGGGGAACGCTGGCGGCGTCGTGGTGGGCCTGGGCGAGGGGGAGAACTTCGTCGCCTCCGACGTTCCCGCCATCCTGAGCCATACCCGCCAGATGGTATTCCTGGACAATCGCGAGCTGGCCGTGGTGGCAGCCGACCGGGTGAGGTACTTCACCCTGGAGGGCGCACCGCTAGCTAAGGCTCCAGAGTCGGTGGCCTGGGATCCCGTGGCGGCGGAGAAGCGTGGCTACAAGCACTTCATGCAGAAGGAGATCTGCGAGCAGCCCCGTTCTCTGACCGACACCCTCCGGGGGCGGGTGGATTTCGCCACCGGTGACATCTACCTGGAGGGCCTACGGCTCACGCCGGAGGAGTTGGCCACCGTGGACCGGGTTGCCATCGTCGCCTGTGGCACCGCTTACTACGCCGGCCTCATCGGCAAGTACATGATCGAGGAGCTGGCCCGACTGCCAGTGGAGGTGGACTATGGCTCGGAGTTCCGTTACCGCAATCCCCTGGTGAATTCCAGGGCCCTGGCCCTGGCCATCACCCAGTCCGGTGAGACCGTGGACACCCTGGCGGCCATGCAGGAGGCCAAGGGCAAGGGCGCCCGGCTGGTGGCCATTGTCAACGCCATTGGCAGCCAGGCCAGCCGCCTGGCCCAGGGACTCATCTACATGCACGCCGGTCCCGAGATCGCGGTGGCCTCCACCAAGGCCTTCACCTCCTCGCTGGTGGACCTGCTTCTCCTGGGCCTGCATCTGGGCACAGTGCGGGGCACCCTGAACCACGAGCAATTGAGGACCTACGCCCAGGCCCTGGCCGAACTGCCGGAGAAGGCCGGGCAGGTCCTGGCCGACCAGGCCATCTACGAAGAGCTGGCCCACCGCTATCATCGCGCCAAGGACTTCCTGTTTCTGGGGCGCGGCATCCAGTACCCCGTGGCCCTGGAGGGGGCTCACAAGCTCAAGGAGATCTCTTACATCCACGCTGAGGGCTGCCCGGCCGGGGAGATGAAGCACGGGATCAACGCCCTCATTGACGAGAACCTGCCCGTGGTGGCAGTGGCCGTGCGGGACAAGGTCTACGAGAAGATGCTGTCCAATATCGAGCAAGTCAGGGCCAGGGACGGACAGGTCATCGCCGTGGCCAGCCAGGGGGATGAGCGAATAGCCGACAAATGCGACCACGTGATCCACGTGCCCTCTACGGCACCGCTATTGGAGCCGGTGTTAACCACCATTCCGCTCCAACTCCTGGCCTACCACCTGGCGGTGCGCCGTGGCTGCGACGTGGACCAGCCCCGCAACCTGGCCAAATCGGTGACGGTGGAGTGAGCTTATGAATGCTCTGCTGGTTTTTTCCCGTCTCTCGCTGATTGGGTCAGCCCTGGCCGTTGGCGGGCTACTCTTTGTTCCGTTTTACCTATTGGCGGTCTTCTGGCTGGGGCTTCTTGCCATCGGGCAATTTCTTGGTTTCTTCTTCGACTTACTGCATACGCCGACCGGACCCTGGTTTTGGCTGTCACTGACGTATTTCCTCTCTGCCCGCTTCTTCAGCGATCTGGGACGCTACCTGCTGGCCAGCCTGGTGGGGATTGGTCTGGCCCTGGCCGCACTTCTCTGGGCACGCCCCGGCCGAGTCACCCGCGCCTTACTGGCCTTGACGCTCCTGGCCATCCTGGCCTTCCCCTGGTCCTACCGCTACCAGCCGGCCGTGGTCGCTGCGCCGGGCTACGAGATGCGCGTGCCCACCCAACCCGGCCTGCTGGATGGAGTCGTCAAGCGGGCCCAGGTGGCCACAGAGACCAGGCCCTGCACCTATACCTTGTTGGGCTGGAGCGCCGAGGGGGTGCTCTATTATCGGGCAGAGTGTGGCAAAAAGGATCCCCAGATCTGGGGCTTTGCCCCGGGCCGGGATGAACACCCACAGCCGGTGGCGAGTGCACCGCCGGGCCTCATTGCCGGGTGGCCCCGAGAACCGGTGCTCAACTGGGTACGGTCGCCGGGGACCTGGCCGACGAAAGAGGAGCCCTACGCCCGGCGCGTGAAAATCCAAGAAAGCGGTCTGGCTTCGCCGGATGGCCGCTGGGTGGCCGTAGTGGCCCGTCACATTTACGGACCGGAGGACGTGGTAGTCTTGACGCAATCGTCGCCACCTGATACGAAACGGGTTGCGCAATGACCGGCGCAGGGTGGGCAGGCGAGGAGGCGCAGTGGGCGCAACAGCGAACGGCCCGCCAATTGAGCAAAGTGTTGTGTCTCGCCGGGCATTCCTGAGACTTGGCTGTGGCACCCTGCTGAGCGTGGTAGCGGCAGGCGTGCTGGCGCCGGTCTACGCCACCAGGCTTGAGCCCCGCTGGCTCCAGGTGACCCGTCGGGACATCCTGCTACCTGACTTGCCAGAGGCACTGGAGGGCTTCACCGTCGTCCAACTCAGCGATTTCCACCTCGGACCACACGTGAGCGCCGAGGACGTGCGTCGCAGCGTGAGGGCAACCAACGCTCTGGAGGCCGACCTGATTGTCCTGACCGGCGACTTCGTCTATCGCTCGGCCAGCTATGGTGTCCCTTGTGCGCGGGAGCTGGCATCGCTCCGGTCCCGCTACGGTGTCTGCGCTGTGCTGGGCAACCATGATATCTGGACCGATCCCGACGCCGTAGCCACCAGCCTGACCGAGGCGGGTATCGTGGTGCTGCGAAACGAGCGGCAAGCTCTGGAGGTGGGAGGTACTCGCCTCTGGCTTCTGGGCATCGAGGACACCGGCTACACTGGCTTCCTGGGCAGCCCCTTGGGCGACTTCCGGGCCATGTGGCAAAAGGCAGCCGCTGCGCTGACTCACCTGCTCAAAGGGATCCCGGACGCGGAGCCTAGGCTGCTCCTGGTGCACAATCCCGACTTTACGGAGATGCTGCCAGAAGGACGGATTGACCTGGGCCTGTGTGGTCACACCCATGGCGGGCAGGTGCGTTTGCCTTTTATCGGCGCGCCGGTGCTGCCATCCTGCTTCGGACAGAAGTACACCAGTGGACTGGTGCGGGGGCTAAGGACACTGGTCTACGTCAACCGGGGCATCGGGCTCATCTCTCCGCCAGTGCGTCTTAACTGTCGGCCGGAGATCACCATTTTGAGCCTGTGGAGGTCCCTTTCCCCCTCTCCAAGCAATCTTCGCCTTCTGGTCCCCCGGCCCGCGCCGACCGGAACAGGACCGCCATCAACGGAGGTCGTTGATGCTTATCCTTGACCTGAAGTGGGGCCTCTTCACCTTTCTCCTGGTTTTGATCGCCGCATTATGGGCGGTTCCCTGGCTAGAACGCTGGCTGCGGCGTAGGGCAGGCGGGCAACTCGTCTTACCCGGCCTGGGGGAGATGGGCTCAGTGCTGGAACAGGCCCCCTTCGGGTTGCTGCTGCTGGAAGGATCTTTCACCTGCCGCTATGCTAACCCCTATGCTCGCCGGCTCCTGGGGCTGGCATCGCCGAGTTGCCGTCTATCAGAGGCTCCCTGGGTCTGTCTCCTGGAGGCAGACCGGGTGGCGGTGCGGCAAAAGGAAGCCGCTCCTGGCCGCTTCCGCATCGTACCTATCCCCTCAAGCCAATCCGATCAATCTGACCAACCAGATCAATCAAACCAGTTCGTCCGCTGGTGGGTCACGCCCCTGGGGGACTTAGACCTGGTCTTTCTTCTGGACGTGACCACCCAACAGCGGGCGGAGGAGGCCGCTCGCACCCTAATCAACGACCTTTCGCACGAACTGCGCACTCCCCTGGCTACAATCCTGACCCACCTGGAAGTCCTGAGCCTGTCTAATATCTCTCAAGAGATCGGCCAACAATCCATCCATTTGCTGAAAGCGGAGGTCCGGCGGATGGTCCGCCTGGTCAACCTGATGCTGGAACTGGGTCGCCTGGAGACCAGCGCCGAGATCGAACGGCGGCCGTTGGATCTCCTGGCCCTGGTGGAGGAGGTGGTGGCCCAGGTCACTACCCAGGCCAAAGAGCGACAGATAACCCTTTCCCTGGAGGCCGATACGCCCCTGCCCCTGGTCATGGGGGATGGGGATCGGCTCCGACAGGTCTTTCTTAATCTCTTGGACAACGCTGTGAAGTACTCTCGGTCCGGCGACCAGGTGCGGGTCTCCCTGGGGCGCGAGGAAGATGGGATTCGCTGCGTCGTTCGTGACAACGGGCCCGGCATCCCGGCTAAGCATCTCCCCCACCTGACGCGCCGCTTCTATAGAGTCGCCCCCCAGGAAGTGGAGGGGAGCGGCCTGGGATTGGCTTTAGTGGAGGAGATCCTGCGCCGCCATCAGAGCTACCTGGAGATCGAGAGCCACATGGAAGGGGAAGAGACTGGGACCTGCGTCCGGTTTCTCTTGCCCACCGTGAACGTGGAACGCGATGCATAAAACGTGAAGCGGGGTGCGCGAACCTAAAACCGGGGGACCTGGAACTTGAAACATGAAACGTAACATTGGCTGGATAAGGCAAAAAGTGAGGCAACGCTGGGCGATTCTCCTGCTCCTGGCCCTGTTGGGGGGTTACTGGCTCTTGCCCATCTCCGGGCAGGTGATGGTGATACCGGGGGATGGGTCTCAGGCCTTGCTCTGGCCCCAGATGCACCTGGACCCCTTCTCGCCCCGCCTCGATCAGAAGGTGACCCTACAGGTAACGGACGTGGTGCCCTGGGCCCACGTGCTCCTCACGGTGAACGGGCAACCGGTTAAACTGGAGAGGTGGTGGGAGAGCCCTAGTGGCGTCTGGACCTGGGAGTGGACCTTTACCCTGACGGAGGCCGGCCTGGCTCCCGAGGTGCGGGGCACTCTCCTCGCCTTCTATCACGATTGTCACACCGGTTGTGTGGAGCGGGGACAGATGGTCATCGGCAGCAGGGGACAAGGACCAATGGCCTCTACCACGCCACGGGTCAGGGGCATGCCGACCAAGCTGGGCGTCGTCTTAGCCAACCCGGAGCGGGACTGGCACGGACGCAGCGGCTGGGATGTGGAACTAACCTACGCCCGACTGGCCGAGGAATCCTACTGGGGGATAGACGACCTAGCGGCACGGACCTACAAGGCAACGGCCAAGGGGCTGCGGGTCCTGGTGCGGGTAGACTACGACCGGGGCCAGAGCCTGCCGCCGGCCAACGATTACCTGGCCCTGACCGACTATCTCCGCTATCTGCAAAGGTTGGCCCGGGACGACCGCCTGCGAGGGGTGTATGGCTACATCATCGGGAGCGGCTTTAACGCTTTAGAGAGCAACTCCCTAACGCCGGAGCGGCCGGTGACCCCGGCCTGGTACGCCCGCCTCTTCAATGGGTACGGCGAAGCGGTCTCCCGCACCGACAACGTGGTGCAGACGATTCGTGGGGAGGACCCTCAAGTCAGGGTATTGGTGGGACCAGTACGACCCTGGAACCGGGACCAAAACGGGGAACGGCGCTACACCATAGATGTACCCTGGCTCAACTACATGAACAGCCTGGCGGTGGCCCTGGACGAGGGGGCGCGGGCGAAGGCGGCCATGGGCATCCCCCTGGCTGCGCCCGATGGCTTCGCCGTCCAGGCCCCAGGTCGCCCTGGTGCACTGGAATTGGCCGGGCGAGGTGGGGCCGAGGAGCCCGGCCTGGACCTGCGGCGGGCGGCGTGGGGGGGAGCCCAGGCTGGCTTCCGCGTCTACCAGGAGTGGTTGGCTATCATCAATGCCTATCCCACCACCAGGGGGCTGCCGGTCTATATCTCTTCCACCAACACCTTTGCCCCCGATGAGGGGACTCCCCCGGCCCAGAACTACCCCCGGGGATGGCTGACAACTGCCCTCGAGGTGATCAACGGGGAGCCTCAGGTTCTCGCCCTTTGCTGGTTTCTGGATGGTCCCCTGGGTGATGCCCAGTGGGATTGGTTCAGCCTCAGCCGACGACCCGGCCGCCTGATTGAGGCGGCTGAGGAGTTCGAGGCTCTCTTGAAGAGAGCACCTTGAAGGGTCTTCAGTCTGGGGTCCGGGAGAAGTGGAGTGCAGACTTTAGTCTGCCCCTCCCAAGGCGGACTAAGGTCTGCACTCTTCGTGTTGCTCTGAGAAAGGGAGGTCAGGATGAGCCAGGTTATTCGCGTTCTGCTGGCCGACGATCACCCGGCCCTGCGGGTGGGGTTGCGGTTACTCCTGGAGCAGGCGCCGGATATTCAGGTGGTGGGTGAGGCAGGGGAGGGCGAGGAAGCCCTGGCCCAAATCGAGACCTCTCAGCCAGAGGTGGCCGTACTGGATTGCCTGTTGCCGGGGATGGCCGGGGTAGAGGTGGCAGCGGAGGTACAGCGAAGGGGGTTGCCGACACGGATACTGGCCCTCAGCGCCTACAGGGATGAGAAGTACGTGCAGGGGATGATAACAGCGGGGGCAGTGGGTTACCTGGTGAAGGAAGAGGCTCCAGGGGTGATTGTGGCGGCGGTGCGGGCGGCAGCGAGAGGGGAGCGTCTGTGGACAGGTGAACAGATCGCCCGCGCCCGGCACTGGCAGGAAGAGGTAAAAGAGCGGTGGGAGCGCTTGACCGAGCGCGAGCGTGAAGTGCTGCTGGTGGTGGCAGTGGGGCACAGCAACAAGCAGATTGCACATGAGATGGGGATCAGCGAGAAGACGGTGGAATACCACGTGACAAACATCCTTGGCAAACTTGGCGTCGGTTCGCGCTCGGAAGCCATCGTGTGGGTGAAGAATTCGGGGTTAAGTGTGGGGCAGCCAGATCCCAGAGAAATCCCCAGGTGAAAAACTAGGGATTTCCCTGGGCACAGAGAGCCTGGTTTGTGGTAAAGTAAATCCCCCACTGGGGAGACCGGTGAGTACTCACACCGCATTGAAGGGGGTCACAAGCTATGTCTGGCAAGAGAAGGTTCCTGTGGCATGTCGTCCTCTCTGTCGTGGTGTCCGCCGTGATCGGAGCAACCACTGCTCTGGCGTGGGATTGGGAGCCAGTAAACTTCGGCTGGCCGAACGTGCGGAACGGGGAACCCGACCAAAACTACGAAGGCTCACCGCAACCGGGCACCATCTGGATTTGGGTAGACGGTGGCAACGTAGGTGCACAGGCCGACTACTTCTTCTGGGACTCCAGTCGGGTGCGGTCTGATTGGGACCCCAAGCTGGACTGGACCCATGACCAGGGAGTGGCGAACTATCAGACCTATGGCAGCGATGTTCCCAACGAGGGTGTTGACGTTTGGGATGACAATGGCAGTTGGGACTCACGGGAAGAGGTAGAACTTAAGATCATCGAAGCGAACGTCCAGGTTGGGCACACCTATCGCTACTTCCGCGTTGACTGGTCTGGAAGTGGCGGAGGAGGCAAACCCAATCTCAGCTACGAATGGGGAGCACCATGGGACCGCGGGCATGACTGGCTGGAAGGGCAGGGATACGGCGGAGCTGCGCATCTGTTCAACTTCCCGTTGGGCGTGCGGCAAGCCTATGCCAGCGATGACAATCCGGTTGTCGCCACGTTCGAGGGTCAAGTGCTACAGGGTCTGGCAACCTTGAAAGCGGTCAAGTATCAGGATGGGCAAGTTCGAGGGCGTATCAAATGGAATATAGCAAGTGCCGATGCCCGAACTGCTCATGCCACTGCTAGCCGAGTCTTCGCAAAGCAGTTGGTAAATCAAGGGAACAGGGTTGTGCCCGTGACGGTTACGTTCGACCGAGCGCTTTCGGGGCGAGACGTACTTGCGACTGCCAAGCGCACAGGGTTGCGCATCAAGCACGTCTACGCCGGCGGAGTAGGTGCGGCACGGTCTCGATTCTCAGCAGGAACGGTAGCGGACCATCAGGGAAACTTCGACGCTGGAAAGCTCATTCAGGTCCTCGCTGATGGAGGGGCCCGTTATGTGGGAATCACCGGGCTTGAGGGTGAGATTGGCATCGCTCCCTCGGCACTGGGTGCCCTTCTGGCCACAGAGAGAGTCAGTGCTGTAGATGCTACCGTGGTGGAGGCGCAGGAAATGCTGGCGCGAGCTTTCACCGTGCCTGCTGAACTGGTAAGAGTCACAGTTCCTTCACCTCACTGGTACGTTCCGCTCGACTGAAATACGACGTACAGCGCCAACCACCTATTTATCCGGCAAATTCCAGTTCTGAGCCGTAGCTTAGCAAGGCTCCATCTCAAGTCGACGAGTCAATGTTTTAGGTTGTACGTTGTCTCTCGCGCAGGTAGAATGAGTGGCGGAGGAGAAGAGACTGACCACATGCCAGCACCAACAATCTCCTCCGCCAGCACCTCTCCTTAGGCGTTGAGCGATTGGATCGTGTGCACATCAACAGCTATGTCCCGGATCTGCAGATGCCTAACCAACGAGTGAACTTCGTCTTGGCTGCTATTGCCCTTAGCGGCTTCCTGGCTGCCGAATTGGCGGCACTCTTTTACGGCACGCTGGACCATGTCTGGACACCTTTTGCGGTTGGTGACGTTGTTTTGGTCGTGGGCGGACTGGAAGCGGCCCGGTCCATATGGCGCCGACGACCGTTGGAACACGCCTTATGGCGAGGTGGGGTCATTTCTGGGTTACTCTACGGAGGGTTCTTGGTCATCACCGTAGGAATGATCGCCGCAAATATCTACGCTGTGCAGTTGCCGGGCAAGATCGGGCCTGTCTATCGCTACGATCCCCGAGACGGAGAGCCGGATCGTGCGGTAGTAGGCACACACCCCGAGGCGACCGTAGTGGCACATCTGGAGCGTGAGCGCACCTTCCCGATAGAGATTAAGCCCATATTCGACATCAGCGGCGGCACTGACAGGCTCACTTTCGGCCCAGGCACCACACTCCATCGGGTGGCATCGTATGAAGTAGGACCAGTGCTCATCCGACGCATGCCCAACGAGGTGTGGTGGGACGACGACCCCACCTTTGTCGCGAGCATTGATCTTCACATTGAGTTTATCACTGGCGAGGAGCAAGATTTCCGCGTGGAGATGGTGTCGGGGTGTAGTGAACGATGCGATCCTCTTGGGCTATTTGCCCAGGGCTACTTGACTCCCACTTTCTGGAGTTGGCGTCCAAACGTGCTTCGGCCTCGCTGATGAAATGTCACGTCGAAAACAATCTTCACAGCGCTGGCTATGCTGGGACAATAGAGTCCGCTCACCTATGTTGGATTGATCAAGTCACGCGTGGCTTGCGCTTGGTCGGGGCTACTGCAGTGCAAGGCACGGTCCCTGCCTCTGCCTCTGGGCTTGGGCAACTAGCTACTGATGATCGGGTCTACGTGTCAGACGTAACACCGCATCGGGTAGCAACTGAGATAGCTGCGCGGTACGGCGTGGGCATTGACAAGGTTCAAGTCAGCGTGCCGACACCGCATTGGTACGTCAGCGCTAAGCGGTAGGCACAGATCATTTGATAAAAGTCTAGGGGCTGCTGGGAACGGCAACCCGCTCAACTTTATTGAGAGGCTGTGAACATGCAGCGAAAGCACTTTGCCGTTGGAGGTGTAGTGGCAGCCGGAATCGCGATCCTCGCAGTAACAACAATCTACACTCCAATAATCGAGTACGACCCGCGCATAACAACCGAACCAGCCGGAATCAGGGCCGCATCGCCTGCTCAGACAGTAGAAGAGTTCTTTCGGCGTTCTGGTTACCTTCCCCCGCCAGGTGCGGGGCTTGTACGCCGTGATGGCCGGCTGGAATGGGAGGCTGTGCCGGATTCCGCTGTGCGGATCGCCAACATCATGGTCTGGCGCGTACAACTGACTTCCGGAGCCTCTCTTCTGATGAGTGTCCTGGACGACGACCCAACCTTTGGGGCTGAAGTTGATGTCATGGTGATCACTTCCGATGGGC
>JBFMCB010000059.1:0-15661 GCA_040754915.1 Chloroflexota bacterium | reverse complement strand
TGCCATTTCACATCGTGGTTATTAGGATGGGAGACTGGGTTGGCGGCCAAAAAGAACGTACTGGTACGTTTCTTCAACGAGACCAAATCAGAACTGAATAAAGTCAAATGGCCATCCCGGCGCGAGGCCACGAACCTGACTGTGATCGTGGTGATCACCTCGGTGGCAGTGGGCGCCGGCCTGGGCATCATCGACTACATCTTCGAAAAGCTCATCTTTTTGATCATTCCAAGGTAGGCGGTGCCAGACAGCGGTAGCGTGCTCGCCCTCGGAAGAGGGCTTGATTTTTGTTTGGTGTGAGTGATGGAAGAAGCAGAGCGGCGCTGGTACGTGATCCACACGTACTCGGGCTACGAGAATAAGGTAAAAACGAACCTGGAGCACCGCATCGCCACCATGGATGCAGCCGACAAGGTCTTCGAGGTGGTCATCCCCACCGAGGAAGAGGTGGAGATCAGGGAAGGTCACAAGCAGACGGTGCAGCGGAAGATCTTCCCCGGCTACGTCCTGGTGGAGATGATCATGTCCCCGGACTCCTGGCGGGTGGTCCGGGAGACCCCGGGCGTCACTGGCTTTGTGGGATCCGGCAGCAAGCCTACACCCCTGGAGGACGAGGAGGTCAAGGCCATCCTTCGACAGATGAGGGTGGGAGAGGCCCCCAAGGTCCGAGTGGGCTTCAGCGTGGGCCAGAGCGTGAAGATCATCGACGGGCCGTTCGTCGAGTTCATGGGTGTGGTGGACGAGATCAACGCCGAGAAAGGCAAGATCAAGGTGCTGGTGTCCATGTTCGGCCGCGAAACACCGGTGGAGCTCGACTTCTCGCAGGTCGAGCGCCTGTAGCAATTCGCACCGTCACCCACCACTCATCGACTCATCACGCATCACTCAACTCAGGAGATATTGATGGCCAAGAAAGTTAAGGCAATAGTCAGGTTGCAGATCACCGCCGGAAAGGCCAACCCGGCCCCGCCCGTGGGTCCGGCCTTGGGCCAGCACGGCGTTAACATCATGGCCTTCTGCAAAGAATACAATGAGCGCACGGCCGGACAGGCCGGCCTGGTGATCCCGGCCGAGATCACCATCTACGAAGACCGTTCGTTCACGTTTGTCACCAAGACCCCGCCGGTGGCTGACCTATTGAAAACTGCCCTCAACGTCGAGAAGGGCTCGGCCACACCCAATCGCCAGAAGGTGGGCTCTATCAGCCGGGCCAAGCTGAGAGAGCTGGCCGAGCTGAAGATGAAAGATCTGAACGCCATAGACCTGGCCGGCGCCGAGCGAATGATCGAGGGCACCGCCAGAAGCATGGGGATTGAAATCAAGGACTAGGGATAATCCTTCATTTCGTGGAAGGGCCGCAGGCCCGCTAATACCACAAGGAGACTGAAAATGGCAAAGCACGGAAAGAAATACGTCGAGGCGGCCAAACTGGTGGATCCCAGGAAAGCCTATAGCCCGCTGGAGGCCCTGGCCCTGGCCAGGAAAACGTCTACCACGAAGTTCGACGCCACCGTGGAGACTCATTGGCGGTTGGGGGTGGACCCCAAACACGCCGACCAGCAGGTGCGCGGGGTGGCCACCCTGCCCAACGGCACGGGCAGGCCGGTGCGGGTGCTCGTCTTCGCTCAGGGCGAGGGTGCCAGGATCGCGGAGGAGGCTGGGGCCGATTATTTGGGCTCTGACGAGATCATCAAGCGCGTCGAGGAGGGCTGGGTGGATTTCGATGTGGCCATCGCCACGCCGGACATGATGGGCAAGGTGGGCAAGCTGGGCAAGGTCCTGGGCCGCCGAGGGCTCATGCCCAATCCTAAGTCAGGGACCATCGCCCAGGCGCCAGACTTACCTCGGCTGATCAAAGAGGCGAAGAAGGGCCGGGTGGAATTCAAGGTCGACAAGTCATCCAACCTGCACGTGCCCATCGGCAAGGTGAGCTTCACCGAGCAGCAGCTTCTGGAGAATCTGGCCTCTCTGGTGGAGGCGGTGATCAAAGCCAAGCCCTCGGGCGCCCGGGGGCAGTACGTGCAGAACATCGTGCTGACCACCACCATGGGCCCAGGCATCAAGCTGGACCTGCCGCCAACCCTGTCGCTGACGGTGGCGTAGCGCGCCCGCGCATCAAAATCGAATAACCCGGTGCCATAGACAGCAGGCGTGCGTCGTGCACTTAATCGAGGGGCCTGCCGAGGCGAGAACTGGTAAGAGCTGGAACGGGTTTCAGCGCTTTCGGGTCTTTGTGTCGGCATGGCGCAAAGGCCCGTTCGTTTTTGTGGGGGATAGGGGTTTTGGGGAGGAGGTGAGGAATTTGAAGAAAAGCAAGAAGTTCGAGACAGTGGAGACCCTGACCGCCAAGCTTCAAAAGAGTCAGGCGGCGATCATCACCGACTATCGGGGCCTGACGGTGGCCGAGATCGGCGAGCTGCGCAGCCAACTCCGGAAGCTAAACGTGGACTACAACGTCACCAAGAATACCCTGCTGCGCATGGCCTCGCGGCGGCTAGGGCTGGGCGCGTTGGAAGGCATCCTGGAGGGGCCTACGGCCATCGCCTTCTGTTACGGCGATGTGGTGGCGCCGGCCAAGGCCCTGAGCGAGTATGCCCGGACGTCTAAGGTCTTCTCGTTGAAGGCCGGCTTTATGTCCGGACATCTGATCTCGGCCGCCCAGGTGACCGAAATGGCCAATCTGCCGCCCAAGGAGATTTTGATGGCCAGGGTCCTGGGTGGGATCCAGGCCCCAGCCTCAAACGTGTTGGGCATGCTGAACGCTCCGGTCCGCGGCCTGCTCACGGTCCTGCAGGCCCGGGTGGTGCAACTCCAGGGTACGTGAGGTCCTGGCAGTACCAGGGGGTAAGGGGGGGGAGGAGGCCCCCTTTAGTCAACAGATCGGGACTTTTGCTAAAAGGACAGCCCCAGTGCCCATCTTTTTTAGAGGGTGGAGTGTAGGTCGGCCGTCGAAACCGACTCGTCTCGGGTAGGCGGCCAGCTCTTTACTGGGAAAGAAACTGAGACGAAAGGCGACACGAGAGGAGGTGAAATGTAAATGTCTAACAAGATCGATGAGCTGGTGGAGGAGATCGGCAAGCTGAGTCTCCTGGAAGCTAGCGAATTGGTGAAGGCCCTGGAGTCCAAATTCGGGGTCTCGGCCGCCGCCCCCGTGGCTGTGGCTGCTCCGGCCGCCGCTGCGGCACCCGCCGCCCCTGCGGTCGAGGAGCAGACCGAGTTCTCCGTCATCCTGAAGGAGATTGGCCCCAACAAGATCAACGTGATCAAGGTGGTGCGCGAGGTCACCAATCTGGGCCTGAAGGAGGCGAAGGATCTGGTGGAAGCCGCTCCCGAGGCAGTCAAGGAAGCGGTCAATAGAGAGGAAGCCGCCGCCATCAAGGCCAAGCTGGAAGGTGCCGGTGCGGTGGTAGAGATTAAGTAGGACCATCGCCGCTCGGCTCTAGTGCGAAAAGCCGCCGGGGCGAAACGCAGCCTCGGGTGGCTTTTCGCACTTTCGTATACAGAGCACCCCTTTTTTGCTATAATGGCCGTCGAGGAACCTAGCCTCCCCTGGGTGGCATGGCCATCGAACCATGGTGTAATGAGACGAATTCTATTGCTGGCCCTGGCCCTGGCCAGTGCCCTTAACCTGGGTTTCGGCCCCCCGGTGCTGACGTCATCGGAAGGGCAAGGCTCCGCCCTCAGCCCATACCAGATCAGAGAGATCGGCAAGCTGGCTCCACCCCAGGTCAAGGCCCGGGCGGCCATTCTGGCCGATGCCGCCAGCGGCCGGGTGCTCTATGAGAAAAACGCTCGCCAGCGCATCTCCATCGCCAGCACTACCAAGATCGTCACGGCCATAGTCGCTATCGAAAGAGGTAACCTGAATGACCAGGTGACGGTGAAACGCGACGTCGTAGTGGAAGGCTCGACCATGGGGCTCTGGCCTGGCAGCACGGTCACGCTGGAGACTCTGCTCTACGGCCTGATGCACTTCTCGGGGAACGATGCGGCGGTGGCCATTGCCGAACACGTAGGTGGGTCGGTGGATAGCTTCGTGGCCATGATGAACGAGAAGGCCAAATCTCTGGGCTTGGAGGACACCCACTTCGCCAACCCCCATGGCCTTGACCAGGAGGGCCACTATTCCAGCGCCTACGACCTGATGCAGCTCACCCGATATGCCATGGGCAATCCGGTTTTTGTGCGCATCGTGGGCACCCGGCAGGTTAGTGTTAGCGGGCGAACCTTCGTCAACTCCAATCATCTGCTATGGCAGTACGCAGGAGCCGATGGCGTCAAGACTGGGATAACCGACCTGGCTGGCGAGAGCCTGGTGGCATCGGCCACCCGCGGCGGTCATCGGCTCTTGGCGCTGGCCATGAACAGCTCGGACCGCTACGGGGATGCCACGGCCCTCCTGGACCTCGGATTTAATAGCTACCGTTGGCTGCCGCTCATGCTGGCGGAGAATGCCCTGGCCCGTTTCCCCCGCTCGGATGGGAAATGGGCCCTGGCCTACACCGAGGGCCAGCACCTGGTGGCCCTTGCCCCCTGGGAGGAACCGTTGCTACACCGCTTTCTGGAGCTCTCCCCCTCGGACGCCTGGGCTGACGACGGGAGCCCCGCTGGAGCGGTGCACTTCTACGTAGGCGAAAGCCTGGTCCTGCGGTTGCCGGCCTTCGCCGTGAGCTACGATTTTTGACATGGAACGGCTGCAAAAGGTGCTGGCCCGGGCCGGCCTGGGCTCCCGGCGTGCCTGTGAAGGGCTGATCCGCAGCGGCCGCGTCACCGTCAATGGCCGGCTGGTGACCGAGCTGGGCACCAGGGTGACCCTGGCCAGGGATGCCATAGCGGTGGATGGCAAGCCCCTCCCTGCGGCACCGGCGCCAGTGTACTGGATGGTTAACAAACCTCGGGGGTTCGTGGCCACCGTTAGCGATCCATTCGCTTCGAGGACAGCCTTGCAGCTCCTGCCGGAGGGCCAACCGCGGCTCTTCCCGGTGGGTCGCCTGGATGAGGACAGCGAGGGCCTGCTTCTCCTCACCAACGATGGCGAACTGGCCCTGCGCCTGACTCATCCTCGCTATGCCCTGGAGAAGGAGTACCTGGTCTTGGTCCGGGGGCGGCCGTCAGACCAGGCATTGCTATCGCTGCGCGAAGGCCTGCTCCTGGACGGACGGCTCACCGCTCCGGCAGTGGTGGAGCTCCTGCCCGGCGAGCCATCTCTGGCCTGGCTGCTGGGTGGCGGGGGTTCGATGCTCGAGTCACCCCGGAACGCCTGGCTGCGCTTCGTGATCCACGAGGGACGGAAGCGCCAGATCCGGCGCATGTGCCAGGCGGTAGGGCACCCGGTGCAGCGGCTGGCCCGGGTACGCATGGGCTCTCTAGGCCTGGGGGCTTTGGCCCCCGGCCAGGCGCGCCGGTTGACGGCGCAGGAGATCGCCGGTCTTCTGGATGGCAAAGGCGCAGAGGTGGACGGCTCTGTCTGCTCAGCCCTAATGTTGGAGGACGACCACAGCCCGCATGCGGCCAGCCGCTAACCGGAAATGGCGGCCTTGACGCTCTGACACTACTTTGGAGGTAATCGTGACTGCCTCTGTGCCCTCTGCCATCACCATTGACGGCCCCGCGGCTGCCGGGAAGAGCGTTCTGGGGGAGAAGCTGGCGCAGCGCCTGGATTACCTCTACTTCGATACCGGTGTGATGTACCGGGCCATCACCTGGCTGGCTCTACAGCGCCAGATAGATGTGGCCGACGAGGTGGCCTTGACCAGGTTGGCGGAGACGGTGCGCATCGGCGTTGCCAGGCCCGAAGTGGACGATGGGCGCCAGTACACGGTCAGCGTTGACTCTCTGGACATAACCTGGGAGATACGGCGACCGGAGGTGGATCAAAACGTCTCGGCGGTCTCGGCCTACGAGGGGGTGCGCCGGGCCATGGCGGCCCAGCAGCGGGCCATCGGGATCCGCGGTCAGGTGGTGATGGTGGGGCGCGATATCGGCACAGTGGTATTGCCCGAGGCCGACCTGAAGCTGTATCTCACCGCCTCGCCTGAGGAACGGGCTCGCCGGCGGTGGAAGGAGATCCAGGCCCGGGGCCAGGAAGCCGGCTACCAGCAGGTCCTGGAGGATATGCGGCGCCGGGACAAGATCGACAGTGAACGGGAGATTGCCCCCCTGCGCCCGGCGGCGGATGCGGTAGTCATCAATAACGAT
The DNA here is from genome assembly GCA_040754915.1 of Chloroflexota bacterium. Classification (GTDB taxonomy): domain Bacteria; phylum Chloroflexota; class DTOL01; order DTOL01; family JACQYG01; genus JACQYG01. The sequence goes on along the minus strand of JBFMCB010000059.1, from coordinate 9,463 downwards.
CACCTGACCGTTGAGGAAGAGGTGCGCCTGGTGGAAAGGCTCATCTTGAACCAGGCAGTATAGGAGCCGGGCATGTTCTACACGCTGGCCAATGCGGCTCTGCGGGTGCTTCTTCCCCTGCTCGCGCGGTGGGAGATCGTGGGACTGGAAAATGTGCCCCGGCAGGGGCCGCTCATCGTCATCGCCAATCATCTGAGCTTCCTGGACCCGCCGGTCCTGGGGGCGGCCCTGCCGGTTCGCATTGTCTTCATGTCCAAGGTGGAGGCGGCGCAGGCACCCTTCCTAGGATTGGTTGTGAAGTGGTACGGGGCCTTCCCGGTGCGCCGGGGCGAGGTGGATCGCCAGGCGTTGCGGCTCTCGTTCCAGGCGCTGAGGGCCGGCCAGGCCCTGGGCATCCTCCCCGAAGGCACCCGCAGCCGTGTCGGTCGCATGCAGAGGGCCCGGCCAGGGGTGGCGTTGATCGCCCTGCGGGCTGGGGCGCCCATCCTGCCGGTGGCCATCACCGGCACCGAGACGGCCATCCCTCAGTGGAGGCGCCTGCGCCGGCCACACATCAGGCTGGTGGTGGGGAAATCGTTTTGCCTGGAACCTGGCCCCCAGCGTATGACCAAAGAGCGGCTGGTGGAGTTGTCAGATGAAGCCGCCCGGCACATCGCCGAGCTCTTGCCGCCGGAATATCAGGGCTACTATGGAGGGCAGCCCTTGGGGGGTTAGGGGGGCAGTATGCCCCCTTTAGTCAACTTCACGGCTGCCCCGACATTTAAAACATGGGGGTCTATCCCCCACACAGTAGAGCTGAAGACCTATGGAAGTTATCCTGGCCAAAGAGATGGGATTCTGCTGGGGCGTGAAGAGGGCCCTGGAGCTGGCCGAGAAGGCGGCGGCCCAACACGGCCAGGTCCACACCCTGGGTCCCCTGGTGCACAACGACCAGGTGGCAAAGCGGCTGGAGGGCCTGGGCGTGCACATGGCGGAGAACGTGGCTGATGTGGCGGGGGGCGTGGTTGCCATCACCTCCCACGGCGCCCCGCCACAGGTGGCTGAGGAGGCCTATAGGCGTGGCCTGACGGTGGTGGATACCACCTGCCCCTTCGTGCGCCGGGTGCAGCGGTTGGCCAGGGAGATGGCCGAGGACGGTTACACCGTCTATGTCTTCGGCGACGAAGGGCATTCCGAGGTGGTGGGCATCGTTGGGTGGAGCGGCGGCAGGGCCCGGATCATCAGCTCTGCCGACCAGGTCGGCCCAGATGCCCGGAAGATCGGTTTGCTCTCGCAGACCACCAAGAACCTGGACGCGTATCGCCACTTGGCGATGGAGGTGTTGCGGCGTTCCCTGGGCAATTGTCTCGAGGTCAGGGTCCACAACACCATCTGCGACGCCACCCTGAAGCGGCAGGAGGCGGCCGCTCTGCTGGCCGGACAGGCCGAGGTGATCATCGTGGTGGGCTCGGCTAAGAGCGCCAACACCCGGCGCCTGGTGGAGCTTTGCTCGGCCCAGGGCCTGCCAACCTACCGCATCGAGGAAGCTGGCGAGATCGACTTCGCCTGGCTCCGGGACAAAAAGAAGGTAGGGGTCACCGCCGGCGCCTCCACCCCGGATTGGATCGTTGGCCCGGTGGTAGATACGCTTCGGAAGTTGTGAGTTGATTTGACATTTTTGCCGCCATCACCCAGTTTGGGCGAAGTTTGAGGACGGGCTTGGCCGATCCCTATCGCGCCGCTTACGAAAAGGTTTGCCAGGAACTGCGCTCGGCGGACCCCCAGGTCGTGGCAGGCAACGCCGACATCGAATACCGCGTCCTGGACGGTGGCGGCCTGTTGACGTTGCCGTTCTTTGGACGCGCCTATACGGTGGCCTTTCCAGCACTGGAGGTCCGAGACGCTCAGACCGGCCAGACGCCGCCGCTGGCGCATCAGATCCTGATGCTCCACCACCTGAAACAGGCCGATGGGGCGCCGCCCACCGGTCAGTGGGTCTCTTTCCGTCTCCTGCCGGACGGTCGGGTCTACGAGCGGGCGTTCCGGGCCAGGGCCCTGGAGCCCCTGGCCCGGACCTTTGGCGGAGACGCCCAGGCCTTTCAGCAAGCGGCGCGGAAGCTGGGCGGCGAGCCCATGCGCCTGGGCGACGTCTCGTACCTGTTTAGGGTTTTCCCCCGGCTCTTCCTGGCCGTGGTGATCTGGCTGGGGGACGAGGAGTTCCCACCGGAGGCGAACATCCTGTTTGACTCGACGGCGGGCCACTACCTGCCTACGGAGGATCTGGCCGTAGTAGGGGGAATGCTAAGCGGACGGCTGGTCAAAGAGGCAACAAAGGGGGACTAGGGGGGCAGTATGCCCCCTTTAGTCAACAAAGATGACGCTATCCGATCTCGTAATACGCCCGGCGGATCGGCCGGACTTAAGAGCCTGTTTGGAGCTGGATAACTCCATCACCACCAACTACGTGTGGCAGATCGACCAGCGGGTGGAGGAGGAGACCATCAACGTGGCCCTGCGCAAGGTGCGCCTGCCCCGGGCCCTGGTGGTGCCTTATCCTCGGGATGCCGGGCATCTGATCGAGAATTGGCGCCAGGCGGACCTGTTCCTGGTAGCGGTGCGATATGGTCAGGTGCAGGGCTACCTGGACCTGGTCGTCCAGCCCTGGCACCAGGCGGGATGGATCCACAACCTGGTGGTGGCCCCCGTCTTTCGGAGGCAGCGTATCGGCACGGCGCTTCTGCAGAGGGCCCGGCAGTGGTGCCAGGAGCAATCGCTTAAGAAGCTCATGGCTGAAACCTCTACCAAGAACCCCCAGGCGGTGGCCTTTTACCAGAGGCATGGCTTCGTCTTTTGCGGGTTCAACGACCACTACTATGCCAACCGCGATATCGCCCTGTTCTTCGTCTGCACGTTAGGATAGCTGGCCGGTATTGGAGAAGACGCACCCAGGTTTTCCTTACTAGGCGCCTTAATAGGGTAAATCTTTAACACATGACATAAGATTTTTTCACCGCCGAGCACGCAAAGGACGCAGAGAATAAATGAAAATCTCTGCGCTCGGCGTTCTCTGCGGTGAGTTCGTCTCGTCGGTTTGAGGCAAAGCCTCGCTAGAAAAGGAGGTCAGGCCTCTTGCCGTGTTGGCGGGAAGGAGGCGCTCTTGGCTGGACCGAACACCAGGACCTGGCGCCATTTGCTGGGCAGGGGCCAGGCGGTTTGGCCCGATGCTGGGGCCGGCTTGCTTCTCCTGCTACTGTGTCTTCTCTTCTTCTGGCGTATCTTGACCCCCGATCCGTTGAACCGCGCCTGGTTTGCCCCTGGTGATTTCACCGACCAGTACTGGGCCACCCGCATCTATCTGGCGCACGAATTGGCCCAGGGCCGCCTGCCCCTGTGGAACCCCTATAATTTCGCCGGCGGGCCTTTTTTAGCTGACAGCCAGACCGCGGTGCTCTATCCTCCCGTTCTGCTCACCGCCCTTTTCTTCGGCCGTGGTGGATTCAGCCTGGAGCTACTGGAGTATGAGGCCGTATTCCACTATCTCCTGACCAGCATCTTCACGTACCTCCTGGTCCGGCGTCTGACCTCCCGGCGGCTTCCCGCCCTGGTCTCGGCGATAGCGTACACCTATGGCTCCTACCTGACCTCGTACCCCAAGCTGCAATTGACCATGCTGCAAGCCCAGACCTGGCTGCCGCTCACGCTTTTCTTTGTGGATTTGGCGGCCCAGAGGTTTTCTTTACTAGAGAAGAAGGGCGGCCTGGCGGCTCTTGCCCTGGCCAGCCTGGGGCTGGGCAGCGCGGCCCTGGCCGGCCACCCCCAGATTTTTTTGTACCTCTTTTACCTTTCCCTGGCCTTCTTGCTATTCCGCCTGTTTTTCTCTGGGGACCGGGACCTCCGCCTCTGGGACCTTAGAAGCTGGGCCATTCCTCTTGCCTTTGTGGCTCTGGGGCTGGCCGTGGCCGCAGTTCAGCTCCTGCCCGGGTGGGAGTTCACGCAGTTGTCCACCAGGGCCAGGCTGAGCTTCGCCTCGGCATCCGGCGGGTTTCTGTACTCTGAGCTGGTGTCCCTGATACAGCCCGGTCTGCGCCTGCTCTACCTTGGGGCCCTTCCCACGCTCCTTTCGGCCCTGGGCCTCCTCTTCCGATGGAAGAGAGAGGTGATCTTCTGGGGCGGGGTGGCACTGGCCTCGCTGTTGCTTTCTCTGGGCGGCCAGTCCTTCACCTATGTCGCTGCTTACCTGTTAGCCCCCGGCTTCTCCCTGTTTCGGGACCAGGAGCGGGCGGCCTTGATCTTTGCCCTTGCCAGCTCGGTGCTGGCCGGGTATGGCGCCAGGGCGCTTCTGGGCCCCATGGCCCGGCCCCAGCGGCGGCTCCTGCGCCGCTTCGTGGGGGTGGTCGCCCGGGTCTGGCTCGCTGCCCTGGCCCTGGCGCTGGCGGCTTACCTGGTGGCGGAGTACGGCAACCGTTCCGGCCAGGGCGGGATCTATGGCCCCCTGGAGCGAAGCGTCTTCCTGGCCCTGTTCCTGGGCCTCGGTGGCTTGATCGTGGCGGCCCGTTCCTGGGGCCGCCGTGGACTGGTTCTCGGCACCGGTGTGCTGATGGTAACGGCGCTGGAGCTCTTCTCTCTGAACTGGCGCAACGACCTGGCTGGGCCGGAGTCCTCCTGGCGTTTCCAGGCCGGGCCGGCCGCTGAACACATGCGGGGCGACCCCGGGCTCTTCCGGATACAGGACGACGACCGCATACCGGGCAACTTCGGCTGCGTCTTGGGCCTTCAGGACCTCGGTGGGATCAGCCCTCTGAAGGTCCAGCGATACGAGACCCTGGTGGCGGCGCTGCCGGAGGAGAGAAAGTGGCAGCTCCTGAACGTGAAGTACCTCCACACTGATCGAACCTCAGCGCCTGGCGCCACGCTATTAGGCAGCTACGGGAAGGGCCAGCTCCTGTACCAGGTGAGCGACCCCGGGGCCCGGGCCAGCATTGTCTTTCAGGCACAAGTGGAGCCCGACGAACGCCGGGCGCTGGCGCTGGTGGCCGGGCCGGGGTTTGACCCCAGGCAGGTAGTGGTGCTGTCCCAGGCCCCAGGCATCCCGATGGGGAGTGGCGGTAATGGACAGGCCCGGGTTACCGCGTACAGCCCGGAACGGATTGAGGTGACGGCTACTCTGGACGGCAATGGGGTGTTGGTGCTCAGCGAGGTCTACTACCCGGGCTGGCGGGTGTCCGTCGATGGCCGGGAGGATCGATTGTTGCTGGCGGACTTCGCCCTGCGGGCGGTGGCCCTGCCGGCGGGGGAGCACCGGGTGGTCCTGGTCTACGACCCGTGGACGTTCAAGGCCGGCGCCTTGCTATCCCTGGCCTCTCTTGTCACCTGCATCGCGTTCCTTGCGCTGGGAGCCCGAGCCCTGATTCACCGCCCTGAAACCTGAACCTCAGCCAACGCGATCGTGTCTCCCTGGGCTTTGCCTCCTTCACCGATCACCGGTAGCCGCTGGCCGCTGGACGGCAGGTACATTCCCACCAGCAGGCGATAACTCCCCGGGGGCGCCTCCGGGGCCACCTGCACCAGGTATTCGTCCGCGATGACCTCTCCCTTTTCCCAGAGCTTGGTGGGATAAAACCCTCTCACCGGGACCCCGTCGGCCTGGGCGACGGGCTTTTCCCCGGGGACTGCCAGGTGGCAGAACACGGTGTAGTCGGCTTCGAAGCTTTCCAGGACCTTCCAGTAAAGCGTCACGGCCAAGGACCCTCCCGGCCTGACCTGCCGGGCCGCCAGGTCGTAGCCGATGAGGGCCGCCCGGTTTCCTAGATTGTAGCTGGTTCGCTCTTCTGGCTGGTACTGAGCAGGCCGGGCGGCGGCCACTTTGATCGTCCCCAGTATCGGGCTCTTCAGCGGGCGTCCCTGGCCGTCGAATCTGGGCAACTCGTCCCGGCTTGAGAGCTCGTAGAGGCCCACCTCGATGCGCGCCTGGGTGGGGGCGTTGGCCTGCGGAGCGATGGTGAGGCGATAGGTGTCCCGCAAGGCCTGGCCCGGCTGCCAGAGCCGGGTGGGGTACGAGCCCTTCCCGGGGTAGGAGTCTTCCTGGCCGATGTGCTGGCTGTCCAGGCCATACACGTGGATGAAGACGCTGTAGTCCCGGTCCATGGGCGCCAGGGCCCGCCAATAGAGCGTAAGGTTGAACGATTGCCCGGATGTCACCCGGTCCGTGTCTGTCTCATAGCCCACCAGCTCGGCTTTCCCATCGTAATTGATGTGTACCCGATGAGGCACGGTTTGGGGGTCGAAGCCGCGCAGCAGGTCGGGCCCGGGGTAGGCCGGGATAATATAGCGAAATGGCGCCAGGAGTGCCAGGGCAAAGAGGAGGCCGCCCAGGCCCGCAGCCAATGCCGCCACGTCTTTCCTGGGCCAGAGGGCGGATAGGCCCAGGGTCAGTAACAGGCTGAGCGCCGCAATGGCGGGAAACATCAGCCGTCCCTGGGAGGCCAACGTCAGGCTGGTCCAGCGCACCAGGGCGGCCAGGACGATGGCCGGCCATAGGGCAACCTTACAGAATTCCAACTTGAAGCGCCTGGCCCAGAGTGCACGCAACGTGGCCAAAGCCAGCCCTAGGGCGGCCACGGCCATCAAGGTGTTCAAGAGGCGATAGACCCAGTTGTCCATCAGGACGTTGACGGCTCCGAAAAGCCCCCAGTAAGAGATGAGAAAGCCCTCTTGCTCTTCTCGAACTAGCTCCCATAGACCCGGTGGGCTGGGGCGAGTGCCGGCGATGGCCAGCATAGCGTTCAGGCCGGTGGGATCGCCGTACAATTGCCAGTTCCGGACGTACCACCAGCCAGCGATAGCCGCCACCGGCAGCAGGATCAGGACGCAGTCCCTACCGAAGGCTGCGGCGATGCTCGTCAGGGCATGGAACGGTTTCGTCCTGGCAGCCTGGCTTGTCCCCAACCCGGGCGGCGGGGATGTACCCGGCGCGCCTTCAGGCCACGACCACTGGCGCAGTGCGATCACGGCGGCCGCCAGGACGGCCAGGGGGATGAGGCCCAGAGCGCTGAGCTTGGTCAGGGTGGCCAAGCCCAGGGTTACCCCCAGGAGCAGCCGGGGTTCGATGTGATGGCGGCGGTTATTCTGGAGCTGCGCGTTGGGAGAATGTCTCTTCACGAGCAGGATCATCTGCAAGAGAGCCAGGGAGGACAACGCGTTCGCCAGGTTATCGTTGTTCACCGAGGCGCTGATGAACAAGAACATGGGATTGAAGGCGGTCAGGGAAGCGGCGCCCAGGGCCAGGGCTGCGTTTCCGGGAAAGACGGCCATGGCGATCCGGTAGGTCAGGTACACCGTGGTTGTGCCCAGAAGGACCGAGAGGAGCCGGATCAGGTGCACCGCCAGGGCGGCCCCATGCCAGGGGAAGCTCTCTCGCGCGGTGTGGACCACCATGTTCTTGTTGCCGTCATCCAGGTGGATGCCGATGTTAGAGTGGGGGTTGCGCCACAAGAGCTCGTCCAGGTTGCCGGTGTCGATCCAGAACGTAGCCAAGGCGGCTACCAGGTAGTATAGCGGCGGCTGGCTCCCCTCCTGGCGCCAGGCGGTCCCCACTGAGGGGTCCTGGATCGGCAGGCCCTCTCCATCGGCGATGTGCTTCACCACCGGATAGTGGAGGATCTCATCCGAGGCCTCGAAGACGGGCGTGGCCAGGCTGTAGGTGAATCCCAATACCAAGAAGGCGATGAGCATCAAACCCAGAAATCCGTTGTCGCGAAGGAAACCTATCATCTCTCCCCAGCATTTGTTTACGTTTAGCCCGGGCGCAGACGCGAAGTACCACGTCAGTATCAGGAAAGTAGTCTTGCTAAACTACCGTCCAGTTGGACATTCGCTCCGTGGGTGCTGCGTCGTTAAATTTCCGGGCATTGAACTCCCGGTAGTTATCGAAGTAAGAGGGCGATTTCTTGCTGACCTTGACCGTCGGGCTTGTGTTTCCATTGCGATGTGCGGGCAATCGAGGACTTTACAGGCTTTATCGGGCGACCTATTCACCTGCGAGAAGCCGGATAGACTGGATCGCCAGTGCCAGGCAACGGCCATCATTCTCACCAAATTCCAAGGGTATCCGGCAAGCTTCGACAGCCTGGATAACGATGGTGTTGTCCCCCCTTCTTAGGGCAAAGTCATCGGTGACGTAATGTTGGAATCCTTCATTCTGAGCGATAAAGTTACCGACGATTCTGTCATTGGCCAATACCTTAAACCTTCTAAGCTGTTTGAAGGACAGGGCATTAAGAGTGAGTTGCGCTTCAGGTATCTGTTCCGCTGCTCTTATTTGCAAAACACCCATTCCTTCCGTCCAACGCGTAGGTTCGCCGTTCCAATACTCAACGGGATACCATCCATTCCTGAGTTGATATAGCATTTGCTCATCTTTCTCTAGTGGTACTTTCTGAGGAACGCGGAAGGCCAGAATCTTCGTATCTTCGTAGTTGGGTTCCCCCAGATGCTTCCCTAAATACTTGGCGGCAGTCTCAGCAGTTGTTGGGCCAGCTCGATTCATTAGTTCCTTTTGCACGACTACGTATCTGATCCCTAACGGTGCCAACTCCAAAGGTCCGGCCTTCTCATTTACCACTATGTCGCCAGGCAGGGCCAAGGCGGCAACCGCCTCGGCTTTTTCCCTGGCAGGTTGTGGCACTCTCGGCAGGTATCCGCCGACCATTCTGTGCTGGTGGCGTGTCTGGTATAACATGGGCCTTGCGGAAAGATACGGAGCTGTAAGCGGAAGCTCCAAGACGACATAATTCATCGGCTCAGCGGCTAACTGCGTGTAGAAAAGGGGAATCGAGGCGTCCACCACAGGGAAAGGGAATATCCACAATTGCTCGAGTATGATGAAAGTAGCCAATAGCCCCACAATCGTGAGTCGTGTCGAGCGTGTAGTAAGCTTAACGAGTAACCGCCCTGCGCCGTAGCTTACCAGTACCGCCAATGCCAACGTGACCAAGCCCCCAAACCTTCCAGGTGTACGATTAAGGCCAATCAGCGGAACCTCTTTTAGCAGAGCGTAAGGCAGAACCACGAAAGAGCGTCGTTCTTCGATAACGACCTCTGCCAAACTACCTCCGATTTTCAGCAGGGGCCCCAAAGCCAAGACCGCACTGGTCATGCCCAAAGTTAACCAGAATCCAAGTCTTCTGCGCCGGGTCGTCAACGCCAAACCAGCCGTTAGCAAGGGAACGATACCCAAGAAGACGGATACTACATTGTCCCATCCATTCACAACTCCAAGGGCCCTGGCGCCCAGGTCTTGTAGCGACCGTTGTCTCATGTAGAAAGGGTTATAGGGAGACGGTAGAAAAAATGCCAAGAGATCTGCCGAGAATCGCACTGTCCCATATTCGCCAAGGTAGCCGCCACCCCGTGAGAACACCTGTTGTACAAGCGGCCAGTAAAGCGGTGCCATAAGCAGCGATGCAACCAGGAAGGAGAGGCCAAG
>JBFMCB010000058.1:0-16239 GCA_040754915.1 Chloroflexota bacterium | reverse complement strand
CTCCGGGACATCAGACGGAAACCAAACCCCGAGGAGACAGCTCTCCGGCTGCCGCCGCAGTGTACCGCCGCGGGCCCACAACATGGACGGTGTGATATAATAGCACAGGCTTCCATAGGAACACCAAGTTACTTTTTAAGAGGGCAATTCGATGTCCAAGCAGATCTACCTGGCCCTGGCTATCCACAATCACCAGCCCGTGGGGAACTTTCCCTGGGTCTTCGAACAGGCCTACCACGACGCCTACCTTCCCATGTTAGAGCTGCTGGAGAAACACCCGGGTATCCGCTTATCGCTTCATTATACTGGCCCGCTCCTGGACTGGCTCCGGGCGAACAAGCCGGACTTTATTCCCCGGGTAGCTAGCCTGGTAAAGCGTGGCCAGGTGGAGATGATGGGCGGCGGCTACTACGAACCCATCTTGCCCTCCATCCCCGATGCCGACAAGATGGGGCAGCTTCAGATGATGAGCCGGGCCGTGGCCCAGGAGTTCGGCTATCGGGTCAAGGGAATGTGGCTGGCCGAACGGGTGTGGGAGCCCCACCTGCCTCGCTGCGTGGCCCAGGCCGGGATTCATTGGACCGTGGTGGACGACACGCATTTCAAGATGGTGGGCCTGAAGGACGAGGACCTGTTCGGCTACTACGTCACCGAGGAAGAGGGGCTGACCCTCAAGATCTTCGGCACCTCCAAGCGCCTGCGCTATCTGATCCCCTGGGGCACAGTGGAGGAGGTGATCTCATACCTTCAGGGTGAGGCAGACGAAAGCGGCTCCAGAGTGGCGGTCATGGGCGATGACGGCGAGAAGTTCGGCAGTTGGCCCGGCACCTACGCCCACTGCTGGCAGGAGGGCTGGATGGCGGAATTCTTCGCCAAGGTGGAGGAGAACTCCGCCTGGCTGCACCTGATCTCCCTGGGCGACTACGCCGAGCGCTTCCCGGCCATCGGCCGCATCTACCTGCCCACCGCCTCCTATGCCGAGATGCTGGAGTGGGCACTTCCGGCTCAGGAGTCCTACGAGTTCGCCAGGCTCTTCCACCGGCTGGAGGAGGAGAAAAAGACCGAGGTAACCCGCTTCATGCGTGGCGGCTTCTGGCGCCATTACCTGGTGAAATACCCCGAGATCAACAACATGCACAAGAAAATGCTCCTGGTGAGCGCTAAGGCCCACCAGGCATGGGAGAATAGCGCGAGCAATGAGAACGTCAGATTAACCGAAAGAGCCTTGGACGAGCTCTGGCAGGGCCAGTGTAACTGCCCCTACTGGCATGGCGTATTCGGCGGCATCTACATGACGGACATCCGGGCGGCCACCTATCAGCATCTCATCGCCAGCGAGGCCCTGGCCGACCGGGTGGCCAGGGGAGATAGACCGTGGGCCTCGTGGCAGGTAACGGACTTCGACCGGGACAGCCTGGATGAAATCCTTCTGGAAACCAATACCATGAACCTGTACTTTGACCCTGCCGAGGGCGGTGGCCTCTTCGAATGGGACTTCCGCCCGCGGCCCTTCAACCTGACCAGCACCCTGGCCCGGCGCCCCGAAGCCTATCACCAGACACTCATCGAGTGGGAGGCGAAGCGACGGGAGTCGTCTGAGGCCAAAGACGCCAGGGTCAAGACCATCCACGAGATCGTCCAGGCCAAAGAGAAGGGGTTGGATCGGTACTTGCACTACGACTGGCATCGGCGCCTGAGCCTGCTGGATCATTTCCTGCCTTCCACCGTCACTCTGGAGGAGTTCTACGCCGGTAAATACCAGGAACTGGGCGATTTCGTCAATCAGCCCTATGTCCACGCCATTCAACAGGTGGGTGACGAACTCCGGCTTACCCTGCGTCGAGAGGGCCACCTATGGGTGGATAGCGAGTGGCAGCCGCTGAGCATCAAGAAGGCGATCTCCATCGGGGCAGATAGCGGCCGGTTCCAGGTCCTGTACCAGCTTCACAACCCGGGGTCCCAGGCGATCGGGGTGGTTTTCGGGGTAGAGATGAGCTTTAACCTCCTGGGCGGTGGAGGAAACTCGGCGGCCTTCTACCAGGTGCCGGGGCGGGAGTTAGAGGACCGGCACTTGGACTCCAAGGGAGGATCGGATGGTGTCTCTGAGATTCGCCTGGGGAACCAACACCTGGGGCTGCTGCTCGAGGCCACTTGGAGTCAAAGCGCCGGCCTCTGGCGCTTTCCCATCGAGACGATCTCCAATTCCGAAGCGGGTTTCGAGCGGGTCTACCAGGGCTCCTGCCTTTTGCCACACTGGCACCTGAGCCTAGCGCCGGGGCAAACCTGGCAAACACAGATCACATTTAGCGTCTCGCCGCTCTAAGCGCAACGATGACGCCACTGCCTCGCTCGCCAGCAGCGAGCGGGCTCTCTTCACTAATAAAAGATGCTATTTGGCGGTCTTCTTGCGGTCTTTCTGTTTTTTCAGTTTGGCGCGCCTCTTGTGTAAAGCCACCCTCTTTCGCTTGTTCATAACAGGGATTATACCATAATTCTATCCGTGATCATTGGAGGTGCTGGTCAGGCATCGTGCCGCCGTCCTGCCATCGATGGCGGCGATGTGTGCGGCGAGGCAAGCTCGACCATCAGCCCCTCTGTTGGTTCAGGAGTTTCACTCCTGAACCTCCTGATGTCCCGGAGTTCAACTCCGGGACATCAGGAGGACATCAGGCCACCGGAGGCGGGTTTGCCCCCACTGTGGGGCTGGGACTGCAGCCTTAAGACTGCACTCCAGTTCTCGCGTCCCAACGTGCGGGCTTTGTTCAACACCCTTGCTGGACCTCTCGCAGGGCGGGCACAGGCTTTTCTCACCCTTGTCAACGTCCTCCTGATTATGATAGAATGGCCCAGATGTCGAGGGCCGAGCCGTCGTTTCGTTGAATTGCTCTCGGACCTTTGTTAGCTTAGTTGAACCTTTAGCCATCTGGAGGGATATACTCTTTATGACCCGGGAACGCCTTAGTTGTTGGTCGATCACTTTAATCGTTGTTATCAGCCTTCTGGTAGGCAGCATAGCCGGCGGGTTAGTGGGCGGCGCTGTCGTGCTCTCGTTGGGGCGGCCGGCTCCTCCTACCACGGGCCCCACTGCCACCCCTGCTGCCCTTGCTGCCCCAACAATTCCACCGCCCACCGCAGGCCAGCCGCCGCAGAAGGTCGCCACCGAGGAGTCGGCGGTGATCGCCGTGGTGGAAAAGGTTAGCCCGGCGGTGGTCACCGTGGTAAACCGGATGACGCCGCAGCAGGGGTTCTTCGGCACGGTGCCGGGTTCCGTGGCTCGGGGTTCCGGGGTCATCATCGACAAAGCCGGCTACATCCTGACCAACAATCACGTCATCGAGGGCAGCCAGGAGCTGACAGTGATCCTGGCCAATGGAGAAAAAAAGGACGCCAAAGAGGTCGGCCGGGACCCGGTCAGCGACCTGGCGGTCATCAAGATAGATGCGGCGAACCTGGTCACCGCCGAACTAGGTGATTCCAACCGGCTCACCCCCGGCCAATTCGTGGTGGCCATCGGCAGCGCCCTGGGCGAACTACGCAATACGGTGACCATGGGCGTGATCAGCGCCCTGGGGCGCTCCTTGACCCGAGATGATGGCTCCCGCATGGAAAACCTGATCCAGACCGATGCTGCCATCAATCCTGGAAACAGCGGCGGCCCCCTGGTGGACCTCCAGGGCCGGGTCATCGGCATCAACACCGTCATTGCCGGCCGCAGCGGTTTCTCCGAGGTGGTGGCCGAAGGCTTAGGTTTTTCTATCCCCAGCAACACCGCCCGGTTCGTGGCTGAGCAGATCATACGCACCGGCAAGGTGGCCCGGCCCTATCTGGGCATCAGCCATACGCCGGTAACCCCCCGCGTGGCGTCGTACTATGGCCTGGCGGTCAAAAGCGGAGCCCTGGTCACCAGGGTTGAGGCCGGCTCCCCTGCGGCCCGGGCTGGACTCCAGGCCGGCGACGTGATCACGAGAATCGACGCCCAGGCCATCGACGACGAAAATCCCTTGCTCAATGTCCTCATGCGCCACCAGATCGGAGAAAAGGTGAGGCTTACGGTCAACCGGTACGGCAAGGAGCTGATGCTGGAAGCTATCCTCAGGGAAAAGCCCCGCTAGCCCTGCAGGACCAGTCCTTTACTAGTCAAAGAAGGAGCCCACGTTACAGTGCAACAGCCAAAGAACTCCCTGCCGGCCCTGCTGGCGTACTTCCTCGAAGGCGGAACCAGGGAGGTGAAAATCGCCAACATCGCCGCCATCGCCGTGCTGGTCCTGATGGTATTGATCCTGCCGCCCATCTCGCTCCCAAGCTGCCTGGGGGGCGGCGGATTCACCCGGATCGGCCGGAACGGCGGGTCGGTGGTGGCCTCAGATAAGGCCGAGGTCCAGGTGCCCAAAGGCGCCTTAACCAAAGATGTTGCCATCAAAGTCTCCGCATTGCCCCGGGCCGATTTCCCCAAAAATGCCCCGGCCAAGCTCTCCGCTGCCGGCAAGGTCCCACAAGAGCTGACCCTCAAAAGCCCGGTATACTTCATCGAGGTCCAGGGTGGGGCCGTGCCCTCGGCCACGGTAAGCATCCCCATCCCCACTGGGATCGATGCGCCAGAGAAAACCGATGTCTACGGTTGGAACGGTAGCCGCTGGGAGTTCGTGCCCGGCCGCATCGTGGCCGAGGACGACCGCATCTATGCCCGGCCCTGGCCGGCGCTTCCCCAGGCCCTGGCGATCATGCAGACATCCCAGGTGAGGCCGGTATTCTCCGCCTCCCTGCCCGTTAAAGACACAGCGGCCCAGGGCGAAGAGGCGGTGGATGAGGTGAGTCCACCGGGCCTGACGCTGAACACCGACGGGACGATAATGGGCAGCCCGGCCCCTTGGCGGGGCAGCGATAAGGTCAGGGTCATCCCCACCGTCCGCAACCTGGTGGGCAACGACTACGACGGCGAATTAGTGAGCAACATCCTGCAAAACGACGGCCTGCGCAAGAAGCTGGTATCTAACCTGGCCGCGTTGGTCGCCAAGAACGACTACGCCGGCGTGGATATCGACTTTCGCAAACTTGATCCCCAGAACCCCACAGACCGGGCCAAATTCTCGACGTTCATTGGAGAACTGTCGGCCGAGCTGCACCGGGGAAAGAGGGCCCTCACCGTAACGGTGGAGCCACCGACTCAAGTGTCCGAGGACACCTGGCAGACCGGCGCCTATGACTGGGTAGCCCTGGGCAAGTTTGCGGACGGGTTCAAGATCGCCTTTCCTGTTGACCCCGACAACTTCGGCCAGGTGGAAAAAGCCATCGCCTACGCCATCACCCAGGTGGACCGCTACAAGATCCAGCCGGTGCTGTCGCTCTACAGCCAGGAGCGCCCAGGCAACGGCGCTTTCGAGCCCAGGACCTACGTTGAAGCCACCCAGACGGCGGGAAAGATCGAGATCAAGGGTGACCCACAGCGGAGAAACGTTGTTCCAGGCCAGGCTGTCACCCTGGTGCTGCCCAATCTGCTCCCGGAGGGCGGAGGCTCGCCGGTGAGATGGAATGAGGCCAGCAGGAACTACCGCTTCACCTACAAGAAGGACAACCTTGAATCCACTATCTGGTTGGAAAATGCCGAGGCTTTAGCTCAGAAGCTTAAGCTGGTAAAGCAGTATAACCTTCGCGGCCTGGCCCTGGAGGGGCTCTTCGACCCCCGGAACGACCAGCGCGCGAACGCGGCCCTGGCTGCCTTCCAGCAGGATGTCGCTCCGGCTGCCACTGAGTTAGCTATACTCTGGCAGGCGCCCAGCGGCAAGTTCGACGCTCAGAAAAGCAGCATGGACCGGCCCTGGACCAACTGGACCGCGCCGGGCGAGAACGTGGACGTGCCCATCACCGCCCTCCTGTCCAACCTGGCCGGGACCCCGGTGGCCAATGCCGGCGGCTCCTTGACGGTGATCGTGGGCAAGGGTGGCAAGCCCGCACCCACTCCCACACCATCGCCGACCCCCACACCTTCCAGCACCGGGCCCACGCCTCCGCCGGCCTATAGCGGCGGAGTGGACTACGGCTTCTGCATCAACATGTTCAACGACGGGGCCAGGGCCCTCAACCTGACCAAGGCCGCGGGATTCCGGTGGGTGAAGGTCCAGGCCCGGTGGGAGGAGCTGGAGAGTTCCAAGGGGAATATCGACTGGGACAACCTGGATGTCCTGATCTCCCAGCCAGCGGCGGCTGGCCTGAGAGTGCTCCTTAGCGTGGTGACCGCACCCCGTTGGGCCCGACCCGCCGGCTCTGACTTGAACAAGCCCGGTCCCCCGGCGAACCCGAACGACTACGGGGACTTCGTGGCCGCCATAGCCGGCCAGTACAGGGGCAAGATCGGTGCCATGGAGATCTGGAATGAGCAGAACCTGTCTGACGAATGGGGAGGGGCAGCACCGAATGCCAGCGCCTACGTGAACCTTCTGTCAACGGCCTATTCCCGCATCAAGGCCGTGGATCCCGCTATCGTGGTCCTAGCGGGAGGCCTCACCCCTACCGGTGTGGGGCCTCCAATGGCGGTGGACGATGTGGCCTATATGGATCAGCTCTATGCCGCCGGCATGAAGCCCCACATGGATGCGGTGGCCGTCCACGCCAATATGACCAATAACCCGCCCGACGACTGGATCGGGCGCAAGACCATGCCTGCCACCTGGTACAAGTCCGACAACTACAAGACCCACGGCAGCTTCTACTACCTGCGGTTTTCTGAGATACGCAACGTCATGGTCAAGCATGGCGACGCCGGCAAGAAGATCTGGTTCACTGAGTTCGGCTGGGCCTCCTCGGCCAACCCGTATCCCGACTACGCCTACGCCGCCGAGATCAGCGAGGAGGACCAGGCCAATTTCCTGGTCCGGGCCTTTGCCATAGCCAAAGAGAAGGGCTACATCGGGCCCATGCTGGTGTGGAACCTGAACTACGGCCCGGGCGCTGAGCCCAACGATCGCTGGGGCAAGAAGGCCTATGGCGTGCTTCGCGAGGACTGGACACCCCGACCGGCCTATTCAAAATTGGCGGCCATGCCCAAGTGAGGCCACGGGAAAGCTGATCGAGCTGTGCTGGTGCGACTCCCACGACAAGATAGCTGATGGCTGATAGCCGAGGGCTAATGCCTCCTGATGTCCCGGAGTTCAACTCCAGGACATCAGGAGCGGTTCAGGAGTGCAACTCCGGAACCAACAGAGGATTGGCCATTTGCCAACATGGTGTCGGAGTGTCACAAGGCGAAGGCCCCGAGCGCCTCAGGCTTTCTTTAACTAGTAAAGAACAATGGTCAAGGACGAGATTGCGAAACTCCTGGCGCAGGCCATAAACCTGGCTCAGCAAAAAGGAGACCTGCCGCCTTTCGAGCCTCCCACCATCACGGTGGAACGTCCGAAAGAGGAGGTCCACGGCGACTATGCCTGCTCCGCTGCTCTGAAGCTAGCCAAAGCTGCCAAAATGCCTCCCCTCGCCATCGCCCGGGCCGTGGTGGCCAACCTGGCCCCGGCGGACTTCGTCGGCAAGGCTGAGGTGGCACCCCCGGGCTTCATTAACATCACCTTGAGCCAGAAGTGGTTAGCACAGCAGGTGGAGAGCATCATCGCTCAGGGTGATTCCTTTGGCCATCTGGACCTGGGCAAGGGCAAGAAGGCCCAGGTGGAGTTCGTGAGCGCCAACCCCACTGGACCACTGCACCTGGGCAACGCCCGGGGCGCGGCCCTGGGCGACGCGTTGGCCCATGTGCTGGCGGCCGCCGGCTACCAAGTGAGTCGTGAGTACTACGTTAACGATCGTGGCACCCAGGTCCAGACCCTGGGCCGGTCGGTCTTCGTGCGTTATCGCCAGCTCTTAGGCCAGGATATCCCCCTCCCCCTAGACTGTTACCCCGGCCAGTACGTGATAGACATTGCCCGGGAGATAGCGGAGAAAGAGGGCGACCGCTACCTGAAAATGGAACAAGCCCAGGCCGAGGAGGCCCTGGTCGACCTGGCCGTGGCCTGGGTGGTGAGGGATATCCGCCGCACGGTGGAGAAGCTTGGCGTCAACTACGATGTGTGGTTCTCGGAAAAGAGCCTCTACGCTGATCATTATGTCGAGGACACCATCGCGATGTTAAAGGCCAAGGGCTTCACCGCGGAGAAAGACGGCGCTCTCTGGTTCGTGGCCACCACCTTGGGGGAAGACAAGGACAACGTCCTGGTCCGCAGCAATGAGGAGCCCACCTATTACACCTCGGACATCGCCTATCACCGCAACAAGTTCCTGGACCGGGGCTTCGATCTGGTCATCGACGTGTGGGGCTCCACCCACCACGGCCACATCCCCCGGATGAAGGCCGCCATGCAGGCCCTGGGCCTGGACCCGGAACGGCTCCAGATCGTGCTGTATCAGTTCGTGCGCTTCGTCCACGGCGAGAAGATCCTATCCATGGGCAAGCGCAAGGGTCAGTTCATCACCCTGGAGAACATCATCGATGCCGTGGGGGCCGATGCCACCCGCTTCTTCCTGATCACGCGC
Source organism: Chloroflexota bacterium (assembly GCA_040754915.1). Classification (GTDB taxonomy): domain Bacteria; phylum Chloroflexota; class DTOL01; order DTOL01; family JACQYG01; genus JACQYG01. The sequence continues at coordinate 7,725 of JBFMCB010000058.1, read as the reverse complement.
AGCGCCGACAGCCACCTGGATTTTGATCTAGAACTAGCCAAAAAACAGTCCAACGAGAACCCGGTCTACTACGTCCAGTACGCCCACGCCCGTATCTCCAGCATCTTGCGCTATGCCGGAGACCTGGACTATCGCGACGGCGATGTCGGCCTGCTCACCTCGCCACCGGAGCAGGCCCTGATCCGGCAAATGTTGCTTCTGCCCGAGACCGTGGAGACCGCCGCCACTCATTTTGAGCCCCATCACCTGCCCCACTACGCCATGGAATTGGCCTCGGCCTTCCATTCCTTTTATAAAGAGTGCCGCGTCGTCTCCTCGGATCCCTCAGATCTGCCTCTCACCAAGGCCCGGCTTAAGCTGGTCCAGGCCGCCAGGATCGTCCTGGCCAACAGCCTGCGCATGATGGGGATCTCGGCCCCCGAGCAGATGTAACCGTCCAGGACCGCACGCAGCCCTTTTCCCCCGGGCTTTCCGCCACCATCGACTCACACGCGTTGACAGGCTAGCTTGTGTATCGTGTCCCCGGAATTTATATAGGCTTACGAGTTTGCCTTTTAGGGAATTCTGTGATATACTGGGTTTTGACAATTGAATATGCTTGGTAGAGGTGCCCGTAGGTCCGGATGCCAGGGCTTAAAGGCGAAGCCGGTGCAAGTCCGGTGCTGTCCCGCAACTGTAAGTTAGCCGGATAGTCAAGTAGTCAGTGGAGTACCAGACTACCCACACGATTAGGAGGCTGCAAGGCTAACAAGCCAGGTCGCCCGCCTCTATCGTGCTCTGCATAACCTCGCGGAAGGGGGTGGGAGCATGGCCCGTGGGCCGTGAACCAACCCCTTGTCAAATCGGCAAGGGGTTCCTTTTACCCGATCGAGTGAGGTCGGGTTTCTTTTTTACGTCCGAGATTTCACGGAGGTTCTCAATCAATGAAACGCCTTTCCCTATCGCTTATCTTGGCCATGCTGGTGACCGTCCTTCTGCTGGCCGCCTGTGCTCCGGCTGCCACACCGACGCCGGTGCCACCCACAGCTACACCCGTACCACCCACACCAACGCCAATCGCATTTCCCGTTACTCTGACCGACGACCTGGGCCGGAAGGTGGCGCTTAGCGCCGTGCCGCGCCGCATCGTTTCCCTGGCTCCGTCCAACACCGAGATCCTGTTCGCCGTTGGTGCCGGTGACCAGGTAGTGGGGGTGACCAAGTTCTGCAACTACCCGCCCAAAGCCCAGACCCGCGAGCAGGTCGGCGGCTTCGTGGCCAAGACCATCAGCGTGGAGAAGATCGTCGCCCTCAAACCGGACCTGGTTCTCTCCGCCGGGAAGATCCAGCAGCCGGTCATCGAAGCCCTGGAGCGGGCTGGGATCCCTGTCTTCGCCCTGGATCCAAAGACCTTTGAGGGCGTCTATGCCAATATCGAGACCGTTGGGCGATTGACCGGCCACGGGGCCGAGGCGGCCCGAGTAGTGGCTCAGATGAAGGAACGCGTAGCCGCCGTGACGGCGAAGGCCAAAACGGTCCCAGAAGCGAATCGCCCCAAGGTCTTCTACGAGGTCTGGCACGAGCCGCTGATGACCGCCGGCCCCTCTACCCTCGTCGGCCAGATGATCGCGCTGGCCGGCGGGGTGAATCTCTTTGCCGATGTGACCGAGGACTGGCCCCAGGTCAGCACTGAGGAGGTGATGAAGCGCGACCCGGATGTGATCCTCGCTCCCGACAGCCACGGCCAGGAACTGACGCCAGAGAAGATCCAGGCCCGACCTGGCTGGGGTAACATCAAGGCGGTGCGACAGGGCCGCATCGTCCTGGTGAACGGCGATATTGTCTCTCGGCCTGGACCGCGCCTGGCTAATGCCCTGGAGGCTACAGCCCGGGGTCTGTATCCCGATCTGTTTCGCTAGCCAGGAGTGACCATGCATCGTTTGCTGGGTTTGGCCGCTCTGCTGGCTATCGCCCTGGTGCTCAGCCTGGGGCTGGGGGCCGTGCCCCTGGCCCCAGGTCAGGTGTTGACGGCCCTGGCCCTCCACACCCCTTGGGGTGGTCCAGCCGACGCGGCCACAGTAACCATCATCTGGGACCTGCGCCTGGCCCGGGCTCTTCTGGCCGCCCTCATCGGCGCGGGGTTGGCGGCCGCTGGCGCGGCCTTCCAGGGTCTCTTCCGCAATCCCCTGGCTGACCCCTTCGTGGTGGGGGCTTCGGGAGGCGCCGCCCTGGGCGCGACCCTGGCGATCACCGCGGGGTTGAGCCTGGCCGGGGCTGGCTTCGGCCCCGTACCTCTCGCCGCCTTCCTTGGAGCCATGCTGGCGGTGGCTATTGTCTACGGCGTAGCGGAGGTGGGAGGGCAGGCGCCGGCTGTGGCCCTGCTGCTGGCTGGCGCTGCTTTGAGCACCCTCTTGTCGGCGGGCGTCTCGTTGCTCATGCTGCTCAACGATCGCGCCCTGCATGAAGTCTTCGCCTGGCTGATGGGCGGCCTGAGCGGGCGCAGTTGGCCTCACCTCTGGGCCAGCGGGCTGTACCTGCTGACCGGCATGGTCACCCTCTGGCTCCTGTCCCGCCCTCTGGACGCCCTGGCCTGTGGCGAGGAGACGGCCCAGAGCCTGGGATTGCCGGCGACTCGCGCCCGGGGCGCCGTGGTCGCTGCGGCCAGCCTGACCACCGCGGCGGCGGTGGCGGCAGGGGGGATCATCGGCTTCGTGGGCCTCATCGCACCCCACGCCGCCCGGCTCCTCTTCGGCGCCGACCACCGCCGGCTCATCCCCGCCAGCGCCCTGCTAGGTGCCCTGCTCCTGCTCCTGGCCGACGACCTGGCGCGCACCGTTCTGGCGCCGGTGGAACTACCGGTGGGCATCATCACGGCGTTGCTGGGAGGACCCTTTTTTCTCTACTTGCTTAAGACCCGCCAGCGGGACCTGGGAGGTGGGCGATGACGACTCTCGAGGTGCGAGACCTTAGGTGTGCCTATGACGGTCAGCCCGTCCTGGATAATCTCTGCCTGGCAACCCACCCCGGTGAGGTGCTGGCGCTAATTGGCCCGAACGGGGCGGGCAAGACGACGCTGTTGCGCGCTCTGGCTCGGCTGCACCGACCCTGCCGGGGAACGGTGTTGCTGGCCGGCCAGGACCTATGGCGACTCTCCCCACGGTCGGCCGCGCGCCGGCTGGCTCTCGCTCCCCAGAGTAATGGTGCCACCTGGCCCCTCACAGTGGAACAGGCCGTGGCCTTGGGCCGCGCCCCCCACCGGGGTTGGCTCTTACCCCTCTCGGCCGCCGATCGGGAGGCCACGGAGCGCGCGCTTCAACAGGTAGGGCTGCAGGGCCTGCGCGACCGACTGGTGACGGAACTGTCAGGAGGCGAGCAGCGGCGGGTGATCCTGGCTCGGACGCTAGCTCAGGAGCCGGAGGTACTGCTCTTGGACGAGCCTACAGCCCACCTGGATCTGAAGTACCAGGCGGAAATTCTGGAACTGATGCGGGACCTGGCCCATCGAGATGGCCTGACAGTGATCGTTACCCTGCATGATCTGAACCAGGCAGCCTTATGCGCCGACCGGCTGGCCCTGCTGGACAACGGGCGATTGCAGGCCACAGGGATCCCTTCTGAGGTACTGATCCCTGAACTGTTGCAGCAGGCCTACGGAGTGCCCGTATCGGTCAGTCGGCACCCTGTCTACGACACGCTGCTGGTGGTGCCGTTGCTCAACTTGAAGAAGGCGCCCTATGTCAGACTTCCAGTGCCTCATCAGTGCCCTCGGCCGCATCCCAGCACAGTGCAGCACTACCTGTGAGCTGCTTTGTATCTTTGACGAACCGTTTACTCATGAATAAGGAGGGGCGAACGTGAACGAGAACGTACGCCAACCGACAACGATGGTCGACGTTTTTTGGGTCGAGTCCAGCGCGGCGCGTGATTTTATGCTCATCCTGGCGGGCAGCCTTGTCGTTGCACTGAGCGCGCAAATCTCTGTCCCCTTACCCTTTAGCCCTGTGCCGGTCACCGGCCAGACCTTCGGCGTTCTCCTGGTCGGTGCCCTGCTGGGCAGTCGAAGTGGTGCCCTCAGCCTACTCGTCTACCTGGGCGAGGGGGCGTTGGGGCTGCCGGTCTTCGCAGGCGGCACTGGCGGGCTTGTCCGGCTGGCAGGCCCTACTGGTGGGTACCTGTTGGGTTTTGTGGCTGCCGCCTTTCTCGTGGGCTGGCTGTGCGAGCGGGGATGGGATCGCCGCCTGCCCACCGCTGCTATGGCCATGCTCCTGGGCAACGCCATCATCTACCTCTTTGGCCTGCCCTGGCTGGCCCACTTCGTAGGACCAGACAAGGCGTTGGCCTTGGGCCTGTTGCCTTTTATCCCGGGCGATCTATCGAAGTTGATCCTGGCTGCCCTAGCACTTCCTGGAGGTTGGGCCCTGGTGAACGAAGCGAAATCACGATGAGGATACCACGATTGGTTATCGCTGGTACCCACAGCGGTGTCGGCAAAACCACAGTCACCGTCGGCTTGATCGCCGCCCTGCGCCAGCGCGGCCTGGCCGTCCAGCCCTTCAAAGTCGGGCCGGACTACATCGATCCCACCTACCACACCCTGGCTGCAGGCCGGCCCTGCCGCAACCTGGACACCTGGATGGTGCCAACAGACCAAGTGCGGGCCCTCTCTGTGCGTTTCGTGGAAGCCTGTCGGCAAGGAGGAACGGCGAAAGGAGAGATTAATGTCACGTAGTACGTTGCAACGCATCGTCTCCCTGGAGCCCAGTGTCACTGCCATTCTGTTCGCCCTGGGCCAGCAAGCACGGCTGGTGGCTGTCAGCAAATGGTGTGACCGCCTGGTGAACGTAGGTGACAGGCCCTGCCTGCCTTCCACCTGGTCTGCCTGGCCGGAGGAAATTGCGCCTCTCTCTCCTGACCTGGTCATCGCCTCAGTCCCCTACCGCACCAAGACCATCGTCGGACTTTTGCGCGCCAGGCTCGACGTCCTGTGCCTGTGCCCACAACGCCTTGAGGATGTCTACGCCCACATTACCTGGTTGGGTCGGCTCACCGACGCGGCTGACGAAGCCGAGCGTGTGATCACCCGAATGCAGGCCGATTTCGAGGCGATCCGCCAACGGGTGGCCGGCCTGCACCGCCCCCGCGTCTACGTTGAGATGTGGCCCAAACCACCCATGAGCAGCCCCACCTGGGTGGCCGAGCTGGTCGAGATCGCCGGTGGCCAGTTCGTGCCCGAGCAGCCGGGGCGAGCTGTGGCCGACGACGAGGTGATCGCCGCCGATCCCGAGTTCATCGTGGTGGCCTGGGCAGGGGTGGCCCGCCCGCCTTTGGACCGGGTGGCCCGGCGCCCCGGCTGGGACCAAGTAAGTGCAGTGCGGGAGGCGCGTGTGGTCGCTGTGGATGAGATCTGGCTCAACGCGCCGGGGCCGAATCTGGCCCGGGGCGCGCGCCTGCTGGCAGCGGTGATCCACCCGGAGGTCTTCACTACCGATGGAGAGTAACGTCGCTACCGGAGTGCGCCTAGCGCGCGTAGCCCTTCCGGCCACCTGCGGTGAGTTGGTGCAGAGGACGCTGGACGGCGTGCCCTGCCTGGTCTCCTGTCCCATCGGCCGCTACAGTGTCGCCGAGGTCTGGCTGCAGCCGAGGTCCGACTGGGAGATCCCGCTGGACGCGCCCAAGGCCACCGCTGCTCTGCGGGCTGGCCACGTCACTGTCGCCTGTTATCCTCTGGCGAATGGTGGCCTACGTCCTATTCTTTATTTGGAGGAACTCTATGGAGAGCCGTTTGCAACAAATCATCGCCCGCATTCAGCCCTTGGATGAGCGGGCCCAAGCTCTGGCCCGCGCCCGCCAGGATACCCTGACCAAACCGCAGGGCAGCCTGGGCCGGCTGGAAGCACTCTCAGTCCAACTGGCCGGCATCACCGGCGATCCCCTGCCCCGCATCCGGCACAAGGTCATCGTCACCATGGCCGGGGATCACGGCGTGGTCGCTGAGGGGGTGAGCGCCTATCCCCAGGAAGTCACGCCTCAGATGGTGCACAACTTCCTGCGCGGCGGTGCGGCTATCAACGTTTTAGCCCGGCACGTGGGGGCGCGGGTGGTAGTGGTAGACATGGGCGTGGCTGCCCACCTGGAGCCGCATCGCGACCTGATGGATAAGAAGGTGGCCTCTGGCACCGGCAACATCGCCCGCGGGCCGGCTATGACCCCTGAGCAGGCACTCCAGGCCCTTGAAGCCGGCATTGCCATGGTGGAGGCCGAGGTAGCCAGGGGGTTGGATATCCTGGGCACCGGCGACATGGGCATCGGCAACACCACCCCTTCGGCCGCCATCGCCGTCACGCTGACCGGCCATCCCGCCGCCGAAATCGTGGGCCGAGGCACCGGCGTGGACGACGCCGGCCTGGCCCGCAAGGTCGCTGTCGTGGAACAGGCCCTCGCCGTTAACCGGCCCGATCCCACCAACGCCCTGGACGTGCTGGCCAAAGTCGGTGGGTTCGAGATCGGCGGCCTGGCGGGGGCCATACTGGCCGCAACCGCCCATCGCCGGCCAGTGGTCATTGACGGCTTCATCTCCGGTGCAGCAGCCATGATCGCCATCAGCCTGGCACCGCAGGTGCGGCCCTACCTCATTGCCGCCCATCGCTCCCAGGAGCGAGGACATCGCCTCATGCTGGAGTGGCTGGGCCTGGAGCCCTTGCTGGATCTCGACCTGCGCCTGGGGGAGGGAACCGGTGCGGCGTTGGGCATCTTCCTGGCTGAGGCGGCCTGCAAGGTCCTGGCCGAGATGGCTACCTTCGGTGAGGCAGGAGTCTCTGAGAAGGAGACGCGGTGACGCCTCTCCTCGCCGCTCTTCAGTTCTTGACCATAGTGCCGCCGCTGGTGCGCCGGCCCTTCACACCAGTGGAACTGGGACAGGGAGTGGGCTATTTCCCACCGGTGGGGCTACTGCTGGGGGGACTGCTGGCCGGGTTGGATATGGGCCTTGGGCGGCTCTTCCCAGCGGGGGTGACCACGGCCCTGGTTTTGGCCGCTTGGGTGACCCTCACCGGGGCGCTGCATCTGGACGGCTTTCTGGACGCCTGCGATGGTCTCTTCGGCGGTGCCACCCCTGAGGAGCGGCTCTGCATCCTGCGAGACGAGGGGGTGGGGGCCTTCGCTGTGGTGGGTGGGATGTTGTTGCTACTGGTGAAATACGCTTCCCTGGCCGCCACCCATGACCGCAGCGTGGCCCTCCTCCTGGCTCCCACTCTTGGCCGCTGGGCGATGGCCCTCTCTGTGATCGCTTTCCCCTATGCCCGTCCCGAGGGCCTGGGCCGGGCGATGAAGGATCATGCTGGTTGGGCGCAGGGAGTCCTGGCTACCGGCATCGCTCTGGCCGGCGTCTGGCTCGCCGGCCGTTGGTTTGGGCTTGCGGCTCTGGCCCTGGCTGGGTCCGTGACCTGGGCTGGGGCTCGCTTCACTTTGAGTCGCCTGCCGGGTTTGACCGGCGACATCTACGGGGCTATCTGTGAGGTAGCAGAGACGAGCGTTTTGCTCACTCTCGTGGCCTTAGGAAGTTAGTGGACTCGAGGGATGGTACCGCTACTCGCCTTGCTACTGGACCTACTCCTGGGCGATCCGCCTAATCGCTACCACCCCGTCGCCTGGATGGGTACGTCCATCGCGGCGGCGGAGCACCGTGCGCCCCAGGGGGGCCGTATGGCTCCACTGGCCTATGGGGCTTTGCTGGCCGCTGGCAGCACG
>JBFMCB010000057.1:0-16246 GCA_040754915.1 Chloroflexota bacterium | reverse complement strand
AACAAGGCGTGAGGTAGGACGGTTGAAGAGGCAGGCTGGAAAACGACGGCGTCACCTAAAACTATCCCGGAGATCAAAGTGGTGGTGAAGGCTACGGGAATGACGGAGGCGGGGATGGCAGTTCGGGCGGGGGTGGCGGTGGAGGCGGGGGTGGTGGTTCGGGCGTGGGAGTCATCGGCGGCGGTTCAGGTGTGGCCCAGGGCGTAGGGGTGGCGAAGGCGGTAGGTGTGGCCCAGGGCGTAGGGGTGGCGAAGGCGGTGGGCGTGGGCCAGGGTGTAAAGGTGTCCCAGGCGGTGGGCGTGGGTGCCAGGGTGGGAGTCTCGTAAGGTGTGGGCGTGGCCAGCAGAGCGGGGGTCTCCGAAGGCGTCGGGGTTTCTGTGAATTCGGCGGCGCCGGGGGTGCCGGTGGCTCCAGGAAGCGATGGTGCACCGGTGGCGCCGGGTACGGCGGTGCCGGGGGGAACCCCCGGCCTGGTGGCGGTGGGGCCCGGTGTCCCCGCTGCGCCCAGAGGCCGGGTGGCGCTGGGCCTGGCCACGCGGGTCCCGGCTTTCGTGGCGCTCTCCGGGGAGATCAATTGCTGAACGTCCACGACGAGCTGGCTGTAATCTCCACGGTAGGCCCAAAAGAACCAGACCGCAATTCCCAGCGCCGCCACGCAGACGAAGACTGAAGCGAGCAGGAGCAGCAGCCGGGCATAGGGCCAGACGTCGCGGAATCTTTGCGCCATGACCGCGGTGGCGGTCCTCTCTTTCACCACCAGCGCCAGGGCGGTGATGTTGTCGGGACCACCGGCCTCGTTGGCCAGGCGGATCATCTCCTGCACTGCCCGTTGGGGGTCTGCCTGGGAGGCCAGATCGGCTATCCGCTCATCGGGAACCTGGCCCCAGAGCCCATCGCTGCACAGAACGATGACGTCGCCCGACTGCACCGATTCTTTGAAGACGTCCACCTCCACTGCCAGTTGCGTGCCCAGGCTGCGCAACAGGACGTTGCGCCGGGGGTGCGCCTGGGCCTGCTCCGGGGTGATCACACCGGCACGCACCTGCTCCGCCACCAGGCTGTGATCCCGGGTGATCTGTCGAAGGGCATGGTTGCGCAGCACATAGGCCCGGCTATCGCCGACATTGGCCACGTACAGCTCGTTCCCGCGCAAAACCGCGGCCACCAATGTGGACCCCATGCCTGATTTTCCGGGGTCGGCCGCGGCCTTCTGGAAGAGCTGCTCGTTTACCCTCTTGACCGCCTCAGTCAAGGCCTGGGCCACATCGCCAGTGGGGTTGGCGTAGTATTCGCGCATGGTCTGGTCCACGGCGAAGCGGCTTGCCACCTCACCCGCCAGGTGCCCGCCCATGCCGTCGGCCACGGCGTAATAGCGACCTTTGCGGGCAAGCTCCTCCTCGTACACCGGCTCCAGGACGGCATAGCTGTCCTCGTTATGGTCCCGGTCCTTGCCCACATCGCTCAGTTGGCCGATGACTATCTCGAAATCCTGGGGCATGCCATCTCCCCCGGAGTGATTGCTGGCAGTGCGGAAAGCGCCTCGATTATACTAGAATCAAGCCCCTGAGGCAACCTCAACATCGGGGCGGAGCCCCCTATCTGGCAGCGCCAGCAGGTCGGCCTTCCACCGACGAAAGAAGCAGTGAGGGATGTCCAGGATACGTGAGATGAATGGAAAGAAGAAATAGACCCAGCCGACCCCATAAAGCGAGCCGGTGCCCACGCGCAGCCACCAGGTGCTCTCGCGGTACCCCAGATTCTGGGTGAAGCCATCGATCATGATGGGAAGGCTGAAAGCTATGGAAACCAGAAGACACTGCCAGGAGAGCGCCGGGCGATAGCGCCAATAGGCCAGGCTGGCAAAGAACATGGCCAGGTAGATAGCGAGGCACCTCTGGCAAACCGCCACCTGAAAGCCGGCCAGGAAAAACGACCTTCCGGGCCTTTGCTCGCAGAAATAGTCGAAGAACTCGTAGAGCAGAGCTGCCTGCTGGATGCCGGCCATGGATAGGAGCGGTGCGGCCAAGGGGAGAGTGGCGAAGAGGAATAGCAAGGCGATTGCCACTTCTGCCCAGTGGCGGGTAAGAGCTAAGAAGAGCGCCTCGCCCAGAGACGCCGTACCGACCGCCATGGAGATGATCCTTTTTCTGGTCAAGAACCGGTCTCCTAGATCAGGAAGGGCAAGAAGCGAAAGCGAACCCTTTGACAGTAGGATAGATACTCCGGATTGCGCTTGAGCAGCAGCTCCTCTCGCCAGGCCCTCATCACCTCGGTGGCCAGGAACAACGTTCCCACCGCCAGGTTACGCCAGGTGATGTTGCCCGCCACAAAACCCAGCATGAAAAGAAGCTCGGTGGCATAAACGGGATGGCGGACGAGGCGATACATCCCGCCGGTTTTCACCCCGCGGTCCGCAGGAACCACCCCGAACGAGGTATTCAGCGAGAGCACGGCCGCGATCATTCCCAGGAGAGCCAGGGATTGAAAGGCCACTGTCCACCCACCCAGGCTCGGCCCCCCGCGCTGGGCCAAAAGGGGCACCAGGGTGCCGGTGAGGCCGAGGAGGCCATCCCAGCGGTTGCCCAGGGCCACGGCCGGCCGCCGGGTGATGAAGAGGACCACGATTATGGTCTGGAAGAGGGCCATCTCCGCGTCGGCCAGGGAGGGCCAGCCCATGGCTTCGATCAGGCTGGGCATCGCCACCAGGGAGGTGCCAAAGGCCCCATTCCACTGCAGAGCAGCAGCGGTGGCCAGCCAAAGCAGTTTGGGGACCACCAGAAGTGACCACAGTAGAGCGATCAGCGTGTTTTCAAGATAGTTACGCAACGGTTTCTACTAGAGAATACTGATTAGCGGATCAGCTTGATCTTCCAGGTGAAGATAAGGCTGCAAGGACCGTTGTCCAGGCTCTTCAGGTAGACCAGGGCCGAGGCCCGGCCGTTGGAGAAGATCAACCGCCGGTAGAGCGGCGTCAAGATCAGCGGGGCGATGCGCCTAGCCTGCACGTCCACGCGCCAGTAAGGCACCCATACACCTCGCCAGACGCCGCCGGAGTACGGGTAGGCATTAAAGCCCACCGGAAAGCTCCAGTGATTCAAAAGGGCGTAGCGCACCGCCTCCTCGTAGGCATAGGGGTATGTCCCATACATCAGCGGGATCATCATGGCCACATAGCGCCCGACGGCGCTGGGGTCAGGCTCCTCCTCCGGCGGGCACGAGAGCTTGGGCCATATCCTGGGCAGCACATCCACGTAGGCCTCGGCGGCGGCCAGGGAGGAAGCGTCCGCCGCAGACTGGGCGTTGCCCCGGGAGACGTAGATGGTGGCGAAATCCCAGAGCACCGGCAGCGCCACCACCAGGAGCAGGGCCACCACGCCGGCCATGTTCACCGCGGTGGTGCCGCGCTCGCCGCGAAATAGATCCTTGATCCATCGCGTCATGGATTAAGCCTCTCCTGGATCGACGGGGCCCCTAACGCTCCAGGCGCATGGTGGTGTTGCCCGTGGCCCAAACCTCTCCCGGCCAAAGCGGGAACATCGGGACCCTCAGCCTGACGGTGCACCGGACCCCGTTGCCGGCTCCCGTCACGAAGACCTGGCGCCGGAAGCCAACGCTGGCGTTGGCGGCAGCGACGTAGGCGTTTTCTTGGACCGCCGCCGCCCGTGCCCCCTCCCGGGCCGCGGCTGCCGCCACGACCACTGTATAGGCTCCGACCATGAATTGAAAGGCGATCATGGCCGCCAGAAGCACAAACGGGAAGACGGCCACGTACTCCACCAGTTGCACACCGCTTTCATCAGACAGACGCGACTTTATCTTTCTGATCATACTACCCCTCGGAGGCAGTGCTAAGAGATAATGACAACAAAAATAATGGCCAGAGCCCAGGGCCCTGGCCACCATCGTCCCCTCCAGCCATTTCGGCCCACCATTACGGAATGCATCCGATGAGTTGCACCAGCTTGTCGATGATCGCCTTGCCCAGCTTGGTGTTGGTGGATACGATTCCGATAATGGCGACGAAGACCACGACCAGGACCAAAAGTGCCATGGCCGTGTACTCCACTGGCATGGACCCTCTCTCGTCCGTCAACATCACCGTTCACCTCCTCTCTTTGCCAACTTCACCCAGGGATGGGATCCCGCGCGTATTCGTACAGCTTCAGCATACCATCCCGTCGGGAAGAAGTAAAGATGAGATTGTAAACAATGTGTAAATTCGGACCGATGAGAGTTGGGCTACCAGCCGAAGCCGCTGTTCAACTGGCTCAGCTTGCCGGCCACGGCATCGCCAAAGGAATTGGCGTTGGCGGCCATGCCCACCACCGCCACCGCCAGGAGCACCAGTCCTAGAAGGACCAGGCCAGTGTATTCCACGGGCATGGCGCCGCTCTGGTCCGCGCTCTCTTTGTTTACTAGTGGAGAAATCCCATTCTTTACCGGTAAAGAATGCTGCTGGATCACTGCTGCTGCAATTCCCACTGCTGCTACCATTGCATGATGTTGATCATTTGCTGAAGCTTTTGCGAGAGCAGGACGGCCACCCTGGGCGCGCCTTGCACGATGCCGATGGTGGCCACGGCGACCACCACCAGCACGAACAGGGCCATCCCGGTGTACTCCACCGGCATGGCACCCCGCTCTGGCCGGAGTACCTTTACTAGTGAAATCACGCTGCCCGGTTTTGCAATCACTGTAGCCAATCAATGAGGTGAAAGAACGATCAAGGCGAGAGCTACCTGACTTAGATTATACCGCGTTAACCGTACCTATGGTTGAGCATATGTAAATTTTCTGCAAATTCTGGCTGGTGATTGTCAGGAAGCGGCGCGGTCAGCGCCCGAACATGTACGTGGGCAGGCCGAATATGGTGGGGTTGTAGATCGCATTCAGCACCATCAGGGCCACCATCAGGCACACTGCGGACGGCAAGGTGATGAAAATGGTGATCAGGCTGATGTTGGGGGAGGCCTTCGCCGCCTTTTGTTCCGCCCGCTGCATGCGGCTGACGCGCATGTCCTCCGACTGCATCTCCAGTGTGGCCGCTATGGGCACGCCCAGGTCCTCGGCGTGCTCCAGGGCGCCCACGAAGGTCTGCAACTCAGGCGAGAAATTCCGCTGGCGCAGATGCCGGTAGGCGGTGGAGCGATCAACCCCCATCTGTAGTTCCTGCAGGAAACGGCGCAACTCCTCGCTGAGTGGGTTCTTCATCCGCTGGGTGACGTGAGCGATGGCCAGGTCGAAGCCCATACCGGCCTCCACCGACACCGTCATCAGGTCCAGAAAGTCGGGGAGGCCCAACGTGATGGCCTTTTGACGCCGCTCTGCGGCGCCCCGCAGGAAGACGTCGGGGAGAAACCAACCGAAGATCGCCATGAAGAGCACTATCACGACGGCGAAGACCGGGGCCTGCGCCGCCCAGGCGAACAGCAGCAAAAGCGCCAATAGGGATAGTCCCAGGGCCCCCTCCATCTTAAGGCCGATCATATCCACGGGCTGGACGCCGTTGGGGTAGTTGGCGGCGGCCAGGTAGCGTTCCATATCGGAAAGCTTGACCAGCTTGCGCAGAGGCCCGGCTTTGGGGGTAAGGCGCCGGGCGATGGGCAGGATCCTCCGGACGAAGACCGAGGCCTGGGTCGTCTCGCCCTCCGGGACGGTGGAGTATTTCCGCAACCCTTCCGCGCGGCCCGGCGCCATGAGGCCGCGCACGCCGGAGAAGAACAGGAGGACCCCCACAAAGCCCAGTATCGCCCCGGTCAAGCCCACCAAGATTCCCATTTCCCTGCTCCTCTTCCCTGCCCCTCGCTTAAACCTCCACGTTGGCCACGTTGCTGACGAAGGTGTAGGCCACCATCTGAGAGATGATGAAGAGCACCAGGATGACAAATCCCGGCAGCGTGGTGAAAAGCACCCGCAACAGGCCCGGCAGCATGAAATTCAAAGCCACGCCGCCGGCGCTGGCAATGACGGGCAACAACAGGTTGGAATAGCGCACCTCTGCGGTCATGGTCTCGATCTTTTGGCTCAGCTTGAGGCGCTCCTCCAGGGCCTTGGTCATCACCGCCAGGGCCTTGACCAGGTCGCCGCCCACCTGACGCTGCACCAGGATGGCGGTGATCAGCACCCGAAAATCGTTAGAGCCGATCCTCTCCACCATGTCTTTCAGGGCTTTGTCCAGCTCCTCGCCCAGGCGGAACTCCTGGCGGACCCGCCCAAACTCGTACCCCGCCGGTGGGGCCATCTCCTTGGACACCACCTCGATGGCCTGGTGGATGGAGAGCCCGGCTCGCAGCGAGTTGGCCATGAGGGTGGACACATCGATGAGTTGGGCGTCGAAGGTACGACGGTAGTGATCCCGCCGGCCATTGAGATAGGCGCGGGAGCCAAAAATGGCAATGGCAAAGGCCATCAGGGCGTCGGGCCACCCCAGGCGGAGAATGGCGGAGAAAGCCAGGTACAGGGCCACCATGATCCCGAACACGATGGCCACGAACTCCGAGGGCTTCAGTTGGCGAAGGTCCGCCCGGTCCAGGGACTGGGCGAGGCCCAGGCCCATGGCGCTGCGGTCAAAGGAGTCGCCCAGGCGTGAGAGGTAGCTGCGGCGGCGTTTCCCCTCGCCCTCTTCTGTGCTAGGTGCGGCCAGACGGCCCACCCGCCGGTCCAACTGGCGGCGTAGCCCCAAAGAGATGGAGAATTCCCTACCCACCATGAGCACGGCCAAACCGGTCAACCCGGCCAGGAGCACGGCGAAGCCAGCGGTCAAGAGGATCAAAAGATCGGCAAGGCTAGCCATATTTCCTTTCCCCTCTCGATCGAATAGCGGTGAAGAGCAAGGTAAACACCCCCAGAAGGGCACCCAGGAAAAGAAAGCAGACGAGCCCCTGGAGGCGCTCCCAGATGGTATTCAGATGATAGGTAAAGGCAAACTCTCGACCGCCGGTGTCCACCTTGACCTCGGGCCGAAGGGAAGTGAAGACCAGGGAACCCTTGCCATCGGTGGGTAAATCGGGGGCATCGCTGAGCACGGTGAAGGCAGCGGTGGTTGAGGAGTTCGGCTCAATCCGGAGGACATTTGGAAGCACCACTGCGCCGGGCAGGCCCCTCACCTCCACCTTGATGGTTTCCGGTTTGGGCGAATTGGAGGCCAGGCGGAAGGTGCGCAGTAATTTCACACGGTCCACCTTCCCCGCGTCGCTGGCGTCCAGGGCGGTAACGGATACGACCAGGCCCCTGGCCACCTCCAGTTTCTCCTCGCTGAAGTCGGAGTAGAAGATCTTCTTACCCTGATCCACGGCCTGGATGTGGGCCCTAGCCATAATAGCGTACTTCCCATCGATGGTGGGGACGTAGGTGGCCAGATAGGTCTTGCCATCCGGCTGCCGTTGTAGCATCAGGTCGTCCAGGAACCCATCCGGCCGGCGCACGGTAGTGGTGATCTCCACCGATTCCGCTACCACCGGGCTGGTCCCCGGCTGTATCTTCAGAGTGGCAGTTACCGGCCGGTCCGGCTCCACTTTTCCGGAGGGGCTCAAGGTCATCTGCAGGGTGGGCAAGGGCGCCACCCGGATGGTGTACTCCTTGGCCAAGTGCACCGATGAATTGTAGCGGGCCGGGACCTCGACGCTCAGGCTGTACCGTCCCGCGTTCTGAGCCGGTTGGTACACGTTGGCATAGTAGCCATCGTCGCTTTCCAGGTCGTAGCCATAGCCATCATCCTTAAGGCCCAAGGGCTCCCACTTGGGAGAGGTCATGGTCACCTCTGGCGTCATCCCCAGGGTGCGCTTCTCCTCCAGCAGGGGAAAGCCGGTGGTGCCGGCCTGGAGGAGCAAACGTCCCACCTCGGTGAGCACCCCGGCGCCGGCCTGGACCAGCATGCGTTTGTTCTGCGGCCAGTAGCGGGGCGAATAATCGTCGGTGGGGGCCAGGGCCTCGGGCTCGAAGAGCCTTACGCGCAGCTCCGAGCGTACGATGGCCGCCATATTAACCGCGGTGCCGGTGATGGGCCCTTCCACCCAGATGTTCCAACCTCCGTCCAGGGGGAGGGCCTTGGAGTCCACGGTGAACAGGTCATAGCGGGGGTCGGTGGCCCGGTACCGGAGCTTGGCCCTCTCCTGCTCCACCAGGTCCATCCGGTTGGGCGCCCGGAGCACCTTGATGGCCGGCTGGCCCTCGGGCCACGTCGCCACCCAAGAGACGTTGTAGATGCGCTGGGCGGGGTCGATCCTGGCCAGGCTGACCTCCCGCCCGGCGGGCACCTGGAAGAAATCGGCGTAGCGGTCATCTCGCAGCATGGAGAAGATCTGCATGTAGATGCGGACCAGTTCCGTGGCATTGTTGGCCTTGAAGGTCTTGCCTCCCACCCGGTTGGCGATCTCCTCCAGGGTACTCATGTCCGCTCCGCCGCCCAAACCGATGGGGAAGATGCGGATGTCAGCCCTCTCTTGGAGGCCCTTGATGGCCTCCTCCAGGGCCGCCCTGGGCTCTACCTCTTGCTTGCCGTCGGTGAGGAAGACGATGAAGCGCTTGCGCTCCACTTCCTGGGGCGCCAATCCGGGCAAACGGGGCGTGGGCAGGGCCGCCCCGGGGACCAGGTCCAGCATGTTGGTGGCGTGCTTGAGCGCTGCCCCGAAGAAGGTGCCACCGATCCAGCGTTTCTGGGCCTGGGCCGTGGCCTTCTTGGCGATGTCCTTGGAGGCAGCGGAGTCCACCACCGACATCTCCAGGACCCGCTCGGTGTGATAGGCGTCGGACATGGTGACGAGGCCGATCTCGTCGCCCAGGCCCGCCAGGTCTATGAAAAGCCTGGCCGCGGAGATGCGCAGGTCCTTGGGATCGGCGTCCGCCATGCTTTCCGAGTTGTCCACCACCAGCACCACGTGGACCCGCTCTCGCACCTCCTGGTCATCGTCGGCGCTGGCGGTGCCGCCCAGCAACAAGAGGGTCAGCATGACTACGGCTGCCAGCCACAGGGCCCGCTTGTAGCTCTCCATCCCTGAAGACCTCCTCGACTTTCTCGTCACGCGATGGTTGGCGGGTACTGGTGTCAGACCCAGGGCGGCCCGGGCAACTCAGGGCTTCGAGCCCATTTGGAAGGTTTCCGGGGGCAGGGCGACGCCGTAGGACTTGAAGCGCTCCAGGCACTTGGGCTCATAGCCGGTGCACTCGAAGTGGCCGATGACCCGGCCCTCGGGCGACACCCCCTCCTGGCAATATATGAATATGTCTTTGACGGCGATGTGGCCGTCGAAGACCCCCTGGATCTCGGAGATGTTGGTGACCCGGCGACTGCCGTCGATGAGGCGGCTTTGCTGGAGGACGATGTTCAGAGCCCCCACCAACTGCTCCCGGATGGCGGAGGAGGGGAGCTGTACGCCGGCCCACATGACCATGGTCTCCAGGCGGGAAAAGGCATCCTCCGGCGAGTTGGCGTGGATGGTGGAAAGCGAGCCCTCGTGGCCGGTGTTCATGGCCTGGAGCATATCCAGGGCCTCGGCCCCCCGGACCTCGCCCACGACGATGCGGTCCGGGCGCATGCGCAGGGAGTTGCGCACCAGTTGGCGGATGGTGATCTCGCCCTCCCCCTCCTCGTTGGGCGGGCGGGTCTCCATGCGGACGATGTGCGGCTGCTGCAGCCGAAGCTCCGCCGCATCCTCGATGGTGACGATACGCTCGGTCTCCGGGATGAAGGAGGACAGGACGTTCAGCGTGGTGGTCTTGCCGGAGCCGGTGCCGCCGGAGATCAGTATGTTGAGCTTGGAGCGGACACAGGCCCGCAGGAAATCCGTCATCTCCCGGGTCATGGTGCCGAAGGAGACGAGATCATCCACGGTGAAGGGTATCTCTCGGAAGCGGCGGATGGTCAACACCGGGCCGTTCAGGGCCAGGGGCGGCAGCACGGCATTCACCCGGCTGCCATCGGGGAGGCGGGCATCTACCATGGGGCTGGATTCGTCGATGCGGCGGCCCAGGGGGGCTACGATGGTGTTGATGACGCCGCGCAGGTGAGTCTCGTCGCGGAAACGGATGTCCGGGCGCCGTTCCAGATGGCCCTTGCGGTCGATGTATACCTCTTCGGGCCCGTTGACCATGATCTCGGTGACATCCGGGTCCTTCAAGAGCTCCGTGCCCATCTCGGCCACCAGATAGGCCGGGACGAAGAGCTTGCGCAACTTCTCCACGTCCACGCCGTAGGCCTTGAGCCGGGGCAGGCACTTTGGCGTTATGCCCGTGGGGGTGAAGTTGCCGTAGGCCTTGCCGTCATCGGTGAGGCCGATCTGTTCGAAGAGGAAGATGGGCTTCAGGACGATCTGCCCCTTCTTCACGCCCTGGACCTCGGCGATGGTCACGATCTTGCGGGGGCCTCCGGTGAGGCGGTTCTGCTGCACCACGATGTCCAGGGCCCCCACCAGTTGCTCGCGGATGGCCGATGAGGGGAGCTCCGTGCCCGCCCACATGACCATGGTCTCCAGGCGGGAGAAGGCCTCCTCCGGCGAGTTGGCGTGCACGGTGGTCATGGAACCCTCGTGGCCGGTGTTCATAGCCTGGAGCATGTCCAGGGCCTCGGCGCCGCGGACCTCGCCCACGATGATGCGGGTGGGACGCATGCGCAGGGAGTTGCGCACCAACTGGCGGATGGTCACCTCACCCTTTCCTTCCACGTTGGGCGGCCGGGCCTCCTGGCGCAGCACGTGGGGATGCACCCGGTAGAACTGGAGCTCGGCCGCGTCCTCGATGGTGATGATGCGCTCGTTCTTGGGGATGAACGAGCCCAGGACGTTCAGGGTGGTGGTCTTGCCCGAGCCAGTGCCGCCGCACACCAGGATGTTCAGGCGGGCGATGACGCAGGCTTTGAGGAAATCGGCCATGTCCTGGGTGAGCGTGCCCATCTTCACCAGATGATCCATAGTGAAGGGGTCTTTGCGGAAGCGGCGGATGGTGATTACCGGGCCGTTAAGGGAGAGGGGCGGGATGATGGCGTTGACCCGGCTGCCGTCGGGGAGGCGGGCATCCACCATGGGGCTGGACTCGTCGATACGCCGGCCCAAGGGGGCAACAATGCGATCGATGATGTGGTTGATGTGCCTCTCGTCGGTGAAGCTTACGTCGCCTCGAAGCTGGAGGCGACCGTCGCGCTCGATCCAGACCTGATCCGGGGCATTGACCATGATCTCGGTCACCCCGGGGTCCCTGATCAGTGGTTCCAGAGGGCCGTAACCGGTGGTCTCATCGATGATGATCCGGATGAGCTCGGCGCGGTCGGCCAGGGAGATGACCCGCTCCTCCTCCCGGATCATCTGGTTCACCAGGCTCTCCACCCGGGCCCGTAGCACCTGGGGCGGCAGGCTGGTGAGCTTCTCCAGATTTGCCTCTTTGATCAGGCGGTCCCGGTAGTGCCGGGCCAGCTCACTGATGTAGGTGATGGCCAAGGCGCCGGTGCGCTCGGCCTCCAGTCCTGGACGCGTTTGTTTGTTCAAGCGGTCGAGGATCGTCATAGAACCCACCTCCCGAAACAAAAGCAACCTCTACTAAGAAGCGGGTAACCAACGTCTCTTTAACTAGAACTAGTTAACGAACCGGAGCCACACCGACGGGCCGCAGTGTGCTGTGAACGGCTTCGATAAATCTATTATAGTATAAAATGCCTGAATGTCAACAAAGAAACGATCTGTTTGTCAACCGGCGTGGGCTGTGATAGAATGGCCCCGATAATCTCCGGGAGCCATGTCATGCGGCGGTCAATGCCGTGGCGTCGCCACCTGGGCAACCTGGCGGTTGCCTCGGGCCTGGCGCTTTTGATCTTCGGGGTCTTCCTGGCGATGGCGCCTCTCCTGCCCGCCCCGGCGCCGGTCCCGGAGCCCGCTGCGCCTTCGCCAGTGGCGAGCGCCGAGGTCACCGCCACGCCTGGAGAAACGGCCACGACTCCGGCCGAATCGGCCACGCCAACCCCCACTACGTGGAAGGCCCTCCTGCCCACGCGCCTGGAAATCCCTAAGCTTAAAGTGGACGCCCAGGTAGTGGAGGTCTACGTCCGCAATGGTGAGTGGGATGTCTCCCGGATCATCAACGAAGTAGGACATCTGTCCGGCACCGGCAACGGGGGCGAGGCCGGTAATGCGGTCTTCGCCGCCCACGTGACCCTGAAAGGCCGTGGCGATGGGCCCTTCCGCTGGCTGGAGACCCTGCAGCCGGGTGACCAGGTGATCGTCTATCGCGGAGATGCCAGGTACGCCTATGCGGTAAGTGAGATGGTGGTGGTGGCCCCCAGCGCGGTAGAGGTGCTGAGCCCCACCAAAGACGATACGCTAACGCTGATCTCCTGTGTCAACTGGGATCTATTCAAGGGGGAATACAAAGACCGATTGGTGGTCACCGCCAAGCGTGTACCGTAATTGCACTGGCTCTATCCCTTGGGCGCGCCCAGCCGGACGATCTTTTCGCGGTGCGGCAGGCCCCGGGTAGCGTTGACCGTGTCCACCACCAGGCTCGAATTCTCCACGATCCACCGGAAGTCGTAGGCCGAGTGGGCGGCCAGCACCACCACACAGTCCTGGCCCCGTAGATTCTCCGCAGTCAGGGGCGTGGCCTCCAGGGCCAGGCCTCCCGCGTAGAAAGCATTGCCTCCCACGTTGAACCTTTCGACGTACGAGTCGTGATAAGAAACGCGTGCGTCCAGCTCCAGCAACAGCTCGATCACCCGTTGGGCGGGCGAATTGCGGGCGTCGTCCACGTCTTTTTTGAACGCAATCCCCAGGACCAGTACCCTGGCCCCTCTTATGGTCTTGCCCCGCGAATTGAGGGCCCGGGCTACCAGGTCCCGCACGTGGTAGGGCATATCCTGGTTCACCTGGGCCGCCAGTTCGATAAACCTGGTGGAGAAGTCATACTCCCGGGCCTTCCACGATAGATAGAAGGGGTCCACCGGTATGCAATGGCCTCCTACGCCGGGACCGGGATAAAACGGCATGAAGCCGAAGGGCTTGGTGGAGGCGGCCTCGATCACCTCCCAGATGTCCATCCCCATCCTCTCGGCCAGGAGGGCCAGCTCATTGACCAGGGCGATGTTCACGCTGCGAAAGACGTTCTCCAGGAGCTTGGTCATCTCGGCGACCCGGGGCGAGGAGACGATTTTGACCTCCGGGGTGATCCTGGAGAGCAAAAGCGCCGCCAGCTCGGCGCAGCGCGGGGTCAGGCCACCTACCACCTTGGGGGTGTTCTTGACCGTATAAAGCCGGTTGCCGGGGTCCACCCTCTCCGGCGAGAAGGCCAGGTGGAAATCCTGGCCGGCCCTGAGCCCGGAGGTGGCCAGGATGGGCAGGACACACTCTTGAGTGGTGCCGGGGTAGGTGGTGCTCTGCAGTATGATCAGCATTTCGGGGCGCAGCCGCCCGGCGATGCCCTGGGCCGCGGCCCGGATATAAGAGATGTCCGGGACCTTGGCGGCGGTGTAAGGGGTGGGCACGCAGATGAAGGCCACGTCGGTAGCTTTCAGCACGTCGTAGTCGGTGGTGGCCGACAGAAGCCCGACCTGGACTAACGGGCTCAACCGTTCGCTGGGGATGTCGCGCAGGTAGCTTTCACCTCGCCGGATAGAGGCGATCTTCCCCTGGTCCACGTCTATCCCGACCACCCGGTAGCCCAGGTCCGCCAGCTCTGTGGCCAGGGGTAGACCCACGTATCCCAGACCAATGATCGCAATGGTCGCCGACCCATCCATGATCTTTCCGTCCAGGGTCATGGTTCACCTCCTATTTCTCTTGAGCCGGAGGCGGTCCGATCCATCTCCTCTCCAACCAGACCAACGCCGCCAGGCAGGCCGCAGCCACCACTGTTCCAGTGAAATAGCCCTCCAGGATACTGGCCTTTAGCAGGAAAAGGGAGCCCAGGCCGAAGGTCATGGCCGCCAGGCTCAAGGCGAAAACGGCCTCGCGCTTGGTGAAGCCCAGGGCTACCAGCCGGTGAGATAGATGATCGGTACTCCCCTGGTAGACCGGAACCCGGCGCCGGAGGCGGGAAAGCGTGACCAGCACGGTATCGAAGATGGGCAGGCCCAGCACCATCACCGGGATCATCCAGGTTACGATGTCGGTGTTCTCGAAACGCAGCTTGATCCCCAGGGCCGCCAGCACAAATCCTAAAAACAGGCTGCCGGCATCGCCCATGAAGATGGTGGCCCGATAGAAGTTGTAGCGCAAAAAGCCCAGGCAGGCCCCCAATAGCGCCGCCGACATGCTGGCCACCAGGTACTGGCCGCTGGTGGTGGCCAGGAGGAAGAAAAAGGCGGCGGCCACCGAGGCCACGCTGCCCGCCAGGCCATCCATGTTGTCCATAAAGTTCAGGGCGTTGGTGACGCCTAGCACCCAGAGGTACGTCACCGCTAGATTCAGCACCGGCTGGTGCAGGAACTCCACCCGGATGCCGGACCAGACGAGCATGGCCGTGGCCAGGGCCTCCACCAGGAGCTTGATCAGGGGATGGAGGCCGTAGCGGTCGTCCCACAGGCCCAGCAGGGCGCAGGCGGTGGCCCCGCCCAGGATACCGAGTAGCTGTCCCAGATAGCCGGGCAGCTCGGCCATATCGCGGACCAAAAACAAGGCGGCGATGAAGGCAAGATAGATGCCCAAACCCCCCAGGAGCGGGATCGGCGACTGGTGGATCTTTCTTGGTTCCGGCTCGTCCACGAAGCCCATGGCAAGGGCCGTCCGGCGCAGTAGGGGCGTCCCCGCCAGCGAGATCAAGAGTGCCGAGAAGAAAATCAGGATGTATATGGTCATGGCGTCTCCGCGCACCGGTTTATTTCTTTTCTAGTAAAGAAGCCAGGAGGGCCTGCAGCCCTTGATCGTGGGGGGCGATCTTCAAGGCCGCCCTGGCCTCGGCAATGGCCTGATCCAGCATGTTTAGTTTCTGGTAAAGGGCGATGAGGTTTTTTCGTGTCACGGCGTCAGTGGGTGCCAGCCTGGCTGCTTGCTGTGCATAGGGAAGGGCCTGCGCGGGCCTGCCGGTCAGGTCGTAGAGGTAGCTCAGGGCGCTCAATGCGTCCAAGGAATTGGCGTCCCGGCCGAGCGCTCGCTGGTATTCGTCGATGGCCTCCTGGTAGAAGCCATTGCGCAGGTAGTATCTCCCCACCTCCCCTTGGAGGCCCGGGGTCATGGCCACCGCCCGGGCGAAGCTCTCCTTGGCCCTGTCCATTTGACCCTGGGCCAGGTACCAGTCTCCAACTAGTAAGTAGGTAAGGCTGAAGGATGGATCCAGCCTCAAAGAACGCTCGAGTTTAGCCCGGGCATCGTCGAGCCGGCCTGCCGCCCGGTAGAGCTGGGCCCATTCGTTGTAGAGGTGCGCCGCCTGGGGGCTCAAGGCGGTGGCCCGGCGGTAATACTCCTCAGCCAGGGCGAATTTTTCCGGTTTATCCGCACCGCTGGCCGTCGTCTCCATCCAGAAGCTATAGAGCCTCGCCAGGTTGGCCATATTGTCCGTATAGATGGGATTGATGTTGGCGGCCTGGGTCAGCACCGCTGCCCCACAGCTAAGCAGGTCCTCTCGACCCAGTTGAGCGACCTGTTCCGGGCGCAAAGCCAGGGCAGCCTCCAGATAAGGGGGGCGTAACGCATTGGGCAGGCTGGGGGCTCTGCGGGCCATCTCCAGATAGCTTCCGCCCAGAAACACGTAAAAGTAGTCCTGCGAAGGCGCCAAGCGGACCGCTTGTTGCATCGCCCGGATCGTCTCCGGCCCCCTCTCCCAGGTCCCAGTGCGGTAGAGCTCAAAGCCCCTCTTGAACTGGATGTCCGCCAGCACTGGCAGCAGGTTGGTGTTAACGGCGACCAGCAGTCCGGCCACGGCCAAAAGCGAGTAAGTGGGGAGAGAGAGGTGGCCCTGGCTCGTAAAAGGGAGGCCCACTTGGCTCTCTTGGACATACAGTGACCAGGCCAAAAGCAGGAACAGGAAAAAGGCCCAGAGGTAAAAAAAGCTTCCCGCCCAGGCCGTGTTGATCTCCCCGGTGGGCATGACGGCATTGTTCAAACGTAGCCAGGCGAAAACGACGGTCCAGAGAAGCGCCAGGGCCAACACCTGGGCTAGCGTTTGCTTTACCGGTAAAGAAACATCGGTTTCTTTGCTGGTAAAGGTACCGCCCAGCGACAGGGTTAGCCATGCCGTTCCCAGGAGCCAGGGGACCAGGGCCGGCAACTGCTGGCCGGGCCAGGAAAAGTCGAAAAGCATGGTGGTGAGCACTGCTCCGATTACCAGCGAAAGC
>JBFMCB010000056.1:0-16344 GCA_040754915.1 Chloroflexota bacterium | reverse complement strand
GCCGGAATTCGTTGCCGGGCGCTCAATCTGATGACCCATCTGGGCATGCCTGAAAGCTATAAAGTCGCTTGAAACTCGCTCATGCGATGGGCAACCTCTCGTTCATTTCGATTTATGCACCAAAGCCTATTTGTAATATAGCATATAGCCCAGACGCATGTCCGTAATCCGTGGATTACGGTGCGCACGCTGATGATCCACCACGCCAGGGTTGAGGGCGATGAGTTGGGAGACGAGGACATCGTGGAGCAGCAGCCCCGTCTCTCCACGTTGCAGGCGCAACGCGTCTTTAGGCGTCAGGTAGGTCCAGCCCGTTTCCTGCGCGTAGCGGATGAAGGGATTTTGGACGGCAGCGCGTTCGGAACCCAGGATCATGGCGTTGCCTCCGGAGTGTGTTCCCGATCGGGCGGCCGTCGGGGCGACGCGTGCGTCGCCCGTACCGTATCATCCGCAGGTGCCCCGTGCGTTCGGCCCGGATATTCGGCGTCCTTCTGCCATCGGGCGGGGTTGGTCAGGATATATTCGCGGATGCGTTGTCATTCGTTTTGTCGCGGATGATGTGTTCGTAATAATTGCGTTGCCATAACCGCCCGCGGAATGGTGGCCAACCCAATTCATTAACCCCATGGATATATTCCACGGTTGTGATGAATTTGAACGCACCAACGATATACCCCACCTCGGGGGCGCCCTGGATGATCAGAATGGCGTGAAAATGGTTGGGCATGACAATGTACGTATCCAATTCCACCATACGAAACCATTCGGGCAGGGATCGCCATTGGCGTCCCACCATCCTGCCCTCATCGTTCAACCGCATTTCCCCATCCAACACCTCGCCGGACAGACGTGCCCGATCCTGGGCGACGATGGTGACGAAATACGCGCCGGGTTGGCCGTAGTCGTACCCCGGCAGGCGGGTGGATCGGCGGTGGTGGCGATGGGGATCATACGCATGGCCATCCTCCATGGGGACAATATCGACCGGCACGCGTATCTTCCCGACTCGGTTGCACCTGGTGTTGCCGATTTTGGGATGTGTTGCTGGCAGGTTGAGTAGGGGCGACTACTTGTGTCGCCCCCTACTGCCCCTGTCTGCCTTCTCCGCCTGGAGGGCAGCGCCGCGTAGGGGCACGGCACGCCGTGCTATATACTCCGAAATCCCTTAGCAAGGGGCCATCTCCGCCAGGGCTTAGGCCGGATAGAGGGCCTGTTGGAGGATCAGAGCCATAGCATGCGACCACAGGAGAGGTTTGGCAATAGCTCCCCGGAGGGCTTCCCATCCTGGGTAGTGCTCAGGGGCCAGCAGATGCTGGGGGACTTGCTCGGGGAGATTGCCTTCAGTGTCGGCCTGGGTCTGGACCCAGGCCAGGCACTCTTCTGCTTTTTCCCGCATGCCTCGTTCCGTGTAATACCAGCCCAGCCAGGCGGCTAGCAGCACCCATTCCCCGCCGCCATAGTAGGTGTCGGCCTGGTAACGGTGGACGCCTCCACCCTGGCAGTGCAAGTCCGTTTCGATGCGGGCCACCGTAGCGCGCACGACAGGGTCGTCGGGAGCCAGCAGGCGGTACGGGGTGGCGACGCCGATGAGGCTGGCGTCTACGACCGCTGACGGCGGGCCGCCGATGGCAGCAGCAGCCACATCTTCGGGCCTGACATGCTTGACCAGGTGTCCATTCTGGGCCCCGTGCTTCAGCACGAAACGACGGATTTCTTCGACGACCGCCGATGGACGACCGCTGACCGCCGTCATCATCGAGTCAGCAGCGTTCAATCCGGCGTAGATAGTCGCCAGTGTGTAGGGGTGCAGGTAGTGGGGATACTCTTCCCAGAGGTCATAGCAGGGATAGGGCCAGAGGGCAGCCAGGTAACGAGTAATGAGATCCACGGCTTGCTGCCAGTGGGCGGGCAAACCCGAACGGCGGTCGGCCGTCCCTTCGGCAGGACTCAAAGCAGGCGGCCGTCGGCGGACGTGTTCAGCCAATGCCCACAGCCAGGTGCCCAGGCCATCCAGTTGAAAGTTGGGCCAGTCGGCCGGGCCTTCGTCGCCATCCAGGGTGTAGCGGGTGTGCAAATAGTCATTGTCTAGGGGCTCGCCCTGCTGCGCTTTCTCAATGGCGCGTTGGGCCTTGTCCGCGTGGCGCAGAATAGTATGGGCGGCCCAGTCGTGGAAGCGCCAGGCGCTATCATGCTCGCCGACCAAGTCCATGGCGTAGGCGATGAAGGCGCCGTCGCGGAACCAGCAGTAGCTATAGACAGGGAAATTGGGCGAGGCAACGTAGGCGCCGCTGGGGACCTGGTTGGCCAGGATGACGTGGATGCTGTGCTGGAAGAGATCAGCCATTGGATGTCCATCCTCCTGCTGAGATGAAAGACGGGCAGCGGGGTAGAGCCAGCCCACCACCTGTTGCTCTCGTCGAGCCCTTCTCTGCTCAGAAGCTGATAACGATGTCCTGGGTCGTGTTAGCACCTAGTGTCCCATACAGTTTCACACGCCCTCTGGCCTCGTCGTAGCTCCAGCTCAGGGTGGTGCCGGTGACGCTGGTGGGCTGAGCGTCGGTCTGGACGTAGACTTCTGGTCTCACTCAGGCCAGATGGCCAGGCCGGGCCAGGGAGCATCAAGGCGCCGATAGACAGGAATGATGTCTAGCGGAGCAGGTCGCGTGATCCATTGGCCGCCAGTCAGATGTGTCCCGTCCCAGAAATCTTCCCACTCCCCATCCGGCAGGTAAAGGCGCCGCTGAGTGATGCCAGGTTCGATCACCGGAGCGATCAGCAGGGCTCTGCCGAAGCAATATTGGTCGGTAATCTTCCGCGCCTTCGGGTCCCTGGGCCAATCCAGAAACAAAGCCCGCATGAGCGGTTCACCTGTAGCGGCGCAGTGTGCTGCCTCAGCCTCGATGTAAGGCAGCAATCGCATGCGAAGTTGAGCGAATTTGCGATAGATCTCGATCACCTTTGGCTCGCTCGTGCGCCCCGCGATGTTCCAGGGCGTACGGTCGCGGCAGGGCTGGCGGTGCTCGTTGTGCTCCGAATGGTACTGCATGATAGGACAGAAGGTCGCCATCGCCGCGGCCCGCAGGTAGAGCTCTGCTGAAGGGATCTCCCCGCTGAACCCGGCCAGGTCCCAACCCCAGAATGCGATGCCAGAGATGCTGGCGTTCAATCCGGCCAGGATGGATGCGCGGAAAGCCTCCCAGGTAGAGTTCTCATCCCCGGCCCAGTGACAAGGATAGGCCTGGGCACCAGTAAACCCGGCCCGGCTGAAGGTAACCACATCGCCTTTTCGCCTCTCCCGAGCAAAACGGTGGTAGGCGCCCACGTACAGGTTGGGATAGAGGTTCCACAGTTCATCCCCCCGCCGGCCATCGGCAAAGCGCAGGTCCCGTCCCCACAGGTGTTCTCCGCCATCGGTCTTAAAGCCGTCTATTCCCGGTTCGTCCAACAGATAAGCCCGTTTGCTCAGCCACCACTGCACCGTCTCAGGGTTGGTGAAATCCAACACCAGGCCGCCGTGGAACCAGGAAGGGCGGATCCGGTAGGGCTGACCGTCGGCCTCGTGGACGCAGTATCCCTTTTCAATCATGTAAGCTTCATCGGCATCGTGCTGAGGATGGGGTGTCTCCAGCTTCTTCATCACCGGAATCTGCCACAGGAGCACCCGGATACCCAGACGATGGAGCTCTTCGATCATACCTTTGGGGTCGGGCCATCGCCCTGCGGGTGGGAAGGTGAAGTCGCCATAGGTGAAGGGCTCATTGGCCGGCTTAGGCGTATACCGGGCATCGTTCCAGATATAGAAGGTGGCCTCGTCGCTCCAGGCCTCGATGACCAGCACTGTGGCTGGGATGCGGTGCTCGATGGTCTTACGAGCTTGCTCCATCACCATCGCTTGGCTGTTCCACTCATTGCCGCTCATCCATGGTCCGAAGGCCCATGCCGGGGGCAGGACCGGTTTGCCTGTCAGATCGGTAAAGGTGGCAATAATGCGCTTCGGGTCGCCGTTGATGATGTAAGACTCCAGACTTTCATCCGGTCCCACTTCTGCATCGAAGGACCAACGATCCGGTCGGGATGCTGCTACATCGTAGGCGACATGGCGATTGGTGGCGAGATACAGCCCGTAGCCTTGAGACGAAAGAAAGAAAGGCACCGGCAGATAGGTTCGGCGCGCCTGGTGCTTGTACTGGTCAAAGACCCGCACGTCTAATTCGTTCCCGCGCTGGTTCAGGGCGTTGAAGCGCTCTCCGAAGCCATAGAAGGCCTCGTCACGCGGGCTGGCGAAGGCCTGCTGCACCCGGAGGGCCCGGCCACCCTCACCGACCAACCAGGCTAGCGGCTCTGTCTCCAGAAGAAACCGAGTGCCATCTGATCGCTGCAACTCCAGTCGGTAAGGATGGAGGTGGATGGTGACCCGCAAGCCCTCTGTGACCAGGATCAGGCGCTCCGTTGTTTCCTCCAGGACCTGGCACGCCACGCTGGGGGATATCCTCTGACCACCCACGGCTGATCTCGGTTCTGGTTTCTTCTCGGCGGTCCGCCGTCGGTCGTCCGTGGTCGTTTTGGCTGCCAGCTGCAGGTGCAGCAGGTGAGGGGCGCGGAAGGTGATCGCCATACGGGGTTGCAGAGACGGCTCATCGCATGTGCATTCCAACTCCAGGTAATCCGAGGCCAGATGATACCTGAGTACATCCCCTATGGGGCACCATCCAGCAACGACGAAGGAGAAGGTCTCCGAGCTCAATTGCCGGCCACCCTGGCGGGCGTGCAAGCGATAGGCAACCCGCTGCCCCTGACGAAAAGCCGGAAGCTGGACCTGCCAGTAGCTTCGTTCCTCGTCATCCCTTGCCCATTGGCCTTCGACCTGTTCCTCTTCGTCCATACCTTCCAGGACCCAGCTAGCCCAGACCGCCTCGGCGGCAGCAGGTGGCCAGGTAGCCACGCCAAGTGCCACTGGTTGGCCAGCCACGGGGTCTCGGGGGAAGCGCTCGGTAGGGGCTTGCTCGTAAGGGTGCTCCAGACCATAGGGGTTATGGAGCAAGCCTTGAAGACAAGTTGTCATCGCCATGGATCACCCTTGTTCTAGCCAAAGACAGAATAGGCAAGGGGCAACTCTGGGTTGCCCCTTGCCTTCGCCAAAGAAGGGACGCCTTACCTCATTAGCGCCTCGACTTCCTTCTTTGCCTGCTCCAGCGCGGCTTTGGGGGTCAGTTGCCCGAGCTTGACCTTATCCAGCAGCTTGTTGATGCTATCCTGCATCTCGCCCTGACGCTCAATGACCGGTGGCACGATGGCGTACTCCAGGGACTTGAAGACGGCCGCGCGGTTGGCCGGCGGACTCAGCTTCAAGTAGTCCTCGAAGAAGGCGGGATTACTCAGAGCGGGGAGCTCCCAGCCCGACTTCACCCGGATCTTGGCCATGTCCGGACTAGTTGTAAAGAACTTGACCCACTGCCAGGCTGCCTGAGGATGCTTGGTTGCAGCAAAGACAGATACGGCGTTAGCGAAGAAGTGGGTCGCCTGCTGCTTGAGGCCGGGCTCGACCTGGATGTCCCACTTGAAGCGGGCATCTTTGAAGGCGCCGAACATCCAGATGCCAGTGACGTCCATCGCGATCTTGCCAGCCTTAAACAGGTCGCCATCTGACACCCCGCCCATCTCGGCGTCGCTGGGCATGACCTTGTCTTTAGTCACGAAGCTCACCATCGTCTCCAGGGCCTCGACACACTCTGGGGCGTCAAGGGTTACCTTCTTCTTGTCCGGGCTGAAGAAGTTACAGCCGTTCTGGGAAGCCTTCTTGTAAAATTCCCAGAACTGGATAGGCGAGTACAGCCCCCAGACACCAGCCTTGGGGTCGGTCATCTTCTTTGCGGCTGTCACGGCTTCCTTCCACGTCCAGTTCGCCGCCGGGTAAGCGAGGCCAGCCTTGTCGAAGAGGTCTTTGTTGTAGAACAGGACAACGGTGGAGAAGGTCTCAGGCAGGCCGAACTGGAGTCCATTGAGGTTGAAGGCATTATAGGCCCGGGGATAGAAGATCTCCGGCTTGAACTCCTTGTCAGCCTTAGCTAGAGGACCGAGGTCCAAGAGCACGCCCTTGGCGGCGAAGCTAACGAAGTTCTCGTAGTTCAGTTCGAAGACGTCCGGAGCTGTCCCGCCGGCGATCATGGTCAGCAGCTTGCTAAAGTATTCGCTGAAGGGGGCTGTCTCCACTTTGATCTTGATACCCGGATTGGCCTTCTCAAAAATGGCGATCATCTCGTCCAGGTCTTTGAGATGGTCTGGGGCAGCGGAGAAGGTAAAGTACCTGATGGTCACCGGCGCTGGTGGCTTAGTAGGCTCGGGTGTCGCCGTCACCACCACCGGCTTCTCCACCACCACCGGCGTAGGTGTGGCCGCCGGGGCACAGGCCGCGACCAGCAGGGCCAGCATCACCAGGCCAGCCAGGGCCAGGAACATGAAAGTCTTGTGCTTGCTCATCGGATTCTCCTCCTTCTTGGGTTCAAATGCGTCCAAAAAATCGGCTGCCTAACTAGATTTTCCTTTCCCCTTCATCACCTCCCTCCCTCAACTGAGGCTGTTTAATTTTGAAAAGCCCCGCTTTTAGCTTCAAATTTCGGGCTTTTCAGCCTCCTTTTTCTTCCTCACCCCCAGCTATGTGGTAGAATTAGCCAAATAACATGGGAGGTCGACCCTATGAGAACAGCTAATCAGCTCACCTTCACTACCTGTGAAGCCTGGCTAAAGCTCAAGCCCGATGATCCGATCAAAGTCATCTTCGACAACATTGACTGGTCTTTTATCCACCCCCTGGTAAAGGACAGGTATTCTAGCTCGCCCCAGGGAGCGGAAGGCTACGACCCCATTTCCCTGTTTAAGGCCCAGCTTCTCATCTATCTAGGTGAGGTCGGTTCAGATAGAAAGCTTGCCTCAGCCCTTCGCTACAACGCCCGGCTGTATCTTCTCTGTGGATTCAATTTCCTTAAGACGTTGTTAAGGTGCCAAAATCCCCAGATTGAGGAGTTGGGCGATGAAAACATGACCTAAAGAACCAATCTCTTGGTTTTGAAACCCAACAAAAGAACATTAGGATACGACTGATCACCAATTTTTAAACAGCCTCCTCTCTGGGGGTAGTCTATCCTTTGATACCGCTCAGGACAACGCCCCTAACGAAGTACTGCTGTGCCAGGAGATACACGGCCAGCATGGGCAGCACGGTGATCACTGTGCCCGCCATGACCAGGTTCCACTCGGTGAGCCAGCGACCGTGCAGGGTGGCCAGCCCTACCGGCAGCGTCATCAGTTCCAGGTCGCGCACAACGAACAGGGGCCAGAGGAAGGCGTTCCACGATCCCATGAAGGAGAACACCCCCAGGGTGGCCAGGGCTGGCTTGGCCAGGGGCACGATGATGCGCCAGTAGATGGTCCAATGAGACGCGCCGTCAAGGAAGGCCGCCTCTTCCAGTTCGTGCGGGATGGTCAAGAAGAATTGGCGCAACAAGAACGTGCCGAAGGCGCTGAAGACACCAGGCAGGATCAGGCCTTGATACGTGTTGATCCAGCCCAGATAGCGCATCAGGATAAAGAGCGGTGTGATGGTCACTTGGAAGGGAATCATCAGCGTGGCCAGGTAGGCCAGAAACAAGGCGCTGCTCCCTCTAAAGCGCATCCGGGCGAAGGCATAGGCAGCCATGGAGCAGGTCAGGAGTTGCCCCAGCGTGGTCAGCGTCGCCACCACCAGACTATTGAAGAACATACGCCCTATGGGAAATAGCTCGGCCAGCCGCACGTAGCTGCCCAGGGTCAACGGCCAGGGGAAGAATTGTGGCGGCATGCTCAGCACGTACTGGTCAGTCTTGAGAGACGTGGACAGCATCCACAGGAAGGGCACGATCATGAACAACGCACTGACAATAAGGAGCGTGTACAGGATCCCTTGCGAA
Source organism: Chloroflexota bacterium (assembly GCA_040754915.1). GTDB lineage: Bacteria > Chloroflexota > DTOL01 > DTOL01 > JACQYG01 > JACQYG01. The sequence goes on along the minus strand of JBFMCB010000056.1, from coordinate 8,401 downwards.
GTAAGGCGCGGAAGTTCGGTAGCCGGCCACGCTTTGACTCCGATCGCTCTGGTCAAGGGTCTGAGTGCTGTCTCAATCATAGGTCACCCAATGCTTTTGCAAGCGCATCTGTAAAGCCGTGGCGCTGAATACTAGCAGGAAGAGGATCCAAGACAGGGCGGCCGCATAGCCCATGCGGCTATAGCTGAAGGCGTTCTTAACGATCTGCTCCACCAGGACACTGGTAGCCCCGGCTGGTCCCCCACCAGTCATGATCCACACCTGGTCAAAGACTTGGAAGGAGTTGATGAGCGAGATGATCAGGGCGAAGAAGGTGATCGGCGAGAGCAAAGGGAGCGTAATGTGGCGAAAGCGCTGCCAGTTCCCCGCTCCATCAATGGCTGCTGCCTCGTAGTACTCGGTGGGGATACCCTGTAGACCGGCCAGGAACATCACCATCACGAAGCCAATGTCCTTCCACACGCTGGTGATAATGATGGCCGGCATAGCCCACTGCGGGTCAAACAGCCAGGTCGGCCCCTGGATGCCCACCAGCCCCAGCAGGTAGTTGAAGATGCCGAACTTAGGGTTGAAGATCCACTTCCATAGCAACGCGACAGCCACCCAGGCGGAGACCACTGGGATGAAAAAGGCAGTGCGAAAGAGGATCACGCCCTTGAGTTTCTGATTCAGGATCACAGCCACCCCCAGGGCGATGACCATCACCAGTGGGATATAGCCGGCGATGAAAGAGAGGGTATGGGCCAGGGCTGCCCAGAAGTTTTGGTCCTGGATCAGGCGCTGGAAGTTGCCCAAGCCAACGAATCTGGGCGGCGTGAGCAGGTCCCACTCGAACAGGGTGAGGGCAAGGGAGGACAGGATCGGGATGAGGGTAAAGATCGTGAGCCCGATCAGGCTGGGCAAAAGGAAGAGGCTTATCCAGCCGACGTAACGAATTCCTCGTTGTCCAACCATTGTGTGATCCTGTCCTCCCTTAACTTGGTGATTGCAACGTTAGTAGTTGATGGTAACCGTCTGCGATGCGCTGGCGTTGAGCGTGCCATAAAGTTTGACACGGCCATTGGTTGCATTGTAGGACCAGCTCAGCGTAGTGCCCGTCACGCTCGTTGGGTTGGCGTCGGTTTGGATGTAGATCTCGACGGTCAGGTTCGAGGCAGTATTGTTCGTCAAGATCACCTGGTGCTGGTTTGACGTCACCTGCGTATCTTTGACGTACATCTTGCCGTTCTTGAGAACAACGTTCGAGCCGATGTAGTTCCAGCCAGTAGGTAGCTTGGGCCAGGCCTTGAAGGTGTTACTGGGCGCATCGTAGGTATAATCAATGTAGTACATCAGGTTGTCGACGATGCTGGCGTTCGACTCCCAGCCGTTGCCCCAGGCCGCCTGGTGGGCGAAAGTGCCCGGCGACTTGTACTCGTCCACCTGCTCGGCGCCAATGCCCAAGTTGTCCATGTACGAGAAGATCCAGTCGGTGTAGGCCTTAGCTTTGTCGACGTAGGTCTTGCCCGTGGTGGTGTTGGCGCGGGCGAGGTAGTAGTCGCTCAGCCAGGCCGTCGCGACCATCCACGGGCCGCCGTCGTAGTAGGTGTCGCCGAAGTTGGCGTAAACGCTGCCGTAACGGCTGACCTGGTCCTGCCGGTAGCGGACCACGCCGCCCACGGCCGAATGGGTCTCGTTGACATCGGTCAGCGCCGGCTCAAGCTCGTTGACGGTATTGACCACCTTGGGATCGTCGTCCGGCAGCACCTTGAACGGCACGACGATGCCCAGCATCGACGCGTCGGTGGTGATCGCGTTCCAGATGTTGGATGGGTCGGTATACCACTTCTTCAGGTCCTTGGTCATGTAGAAGCGGTTGTAGTCCGACGAGTACAGGCCCGGGCTCGTGGTATTGTTCGACGGCACGGAGAGGAGGATGCCTGTGTTCTTGATGTCGTCGCGGCGGCTGATGAATGTCTGCTGGTTCGGCGTGTCGCCTTCCAGGCCGGCTATAGTCTGCGCCGCATCCAGCCCGGCGACCACTGCCGCATTGGAGTAGAGGAACATGCCCCACATGTCTTCCCAAAGGTTGTAGGAGAACATGAGGTGCATCGCCTCGTTGTAGTCCAGGCCGGGGTGCGGGTTATTCTCCGACGAAACGAAGGCTGCCTCCTTGACCATCGGGTAATAGGTGGTGCGGAACGTCGTGTCGCCGGTCAGGTCGTAGTGGAACTTGACGCCGAACGGGATGATGGCCGTCTGGTCGATCTGCGGCTGCTCCCAGGCGCGAATGCCGTCCATGGTATACTTCTGGTACCAGAACCGGTAGTAGACGCCGTCGTTGCCGATGTCGTGGCCGACGACGTCGCGCTCGGCCTTGTTCCACAGCCAATCGTAGAGCTTGGTCGGCAGGTCGTGGATGCCCACGCGGTCGAGGGTCATGGCGGCGTACACGCCGTCTCGCGGCCAGTTGTACGAGTAGGCGCCGTTGTGGAAGCCGGCCGCCACGCCGCCGGTGTCCTTATTGAATGACAGGACGGTGGCGATGATGCTGCGCTTGAAGTTCGTGTTGTAGGTCGCGCTCGGCGTTTCAAGGCTCGTCGCGTTCGCCAGGAGCGTCGTCCAAGTGTTCTCGGTGGTCGTCTCCAGGCTAGCGGCGCTCTGGTCGTTGAACCAGGTGATGGCCGGCACGATGTCGCTGCTGTATAGGCTGGCGTTCATGGTCGTCGACGTCGCCCCGACGAGGAGCACATCGAACTCCTGGGTTGCGCCGGCGGCGATATTGGCTGTCTTCTTGAGATAGCCAGCGCCATCGCTCGAGTAAAGCTGGTTGCTCTCGGCTGTCAGGGGACCGGTTGACTTGACGTAGAGGCCAAAGGCCATCGTGCGGGTGCGGCCGCTGGCGCTATCGCCGCCATCGTAGAAGTACAGCGCTTTCTCGGTTGCCTGGTAAGACACGCTGTCCTGGGCGGCCGCGCCGTTGATGTTCATGTCCGTGTAATACAGGAGCGAGATGTCGCGGGCCGTTGTGCTCGTGTTCTGGACGACTATGCGCTTGATGTACAAGCCGCGGATGGGATTGCCGCCGGTTGTGTTCGGCCAAGTGATACCATCCGGGACGAAGCCGTACTGCGTCACCTTGACGTTGGCGTTGACGTGTGTCGCTTCGGATTTAACCACAGCTGTGTCGGTGATGTAGGACTGGGTGCAGGTCCACAAGCCGCCATGGTTGAGCCAGTAGGTTCGGCCGTCGACCTCGATGCCAGCCATCGACTCAGCGATGTTGACCTGGACGCCCTGCGTGCCGGAGGCGTCGGCGCCATCGACGACGATGCCGGTGTAGATCCCGAGCGGGTATTGCAGGTCGTAGAGTGTGCCACGGGCATCCATTTGGGCAAAGGCGTAACCATTGCCTAGCATAGCCTCTTCTTGGAAGTACTCGCGCGCGGCCCGCGTCCAGGGCACAATCATCAGGTTGTCTAGGTTGATCGGGCCGCTATCGCCCGAGTCAAACGAGATCTTAACGGTGTTGGTCTTGCCCTTGTACAGGTTGCCGCTGATTGAGGCCGTGGCCCATGTGTCCCAGTTAGCCGTCTGTGGCAGAGTCAGTTGGCCGGCCTTCTGGCCATTGGCGTAGACCGTGCGTGTCGCCCCACCGGCGTTGGCTGCCGAGTAGCGGAAGCGCAGTTCATAAGTCGCGTCCTGCGAGACCTCGACGCCGTCGAAGGTTACGGCGTCGCCCTGGGTCTCGAAGCCGTCCACGAACCCCGTCCCGGTGTAGCCGGGGTGGTTGATGTTGGTGGTGACCGCCGTCAGGACTTCAAACTCAGCCTCGTACGCCGGCTTGTTAACGCCGTTGAGTACTATGGAGCGGGTCGAGGTGCTCGACCCTACTTTGACGTAGATGTCCTGCTTGACAGGATCGTAGTACCAACCGTTGGCGGCCGCCTGAAAGGCAGCAAACGAGGTGTACTGGGTCAGGGCCGAGCCATCCACCGTGACCGAGCTGGGTTGGGTGGTGTTGACCAGCAGCGTCGACACCACCGACACAGGCGGGAGGTCGATGGTCACCTTGTTGTTGAGGTAGTCCTCGGTCGAGGTGATGGTCTTGGTGGCACTGTTGAGGTCGTCGAACCAGGTGTAGGACGATGTGCCAAAGGGATAGATGGCGAACGTCAGTTGGGTGTAGCCGGTCATTGAATTACCAACGTAGCCGCCCAGGGCGTAGTTGTTGTCCAGGTTCAGGGGCAGGATGGCGCCCGCCTTGACGAACACGGGGATCGTCTCCAGGTCCGATACCCCATAGTTCACGGTGGTCGGGCCGGAGTGCTGGCCGCCGTTCCACAAGTCGATCCACTCGCCGCGCGGCAGGTAGACCGACTTGGTGGTGGCTCCCTGCGTCTCCACAGGTGCCACGAGCAATTGACTGCCGTACATGTACTGGTACGTCTGGTTAACTGCCGTCGTGTCGTTCGGGTACTCGAGGAACATCGAGCGCATCATCGGCACGCCGGTGAGGCTGGTCTGCTTGGCTTCGCTGTAAGCGTAGGGCAAGAGGTTCATGTGGATGTTAGCAAACTTGGCGAACCCGGTGCGGGCCTGCGAGTCGGCCAGACGCGCCTCCATGTTCCAGGGCGAGCGGGCCTGCGACGGGTTGGGGTCGCCGCTCGTCTCCGAGTGGAACTCCATGACGGGCACGAACGCAGACATGGCCGCGCCGCGCAGGTAAAGCTCCTTGGTCGGGATGTCGCCGCTGAACCCAGCCAGATCCCAGCCCCAGAACGGCACGCCCGACATACTGGCCGACAGGCCGGCGCGGATGGAGTCCTGGAAGGCGGAGAACGTCGACTGCTCGTCGCCCGACCAGGTGGCCGGGTAGGCCTGGGCGCCAGCGCTACCAGCACGGCTGAGCAGGATGCCGTTGTTGCCCGTCTTGGTCTGGACGAAATTGTAGTAGGCGCCCATGTAGGTGCCTGGGTAGGCGTTGCGCATCTCGTCGCCCTTCTTGCCGTTGGCGAACGTCAGATTGCGCCCGTAGATGTACTCGCCGCCATCCGTCTTAAAGCCATCGATGCCCACGCCGTTCATGTTGAACAGGTAATCGCGCTTCGACGTCCACCAACTCGTGCCGGCGGTGTGGGTGAAATCGGGCACCAGGCTGTTGGCGAACCAGCGGCCGCTGGGGATGCGATAGGCGCCGCCAGAGCCATCGCCTACAGCATAGCCCTGCTGGAGCATGTACGTCTCGTCGTTGTCCTTCTGCGTGTGGCTGAAGCCGAGATATTTCTCCACCGGCGCCTGCCACAAGAGGACCTTGATACCCCTGTTGTGGGCGTTGTTGACCAGCGTGCGCGGGTCGGGCCACCGGCCGCCTGACGGGAAGGTGAAGTCGGTGTAGGCGAACGTCTGGCTGCCGGGCTTGGGCGTGTACTGGGCGTCGTTCCAGATGTAGTACGTCGCCTCGTCGCTCCAGGCCTCGAGGACGAGCACGGTCGCCGGGATGCTGTAAGTCGTCGTATTGTCGATCTGCGTCTGTGCTTCAGACTGCTTGTCCCACTCGTTTGCGCTCATCCACGGACCAAAGACCCACTTGGGCGGCAGAGCCGGCTTGCCGGTGATGTCGGTGTAGCGGGTAATGATGTCCTTGGGATTCGGGCCGTTGATGAAGTAATAGTCGAGGATCGAGCTCAGGCTGCCGCCGGTATCGCGGGTGAAGCCGTACATCGTGCTGATGTACGTGGCGATGTTGAACACGGAGTAATAGGTTGTGTTCAGGTAAATGCCGTAACCGGCGCTGTTGATGAAGAATGGGATGGGCAGGTATGTCTTGGCGCCGTGGTTCAGGTACTGGTCCACCGTGTAGATATTGACATCTTTCCCGCGCTGGTCTAGGGCATCGTACTTCTCGCCGAAGCCGAAGAACTTCTCGTTGGTCGGCGTGTAGAAATGCTCGCCGATCTTAGTGACGATGGAGCTGCCGTCGGTCAGCCACTCGAAGTTGCGGAAGACGGTGGGATCGTGCTCCTTGGCGATGAGCGTCGTGCCGTCGGCCTTGTACACGAACAGGCGATAGGGCGTCTTCTGGATCTTGAGGGCGAGGGAAGAGGTGGATATGGTGATGTACGTCGCGTCGGAGGTCACGGTATAGTTGGCCAGGCCAGTGGCGGTCAGGCCGTTGCCGGTCGGGGCGAACTGGACGCGGAAGACCTGCTCGGAGGTGAAGGCGATGCGCAGGGCCGGGTTAAAGTTGCCAGCGGCATCGCCTAGGGTAATCTGGACGTAGTTGGTGTTGTTAGTATAGCCCGTGACGTTGGTGACCGTGCTCCAGTCGGTCACCTTGAAGCTGAACGGGCCGATGGTTTTCTCGTTGGCGCCGTCCTTGTTGGCGTGGACGGTGTAGCTGATGTTGTCGCCCTTGGCAAATGGACCCATCGTTGCCCGCCAGTAGCTATTGTTGCCGCTGTTGTACTGCCACGTGGCGCCGATGTCGGCCTGGGCGATGCCGTTTTTGGTCCAAGTGATCCACGCCGCCTGGCCCCACTCCACCGGCCAGGTGGTCAGGTTGATGTAAACTGTCTCGCCGGCCTTTGGATCGCGCGGCGACCGCTCGGTTGGCTCGGTCGAGTAGAGGTCGTCCTGGCCATAGGGGTTGTGGTAGACGCCGTCAATAGCCAGAGCAACCTTGGGCGGAACGGCAAGTTGCAGCAGAGAGAGAAGCATGGCGACGATTAAAAACCTGGTCAGCCATATGAAAGTCTTGTGCTTGCTCATCGGATTCTCCCCCTTCTTGGGTTCAAATGCGTCCAAAAAATCGGCTGCCGAACTGGATTTTCCTTTTCCCTTTCATCACCTCCTTCCCTCAACTTAGTTCGCTAAGCGAAGCAAGTTTTGGCCAAAAAAAGACCCTAGGCCATAGCAGCCATCAGGTCTATCGCTTCTCTTCTATGCACCGGCGACTTGAACAGTTCCCCCAGCACCACACAAGCGGCGCCCCGCGCCCAGGTCTCGTCTCCCGCTGGCTCAATGACGACGTCCAGATCATCGGCCAGGCTGTCGAAGGCATGCTCCCGCACCGCCTCCCGCATGGGGCCGAAGCGCCACTCACCTGCGCGGACACCTTCACCGCCCACAATGACCAACTGCGGGTTCAGGATGTTGACCAAGGTGGCGATGCCAACTCCCAGCCAGCGCCCTGAGCCGGCCAGCAGCCGGCGGGCCAACTCGTCCCCTGCCTCGGCCGCCGCCACAATCGCCTCCAAGGTTAACGGCTCAATCCCGGCCAACGCTGTCTTCTCGCCCAGGGCGATGGCGGTCCGGGCCTGGCGCACCACTGCCGGGTCCGAAGCCAGGGCCTCCAGACAACCCCGCTTGCCACAGTCGCAGGGCGGCCCGTTCTCCTGCAAGGTGATGTGTCCGACCTCCCCGGCGCCGCCCAGAGCGCCCCGGGAGAACTGGCCGTTGACCGCGATTCCGGCCCCGATCCCCCGTCCCACCGTCACCACCACAAAGTGATCCACCCCGTGGCCGTGGCCGAACCACTGCTCGGCAATGGTCAGGGTGTTCACGTCGTTCTCCAGGTAAACCGGCACCCTGAAGTGAGTGGCGATGGGCTCGGCAATTTTGACATTGCGCCATCCAAAGAAGGGGGAGTAGCGACATATCCCTGCCTCGCCATCCACCACCCCGGCCATACCGATGCCAATGCCCAGAACACGTTGGCGTTCCACCCGGGACTCCGCAATGGTATCCTCAACAGCTTTGGTGATCGCCTGGAGGATAGTTGCCAAGTCCGTCCCGGCGATGGTTCTCTCGGCTGCCCCTTCGCTGCACTCAGGGCTTTGGATCGAGGCAGGCAGTGGTCTGCTGCCGGCGGTCGTCAGGGGAGTCACACGATGATAGAGGACTTTAGCGTCCAGGTCGGTCAGGGCGCTGGTGATAGCTTGCTCCATCAACTTGACGCCTACCACGAAGCCGGCCTGATAGTTGAGGCGGAGGAGGACTGGCCGACGCCCGCCGGTGGACTCTCCCGCCCCCATCTCGTGGACCAGGCCACTCCCGATGAAGGCACCTGTGATGCCGGAGACGGTGGCCAGACTCAAGCCAGAGAGCCTGGCAATATCGGTGCGGGAGATGGGGCCCCCACTTTTGATGAGGTTGAGGATCAGATTGCGGTTAATATCCTTGATCAGGTCACGGTTTCCTTTGCGCAAGCGAACCAAGATCACTACCCCTGATACTTACTTTATTCGCTGAATCAAGTTTATTATATCACAGCCAGGCCCATTTGTCAATACCTCGAGTTGGCTCTGTCATTTGAAATTCAAAAGTGGACACTTTTCAGTTGAAAAGTGGACATGCCATACTGGGTCCTCAAACCATCCTGCATGTGAGGAGGGGACCATGGTTCAGCTGCACAAGCAGT
>JBFMCB010000055.1:0-16475 GCA_040754915.1 Chloroflexota bacterium | reverse complement strand
AGGAGCCAGGTGATCTTTGGGCTGAGGCCCTGCGACGCCCGGGCCCTGCGGGTGCTGGATGCGGTCATGCTCTCCGAGCCGGCCGATGCGTACTACGGCGAGCGCCGAAAGAATACGGTCACCGTAGGCATTGCTTGTAAGGAGCCTCAGGAGGGCTGCTTCTGCACCAGCATGGGCGGTGCCCCGGACGACGAAAAGGACCTGGACATCTTGCTGGTGGAGATGGACGAGGGGTACGCCGTCAAGATCGTCACCGATAGGGGTAGGGCCTTATTGGCTCCCGCCAGTCTGTCCGAAGCCGATGCCACCTCGCCGGTCAGCAAGGCTCCGGAGGCGCTGCCGTTACCCACCCTGGATACCTGGCAGGGGCGCTTCAACGAGGCTTATTGGGCCAGGTTATCCGATCGCTGCCTGGGCTGCCGACTGTGTGCCTATGTCTGCCCGACTTGTTACTGCTTCGATGTACGGGATTACGCCGAGAACAGCTCCGAGATCAAGCGCCTGCGCTGCTGGGATAGCTGCCAGGCCTCCGGTTGCTATCGCCTGGCCGGTGGCCACAACCCCCGGCCCACCAAGCGGGAGCGGCTGCGGCAGCGGTTCTACCACAAGCTGGTCTACTACGGCCAGCGGTTCAATGTGGACCTGTGCGTAGGCTGCGGCCGATGCGTGGTGCAGTGCCCGGCGAACATCGATATCCGAGAGATAATAGTCGACGTGGCTAGGCATTGACATTTTCAAGGCTTTTTGGAGGGTGACGATTCATGTCCAACCCACTCCTGCCGCACCTGGCTACCTTGACCCAGGTGAAGGACCTGGCGGTTGGGATAAAACTATTCCGGTGCAAGTTCAACGACTCCCAGGTGGGAGCCAGCTTTGACTACCGGCCGGGGCAGTTTGGCTTCCTTTCGGCCTTCGGCGTGGGGGAGTCGCCCTTCGGGCTCACCTCCACCAAAGGGCGCCTGAATAGCGAGGTGGAGTTCGCCGTGGCCAGGGTGGGCACGGTGACGGCGGCGCTGCACGAGCTGGAGGAGGGCGACACGGTAGGCATCCGGGGCCCCTACGGCAACTGGTTCCCCTTAAATGAGATCAAGGGGAAACGGATCATCATCATCGGCGGCGGCATCGGCATGGCCCCGCTCCGGCCGGTGATCCAGACCATCATCGACAATCGCCGGGACTACGATGAGCTGATCCTCCTGTGCGCGGCCCGGCAGCCCAACTTGTTGGTCTTCAAGGAGGAATACGACGAGTGGGCAGCGGCGCCAAACACCGGGTTTCACGTCACGGTGGACGTGGGCGATAACTCCTGGAAGGGGAACGTGGGCCTGATCACCAAGCTCCTGGCCGACGTGGCCCCCACCCCGGATAACGCCGTGGCCATCACCTGCGGGCCGCCGATAATGATCAAGTTCGTGTTGAAGGGCCTGAAGGAGCTGGGCTTCACCCCAGAGCAGATCGTCACCACGCTGGAGAGCAAGATGAAGTGTGGCATCGGCAAGTGCGGGCGGTGCAACGTGGGCGAGAAATACGTCTGCCAGGATGGCCCGGTGTTCCGCTACGACCAGATCCTGAAGTTCCTGGAAGAGTTCTAGCCAGCGCTGGCAGTCAGGCTGCAGCGTTAACTTTATGGGCGGCCTGTGCCACCAGAGTGCCAGGACGGTGCCTGGTTGACAAAGGCTCGGGTTGCATGTATACTATGTGCACATGCGCATAAGGAGATGAACGAATGCCTACGTTGACCAAGCGGGTGCAGGTACTATTAGAGCCGCCGCAGTTTGCTCGCCTGGAAGAGATCGCCAAGGTGCGTAAGTCTTCGGTCGGCGCCCTCATCCGGGAGGCGGTGGAGAAGGAATACTTTCGGACCGATCGAAAGGAGCGGCTGGCCGCGGTGGAGCGAATGGCGGCGATGACATTGCCCGTTGCTGATTGGGAGCAGATGGAGCGGGAGTCTATCGGAGGGTCCGCCTTTGACTAAGGGTCTTTGCCTGATAGACGCCAACGTTCCAATGTATGCGGTTGGGGCAGACCATCCCCTGAAGCAACCATGCCTGGCAATCTTAAGGGACATAGCCGAAGGGGAGATCCAGGCAGTCGCTGACTCAGACGTGCTACAGGAGATCTTGCACCGATACACGGCAATACAACAACGCCATTGGGGCATTGAGGTGGTAAGGGAGTTTGCGCGGGTCGTCCCAAATGTGCTCTCCGTGAACAAGGCAGACCTGCTCTTGGCCCTGGACTTGCATGCCCAGTTCGAAGCGCTTCCGGCCAGAGATTCAGTGCACGGTGCCGTCATGCTTAACAACGGTATCGAGATGATCATCACTGCTGACTGCCATTTCGATGCTCTCCCCGGCTTGCGTCGTCTTGATCCCGCCAACTGGCGTTGAGCAGGAACGATGCCTCGGCCCGTTGACCTCTACGATGCCCTGAGCGATAGCTACGACACGATGATCGCCTGGGAGCCCAGGCTCCGGAACGAGCTGCCTTTCTTCCGAAAGGTATTCGCGGAAATCCAGGCACGAAGGGTCCTTGACATGGCCTGCGGCACCGGCCAACACGCCATCGCCTTCGCCAAAGAGGGATATGCGGTAACCGCCGTAGACCTCAGCTTACCGATGATCGAGCAGGCCCGCGCCAACGCGGTCAAAGCCGGGGTGGACGTTCACTTAGCGGTGGCAGGGTTCGGCCAGGCCCGTAGGTTGATCGGCCAGGGCTTCGATGCGGTTACTTGTCTGGGCAACTCGCTACCTCACCTGATCAAACGTTTAGAACTCGTGGCGTCCTTGAAAGACATGCGCGCCGTTCTTCGGCCGGGCGGCATCCTGGTGATCCAGAACCGGAACTACGACCGGGTTTGGGCCAGGAAGATACGGTTCATGCCCGTAGACGCCAGGGTGATCGGGGGCCGAGAAGCGCTTTTCCTCCGGTTCATGGACTTTCACCGAAAGACCCTTACCTTTAACATCCTGCAGCTCTTCAAAGAAGATACACGGTGGCAGTGCCGGGTGGACTCCACCCGGCTCAGGCCCATTTTCCAGCGGGAGCTAGAAGAGGACCTGAGGAAAGCCGGTTTCTGCAACATGACCTTTTACGGCGACTACCAGTTTAACGAATGGCGGGAGGAGGCGGAGGACACCATCGCCCTGGCCTGGAGATAAACCGCTACTGCCAGGCTCACCCTGCCCCTTGCTTTTGACCCCCGCATGTACTATGATTGCCCCGTGCGGCCCTCACTGGAAAACCCTGGATAACCATTACCTTGAATGTCCATCAACAAGCTGGCTGTGGGTTTCCTGACCACCATGTCGACCCTGGGCTGGGCCGCCTGGTTATACCTGGTCAACAATGCCGAGCCCAGCGAAGCCTTGGCACGTCTCCTGTTCTTTGTGTTCCTGGTCTGGGCGCTCTTCCCGACGTTATCGGTGGCCTTCTACCTTTTGAGCATAAGACTGAACAGGGATGAGTTTTCTGAGCCCAGTGTGTGGGCTTCCCTTCGCCGCGGGTTGCTGATCACCACCCTGGTGACGGTCAGCGCGTGGCTGCTGCTCCTGGGAGCGCTCAACCGCACCAATTTCGTGCTCCTGGTGGGCGTGGTGCTGTTCATTGAGCTGTTCTTCTGGTTGAGGAGGTGAGCTTCCGGGTGCGACTATGAGCGAATACGATGCCATCGCGCGCTTCTACGAGCTCGAATACAGCCAGTTCACCGAGGACCTGGACTTCTACTGCAACCTCGCCCAGCGGTGCGGCTCTCCGGTATTGGAGCTGGGCTGCGGGACCGGCAGGGTGCTTATCCCCCTGGCACGGGCCGGCTTTCGGGTCACGGGCATCGACAACTCTCCAGCGATGTTGGCCCTGGCCAGAGACAAGCTGGCGGCACCGGGGCTTTCAGCAAAGGCCAACGTGTTCCAGGCCGATATGCGCAGCTTTCATCTTGAAGACCGGTTTCGCCTGGCCATCTGCCCCATTAACACCTTTATGCACATGCTTACCATATCAGACCAGACCATGGCGCTGGAATGTGCCCGGGCTCATCTGGGGGATAAGGGACTGCTGGTCCTGGACCTGTTCAACCCGGATGTCGCATTGCTCTTTGAGGGCGCTGGGCGTTTGGTCTTCGAGCGCGAGCTGACTGATCCGGTATCCGGGACGAAGATCTCTAAAATGGTGAGCTCCTGGGTGGATCCCGCACAACAACTGAACTACGTGACCTACTTCTATGACGAGGTGAGCGCGAGCGGTGAGCTGAGGCGCACAGTGGTGCCCATCAAGCAGCGCTACTTCTATCGCTTTGAGATGCAGCACCTGTTGGAGAGGGGCGGGTTCCGAGTGGAACAGGTGTACGGCTCCTACGATCTCGATGAATACACTGCCGATGGCGCGAAGATGATCTTCGTGGCGCGAAAGGAGGGGCCCAATATTTGACCTCACCATCCTGAATGGTACGATCATAAATGGCACCGGCAGGAAGGGATTCAGGGCCGACCTGGGAGTGGTGGGTGATTCCATCGTCTGCCTGGGCGAGCTTGGTGGGAGAGAGACCAGGCGCGTGATCGATGCGAGGGGACTGGCGGTGGCTCCGGGCTTCATCGACATCCACACTCATTCCGACGACACGGTTCTGGCAAACCCGAAGATGGAGAGCAAGGTCCGACAAGGGATCACTACCGAGGTCTGCGGCAACTGCGGCGATTCCGCGGCCCCGGTGCAGGGTAAGGCGGAGATCGGGGCCAGAAAGCGGTTGCAGCATTACGGGGTTGAGCTGAGTTGGCACTCCCTTGAGGAGTGGTTTCAACGTCTGGAGGACCAGGGTATTTCCACCAACGTCGTAACCTTGATCGGCCACGGTACCTTGCGCGCCAGCATTATGGGCCACGACATGCGCCCTCCTACACAGGAGGAGATGCTGGCCATGAGGTCGCTCCTGGCCGAGTCCATGGAGTCAGGTGCTTTCGGCCTCTCCACCGGGCTCATCTACCCTCCTTCAAGCTATGCAGGACTGGATGAGCTGGTCGAGCTGAGCAAGGTTGCGGCCAGCCACGGCGGGCTCTATGCCAGCCACCTCCGAAACGAGGGGGATAGGCTAATAGAGGCGGTGGCAGAGGCCGTTGCCGTCAGCGAGAGAGCTGGCATCCCCGTGGAACTGTCACATCACAAGGCCGCTGGCAAAGCCAACTGGGGTAAAGTCCAGCAAAGCCTGGAATTGATCGAGAAGGCGCGGTGTCGGGGGTTAGACGTTAGCCTGGATCAGTAGTCTTATACCGCCTCCAGCACCGGGCTCTCGGTTGTCCTGCCGGACTGGGCCCATGAGGGTGGAGACGAGGCGATGGTGGAGCGGTTGAAGGAGCCTGCGTTGCGGGCCAGGATTGCCAGCGAGGTGCGCAGCGTCCGGCCGGGATGGGAAAACCCGGCCAATGCCTCCGGGTGGCACAATATAGTCCTGGCCACTTGCCGGAGCGATCCTGGCCAGGAGGGGAAGTCGATCAGCGAGATCAGCCAAAGCCTTGGCCGAGACCCGGTGGAGGTCGCTTTCGACTTGCTGATCGCCAACGAGGGCAGCCTGGCGGTGATAATCTTCAGCATGTGTGAGGATGACGTGCAAGCGGTCATGCGCTACCCACCCACCATGGTGGGCTCCGACGCCTCGGCCAAAGCGCCTTATGGCCCCACCAGCCAGGGAAAGCCTCATCCTCGCGCCTACGGGACCTTCCCGCGGGTGCTGGGCCGGTACGTGCGAGAGCTAGGGGTCCTGGGCTGGGAAGAAGCGGTGGCCAAGATGACCTCGCAGCCGGCGGCCAAACTGGGGTTGGGCAAAAGAGGGGTGATCGCGGAGGGCAACCACGCCGACATTGTGGTCTTCGACCCCAAGACAGTGTGTGACCAGGGCACTTTCACTGAGCCGCATCGTTATCCCGTTGGCATCGCGTATGTAGTCGTGAACGGAACAGTGACCCTGGACGGCGGCGAGCATGCCGGTGCGCTAGCGGGCCGGATCGTCAAACGTGGCCGATAGGCTATTGCACCGGGATCTTGCTGACCCGCTTTTTCTTGGGGACAGGCTCCTGCTCTAGCTTCTCCAGCGCTGCATCTATCAGCGAGCGCATGGCCAGGAGCATCTCCTTGCGGGCGGCCCGGGTATGCTGAAAGAACTCAGCGGGGATCTTGCCCGTGAACATGGACCGCAGTTCCGCATGTTTGCGCATGAGAATCGCGATGGGGCAGTCTTCGCATTTGAATTTCTCTTCGGTTTCTTTTGCCTGGACTTCGGGCTCCTCCATCGGACCACCTCCGGACGCTAAACCGTTCCTCGATTCGCTGAATCCGTTTTGGCAAGACCTCCCTCGGGATCTTCTTAATCAACCAGCAATGCAACCATTTTAATTTTATCACAATGGGCAAGGCTTCGCCAGTGAGCGAAGATGATTTTCGATTGCCCTTCAAGCCAAAATCGCAAATCGGAGTTGGGCAGCCTGCCCCCCTCCTGATGTCCCGGAGTTCAACTCCGGGACATCAGGAGGTTCAGGAGTGCAACCCCTGAACCAACAAGAACGCGGAGCTCGCAAAGATCGTTCTTATCTCTGCGCTCTCAGCGGGCTCTGCGGTAAAAACGGCTTTTCGGCTGCGCTTCTAGGGTGCAATGGTGGGGCTGGGCGCTGGCGTCGCCGCGCCGGGGGATGCCGTAGGGACCTGACCCGGCGTCCCGGTACCGGTGGGGCTGGGCGCAGGCGTGGGCTTGCGCGGCGGCTCGGCCACGATCTTGGCCAGGTCCTCTACCAGGGTGGAGTCTATAAGGTAGATGGCGTCGGAGCCCTTTTTCTGGGCGTAATTATTGTATCCTTGCGGGTTCTTGTCGCCGATCAGGAGGGTCTCCTCTTTGCCACCCTTGAGCCCCAGGCGCACCGTGAGCTGTGGCTTGGCCAGGCCGAAGGCCGAAAGGTCGCCCACGGTGTCGGTGATGGCCCGGGACGATTTCAGGTCCACCAGCCGGTTAGCCGCTGATCCTACTTTAACCGGATCGGCCTCGTCGCCGCCAATGCCCCCGATGTACCACTTGCCGTCGGCGCCCTTGGGCAGGTACACGCTCTTGTCGGCCTGTGTGATCCCCAAAGCGGTGAGGTCATCCAGGCCCAGGGTGAAGACCCATTTGGCCTTCTCCTTGGGTTCTTCGATCTCTTTGGGTTTCTTCATCTCCACGAAGGCCACGTAGCTAGCCAGGAGCAGAAAACCCACGACCAGGATGATGGTATTACGCGCTGCTTGCCAGAACACGCACGATCTTGCCGCCTGCCGCAGAAAACCCACGACCAGGATGATGGTATTACGCGCCTTCATGGCCTCTCACCTCCTCTTCCACCAGACGGAGATCCCTGCGGCCAGCACGGCCAGAGGTAGCAAGATGATGGTGCTCAAAGCGATGAGCACGAAGCGCTGGGCGGTGAGGATCATCGTCCGATCGGTCGGTGGCTTAGACCGGATATCGATGAGAGCCTCCTCCTGGGTGAGCCAGTTTACTGAATTCAAGAAAAGATCCCGGTTGCCGAAGCTCGCGATGTTGAATGCTGAGTTGGCGGCGAAGGCGGCGCTGCCGAAGATCACCAGCCTGGCTCTATTCTGGTTGGCCGAGAGCGCCTTGGCTCCGACCTCGGCCACCATGGCTACTGGCACGGGCCCGGCGATGTCCTTGTCCTTGTCCAGGTTGGCCTGGCGGCTTTGTAAATCAGTCTCGCCCCAGCCCGCCGGGGTGGTCTCGGCGAGAACGCTGACGTCCACGCTATAGTCCCTGGGGGCTTCCTTGCCCTGGCGCACGGACCGGGCCCCGGGGAACAGGCTCATGGGCAGGTCCTTGGTGATCTGATGCCAACGGTAGCGGCTGATGACCAGGGAGGCGATGTTGTTCACCAGGGAGCTGCCAGGGTCTACCACGATGTCGTCGTCGAAGGAAATACCGTATGTCGCCAGCAGGTCGTTGAACTGAGAGGGGCTGCCAGGGTCTTCCATCAGCATGACCTTGCCCCCATTGTCCAGGTAATCGGAAAAACGCCTCTTCTCCTCGTCCAGGAGCGGGGTCTTCGGCGCGGCGATGACCAGGGCAGCTATATCTGATGGCACGGTGCTGGTGACGGCCAGGTTCAGCTCAGCCACCTGATAGTTTTCCTTCTCAAGGGCGTCCTTTATTGAGCTGAAGCCGTTTTGCCCAGCCTCACCGATGCTGCGCTCGCCATGGCCGGTGAGGAAGTAGATCTTTTTCTGCTCCGGCCGCGCGACCTTGAGCACGCCGGCGGTGATGTCCTGCTCGTCAGAGCCGAAGGTGCTGTGAGTTGTGCCTCCGCTCTCGAAGACCAGCGTATTGTAGCTCGTGATCTTGTACTGGCGCGCCAGGGCCGGTTGCTTGTCCGGGTCTATGAACTCGTAGGTGATTTTGGGGCTGTGCCGGGCATACTCTTTGAGCAGGTCTTTGATCCTGCCCGCGCCCTCGGCTCCGTTTTCGTAGAAGCCGGTGATCTTGACCGGCTTGTCCAGGTTGTCCAGGATCTTGAGCGTCTGGGCGGAGAGAGAGAAGTCCCTGGTCTCGGTCAGATCAATGCGCCTGACGTGGCGGGTCCCCAGGAAGTTCAAGAGCCCCAGGATGCCCACCAGGGCAATGGCCATCACCAGGACATTGGAGCCGTAACGGGCTTGGCGCCCAGTCAGGGCCTTCTGAATGTCCTGGGGCCTCAGGTAGACGAATAGCCCCAGGAGCAGTGCCCCCAATACCAACGGGACCTCCACCCTTAGATCCAGGCTCCGGCGCAGGAGGTATGCACCCAGGGCCGACAGGACGCCTACCAGGCCGAAAAGGCCGATGTAGTCGCTGTATGGGACGAGGCGACGGCGCATCTAACTCCACCTCCGGGTTTCCAACGATTTGGAGGCCAGGAAGAGACAGGCCACGATCAAACTCAGGTAGTAGAGCACGTTGGAGCTGTCGATGAGCCCGTTAGCGAAATCGTTGTAGTGTTGGGTCAGGTCCAGGTAGGAGAAGATGCTCCCCAGGGCCGAGCCGCCGAAGAAGTTGCCCACTCCGCCGGAGAGCCACAGCACCAGGAGCCCGACAAAGGCCAGGATGGCAGCTACGATCTGGTTCTGGGTGAGGGAGGACGTGAGCACCCCGATGGACAAGGTCGCCCCACCCAGAAGGATTATGCCCAGGTAACCGCTGAGGAGCGGCCCCCGGTCGGGGTTGCCGTAGGCCAGCAGGATGACCACGTACAATAGCGTCAGGGCCAGCATAGCGAGCAAGAGCCCCAGGGCTCCCAAGAACTTGCCCAGGACGACCTCCCAGTCGCGCACCGGCGCCGTGAGCAGGAGCTCGATGGTGCCAGAGCGGCTTTCCTCCGCCAGGAGGCGCATGGTCAGGGCCGGTGAGAGGAGCACCAGGATTATGGGCATGTTATAGAATATTGACCTCATGCTCGCCTCGCGGTAAAAATTCAGGCTCAGGGAGAACAAGAGGCCGCAGAGGACAAGGAAGGCCGCGGTGACCACGTAGGCCACCGGAGACACGAAGTAGTTGTTTAATTCCTTCTTGGCTATGGCCAGGGTATTCCGCATGGGTTAACCTCCAGATCAAGCATTTCGGAAGACCGGGACCTATGCCTCCTCATTAGACGTCAGCTTTAAGAATATCTCCTCCAGGCTCATGCCCACCGGCCGTAGCTCCAGGAGGCCATAGCCGGCCTGCACTACCGCCGATGCTAGCTTGGGCCGGGGCTCGCTCCCCAGGGCGCACTCGATCTCAAAGCCCCCGTCCCCTTTGGGCTCCACCGAGAGCACGCCGGGGGTTTTTCCGAGCAAGGCCGCCACCCGTGGGCTGGGCGCCTGCACTTTCAGGAAAATGCGCTCCGCGCCCTGCAGCCGGTTGGTGAGCCTTTCAGTGGTGTCCTCGGCCACCACCCTGCCTTCGTTGATGATCACCACCCGGTTACAGGTCTGGCTCACCTCGGGCAGGATGTGGGTGCTCAGGATCACCGTGCGCTCACCGCCCAGGCCCTTGATCAGCTCCCGGACCTCGATGATCTGCTTGGGGTCCAGCCCCACGGTGGGCTCGTCCAGGATCAGCACTTCAGGGTCGTGCAAGAGCGCCTGGGCCAGCCCCACCCGCTGCTGGTAACCCTTGGAGAGCTTGCCGATGAGGGTATCGGCCCGGTCGCCCACGCTGCAGATCTCCATGGCCCGATCCACGCGCCGGTCCTTCTGGTCCAGGCCCCTGATCTCGGCGAAAAAGCCCAGGTAGTCGCGGACCGCCATCTCCGGATACAGGGGAATGGTCTCCGGCATGTAGCCGATGCGCCGCCGGACCTCAATGGAGTCGGCGAATACGTCGTAGCCGGCTACCCGGGCGGTGCCGCTGGTAGGTGGCATGAAACCGGTCAGGATACGCATGGTGGTGGTCTTGCCCGCGGCGTTGGGTCCCAGGAAGCCCAGGACCTCGCCCTTTTTCACCTGGAAGGTCACGTCCTGGATTGCGGGGTGAGGCCCATAATACTTGGTGAGGTTTTCGACCTGAATCACCGGCTAGCCCTCCTTACCATTAAAAAAAGCGCCCCGTCTCTGGAGCGACCGGTCCCTCGGTTTTTGGCGCGCGGACAAATATAGCACAGGAGTTGAGAGGATGTCAAGTTAAGCTTGGGTTAATGGGGCGGAGCCGCCCCAGTCTTTTCGGCGATGCAGATGATGGAGGTGCCGAAGGGCAGGTCCAGGAACCGGAGCAGAGCGGCTTCCAGTCGGCCAATGCCCGCGAGGGCCATATTCAAGGCCGGCGCCACCGGCTCCATCTCCACCTGGTAGGCTTCCTCGTCCGTAACGGGGGCGGCGAGCGCCGGTTTCCGGCCCAGGATTTTTCGCGCCAGGATCAGGCCAGCCGCCAATGGGAAGATGAAAAAGTTATTATAGGCCAGACGCCGCACCCGGGAGCCCGCCTGCGAGAGCTTACGTTTGAGCTCCCCACCGGTATATCTTCGGCGGTGGCGGTTGATCTCGTCGTTGTGGCTCCAAAGCCAGGGGAAGGCTGGGACTGTCAGCACCAGGAGGCCACCCGGTCGCAGCACACGCTGGCATTCGCTTAACGCCAGCTGATCGTCGTCGCAGTGTTCGATGACGTCCAGAACTGCCACCAGGTCGAAGCTGGAGTCGGCGTATGGCAGGTGGGCGGCGTCGCCGAGCTGGGCCTGGTAGCCGCGGCCGCGGCAGATCAGCAGGGGCTTGAGGAAATTGTCCATGCCAACCACCTGCCCGTAGCGGCTCAGGTGGTGGATCATGTTTCCCGCCCCACAGCCCACGTCCAGGACCAGGAGCTTTCCGGGGGGCACGGCCCGGTCCAGCATCCCCAGTAGAGCACGGGTGCGGCTGGCGAACCACCAATGTCTATCTTCTTCGGTCAATTGCTGCATACAGGTAGCAGGTAGCAAGACCACAGATTTCACAGATGGCACAGATTTAATCTGCGTACGGCAATCGGCAATCTGAAATCGAAAATCATCCAGCTACGCCCACGGGGCATGTTTGCCGCGGTTCACGAAGAGGCGCTGGGCGGTGCCGACGTAGCGGGGCAGGTTCTTCCAGGTATCCGGGCGCAGGGCCTTCTGGAGCACTCGGCTCGGGCGCAGGTAGAAGCGCCGGTAGGCCTCGTGCCACTTGCGTTCCACCAGCTCCGCGGTCACCGTGCCGATCTCGAAGCGGGCCCGGTCGTCGTGGATGGCGTAGTCGGACCAATCCAGGCTGAAGAGGCGCCCGTCCTTCTTGACGATGTCGTATAGCTCAGTTCCGGGAAAGGGCGCGGTGATCATGAAGTTGGCCATCTCCGGGTCCAGCTCCAGAGCCAGGTCGATGGTATCGTCCATGGTCTGGGCGGTCTCGCCCGGGAGGCCGAACATGAAGAAGCCCATGGTGGCCAGGCCGGCCTTCTTAGCATTGCGGAAGGCTGAGCGCACATCGTCGATGGTCTGGTGTTTCTTAATGGAATCCAGTATTGCCTGGTTGCCGCTCTCCACCCCGAACCCCACCCGCTTGCACCCGGCCTTCTTCATGAGCTGGAAGAGTTCCAGATCGGTGTGGTCCGCCCGGATGCCGTGGATGGTCACCCAGGGCACGGTGTTCAGCCCTTCGCCGATCACCCGCCGGCATATCTCCTTGGCCCGGTCTAGCTTGAGGTTGAAGACATCGTCGGCTACCCCGATCTCGGTGACCTTCACCTCCTGCACCAGCCAGCGCCACTCCTGGATGACGCTGTCCACAGAGCGAGGCCGCCAGGTGCGTCCCTCGATGCTTTTGGAGCAGTAGATGCAGCTATATGGGCACCCGCGGGAGGTCAATACGGTCACCGCCCGGGGGTTCCGCTGGATGCCGTCGGTGAGAGGCTGAAGGTTGGAGTAGCGCTGGATCTTGAACCGGTGATAGGCCGGGAAAGGCAGCCCATCCAGATCGTGGCGCAACGGCCGGCCGGGATTATGCACGATCTGCCCATCGGACTTCTTATAGGACAGCCCCGGAATCCCGGCCAAGGCACTATCCCACTCCCTGGTTTTCTCCAGACCCTTGCCGCTGTCTGCCAACTGCTCCAGGGCCCTACATATCTCCAGTATCGTATCCTCCCCTTCCCCCCGCACCACCAGGTCCACGGCGGGCTGGGCCAGGGACTCATGGGGCAAGAGCGTGGGATGGGGGCCACCCAGGACGGTGACTGCGGCCCGGGCCTTGGCTTGGGCTGCCACTTCCCATGCCGGCTTGATCAG
The DNA here is from genome assembly GCA_040754915.1 of Chloroflexota bacterium. GTDB lineage: Bacteria > Chloroflexota > DTOL01 > DTOL01 > JACQYG01 > JACQYG01. The sequence goes on along the minus strand of JBFMCB010000055.1, from coordinate 3,705 downwards.
GGGAGTCACCGCGGTGATGCCCACCAGGTCGAAACCCCGGTCCAGCAACGGTTCCAGGGGCTCCTCCTCGGCCACCGCGTCGTAAACCTGCACCTCATGGCCAGCCTGCTCTAAAACCGCCGCCAGATAGGCCAATCCCAGTGGCAGGAGTTCAGGAGAGGTCCAGATATGGGATTTAGGGCCCACGAGCAAGACTTTCATGAGAGTAGAGAATAAAGTTAGGGATTTATGGTGTAGCTTTCGCCCGGATTCAAGACAATACACCTGGCCCCGGTTTTAGATTCGACCATGGCCTTGAACTGGTGTGGGTCCTGCTGGATGACGTCGAAGGTGCCGTAATGCACCGGTATGACCACCCTGGGGTTCAAGAGCTCAGTGGCAACCACGGCGTCCTCCGGCCCCATGGTGAAATTGTCCCCGATGGGCAGGAGGGCCACGTCCAGGGGGTCCCGCTCGCCGATGAGCTTCATATCGTAGAAGAGCCCGGTATCGCAGGCGTGATAGATATTGGCCCCTCCCATGCTCACCACGAAGCCGCAAGGGTTCCCGGCGTAGCTACCATCCGGAAAGGACGAGCCGTGGTGGGCGATGGTGAGCTTCACCTTGCCAAATGGAAGTTTCACCGAGCCTCCGATGTGCAGGGGATGAGCGCTCACGCCTTTGCTTCCCAGATAGGTGGCGATCTCGAAGTTGGCGATGGCCATGGCCCCGGTGCGCTTGGCGATGGCCTCGGCGTCGCCCAGGTGGTCGCCATGGCCGTGGGAGATCAGGATATAATCGGCCCTCACTTTATCTGCGCCTACGGTGGCCTTGGGGTTACCGGTCAGGAAGGGATCGATGAGCACGTTGCTCGTCCCATCGTCGAGCCCCACCGCCGCGTGGCCGTAGAAAGTGAGCTTTACCATCTTGACACCTCCGGGTTTTTTCATCCGGCGAAAGCATACCGCAAAGGAGTGAGGCTGTCAACAACGCGGCGCAGACAAACGACGCCTCGTTAGGTTAACGAGGTATGTTTAAGCGCTGGCCTCAACAACCTCACGCCAGACAGCTTCGGGGATTAAAAACCTTGGAGAAAACGGTGTCTGAGGAGCGAAAGCTGGCCGATGGTGCTGAGGGCAATCAATACGGAGGAGTCCGAGACGGCCTTCATTCAAGAGCCTTAAGGGTCGCTAGGTCGGCTTCCAGTTCTTCTACATCATAGTGGCGCACTATCCCCTCAGCCGCGAGCAACTCATGGAAGGCCCATTTTGACAATCCTGCCACTTGGCGGGCTTTGCCAAAAGAGAGCAGCCCCTTCTCGTACAGTCGAATGGCCAGCTCGCGCCGCAAGCGGGCTTCTTGCTCAGCAACGGGAACACGCAACGCTTCGCGCAAATCGGGGGGCAATTCAATAGTTATGGCGCGCATTTCAGCCTACTCTCCTCACCATTCTTTTCTTTCTGACCTTCTTGACGCTATGCAAAGCATATCATAACCCCCTTGCAAGTGCAACTCCAATTCCGAGGGCTGAGCGACTGATCGATATCCTTTGGCTGATAAGCCAGGACAGGCTCAAGACGCCGCTTCCCTAATCCACCGATCACAGCCCGCCGCCTTTCCTCTGTTCCTCGTTCCGGTGCCTCGGCAGAGACGTTGAGTTCGTGAAGCGTCCACTTTACGAGTTCGGCCATCTCGAAGAGCAGAGATGTGCGCGCATGGAATTTTGCATGAGCATCATGATTCCCCTTTTCCCCTTCCAACTTCCCCCGCAGGGTGATAGTATCCACGATTGTCTTGGTGTACTATCAAATGGGGCTGTTGCCCAACCATTCCTGAAAGCAATGAGGAACTTACGCCGGCAAGACATTGGTAAGCCACGCTTATCTTCTCCCTGAGGCAGCAGGCTTTGCTCTGGACTAACCGCTTCAGGTTCTGAACTGCGGCTGTGAGCAACGCCTGAATGGTTACCTTATCCAGTCCTTGGCATATGGCTCGGCTCAGCCCGTGCAAGGTTTTCGCCTCACCTACCGTCATTGATGGCCCTAGACTGTACCAGGCATAGTCGCCTCACGTAGGCCACCCATGGTCGCCCGGGGTGGTCCACCAGGGGCACGATGACGAGCAAATGGTTACACTCCTCCAGGGATTTCGATCTGGGGATGAAAAAGTAGCCTGTCCCCTTTTCTCTTCCTTTTCTCCTCGATGGTTGTCTCTGCCAGAATTGCTAGAAACGGAAAGAAGGGGAATTTGCGATAAGGAACTTGTCCTTGGTCTCTTTCCCTCAAAAGAAAAATACCGAGAGTTTGTTCACGACCAAATAGACTATGCCAGAAGACTAGAGGCAATTAGGCATCTCGTTCTAGACTGAGTTAAATAGAAGGTGTCAAGTTAATATACCTGGAAGGTGTATGAGGGGAATTGTCTCCTTTGTCGGAAGCAAAGAATGCCACAAAACTGAAAGATTAGCCAGCGCCGCCTGCTACGGACCAGATGCGCTCAAGATTCCGGAGCATGCCGTCCACCGAATCCGGACCAGGGCAACCACGGATTCCGGTGTCCCCCAAAAAGTGGACGCCATGCCACCGGAACAGGTGGTAGGCATGGCCCGGAATGGGTGGACGGCATCCATCGGAATCGCTGGTCGGCATGGGCCGGATTATGCAAACAAACATCGTTCGGGTGGCACTCTTAACCTCTCACAGGCGCGCAAGTAAATCTGTGTATCCGGTTTGCGTGTTCCTTCGACGGCGGAAGATACAAATGCATCAAACTTGTCATTGATACCGAACTTGGCGTTGAACAAGGGAAGGGTCAACGAAGTCCCATTGTTGATAATCGCCAGCTTATAGCGCCTTCGCAACTCTGGTAGCAAGTTCCATAAAGGGTGAAATGGCGTGTACTTGTCCACAATTTTTGTCAGGATGTAATAGAACATCGGCTCTGGCAGGCGATAGTCATTGAGCACAGTTTCTGTGAACTGGTGATCATCTACTACTTGCCCGGCTAAAGCATCGACAGCGTCAACCATTTCATCAGGTACATAGTCGTTTCTTTGCAATAACAAGACGCCTACAAAATCAAAGAGGAGCGCTTGGATATGCGAGTTGCTTGATACCATATTATGGAACTCAAATCATATGACCGTTGCCGGTATGGCGGACTAACTGTTGACAAGTGCATCTATGGCGATCTTCTGCCTGGAGGAGCCGATGTTGACGTCCTTTTGGAATGGCAGGGGGAGAGTTCGCCGGATGGGGAGCCCGTCTATGTCATTGCCGTTGTTGTAGGTGCAGATGGCAACCTGGTGCCTCAGCTTGCGCAGGATACGCGCCTCCTCCAGGATGCGCACGTGGCATCCACAGTCGGAGAAGAACGAGGTGGGCGCGATCTTGAGGACGTGATAGGTTCGTTCTGGGGCCATGCTTCCTTGCCAGTGCTCATCTTCATCGCCGGGAGCGGCGAAATTATAGCACGGGGCGGGGGAAAAGACAAATGCCCGGCACCGAAGGGTGTTGAACGGGGATCGCAAAACTGGTCTGAATGCGGTATAATGCGGCATCTTGTTCAGGAGGCTATCTCCATGCCACAACGCTTCAGGCAGACCTTCAAGGAGAGCTTTTTCGGCGACTTCATCTACTCAATGGCTATCCCAGAGGACCATTTCCTGGTCCAATTGGATAAAGTGATCAACTGGGAGCAGTTCACTCCCCTTCTCATTGAAGCCTA